>JAITTG010000022.1 GCA_031287095.1 Candidatus Parendomicrobium reticulitermitis | reverse complement strand
ATATAAGCCCCCTTTGTTTGAGCCTAAATGCTACATTATTTAACTCCCTTTCGGTGTCATCCCTTAAATGATATTTCACCTTTTATTTCGGTGTCATTTTAGATGATTAAATGCGTGTTCTTGATTTTTAACATTTTTTTTGTTAAATATGCGCCGCAGTTGTTGGAAAATGCAGTAAAAATAAAATAGCCGTTTATCAAGGAGATTGAAATGAATAAAAAGCAAGCGTTATTAATCGCTGTTTTGATTTTGTCAGTCGGCGTTTTGGGGTGCAATAAGAAAGAAGCGGCTCCTCAACCTCAGCCTGCTCCAGCGCCCGCAGCGCAACAAGAGCAAGCGCAACCTGAGGCGCAGCCTGTAGTTGCTCCACAAGCCAAAGCAGAACCCGCACCCGCGGTATCCGAGCTATCAGCGAAAAAACCGCCAAAAAAGATTGTCCGCCGTTTAGCGAGAGTCAATTTTCATTTTGAAAAATCAAATTTGACCGAAGATGCAAGAGTCATTTTAAGCAAAAATGCAAAAGAATTGCTTAAAAACAAAAAAGGGGATATAGTGGTTGAAGGTTATTGCGATGATTTGGGCGGAGATTACTATAATGTCAGACTCGGAGCAAAAAGAGCCAATGCCGTTAAGAGATATTATGTGAGCCTCGGCGTCCCTGAAAAGAAAATTCAGATTATTTCCTATGGTAAAAAACTCCTTTTAGATAAGAGCGGCTCTTTGCAAGCGCAAATCAAAAATAGAAGAGTGGAAACTAAAATAGTCAAATAAAAGTAAAAAAGACGATAAAAAAGCCGCCCTTGCAATTAAGCAAGGGCGGCTTTTTTATTTACTGGGTTAGTCCTTCACTTGTCGATACGCTTTTGAACCTGACCACGCTATGTCAACTTGCCCGCATACAGGGCATTGAGTTGGAGCGTTCTTTGCTTTTACAGTGTGTCCGCAATTTACGCATTTCCATACGGGATTTTGATTTTCCGGCTCTTTGTTTAATTTATTGAGAAGATCTAAGTATTTTGCCTCATGTTCTTTCTCAATGGAGCCGACTTGTTCAAAGAGTTTCGCAATATCGTTAAAACCCTCTTCTTTAGCAATCTTGGCGAAATTCACATACATATCGGTAGACTCATAATTCTCGCCGTCCGCGCCAGCTCTTAGATTTGCCGCTGTGCCGCCGATCCCGCCCAAAAGATTAAACCAAAGTTTAGCATGAGCTTTTTCATTGTCTGCGAACTCTTCAAAAGCCGCCGCCGCCTGTTGATACCCTTCTTCTTTTGCTTTAGCTGCGAAAAAAGTGTATTTATTTCTCGCTTGTGATTCTCCTGCAAAAGCCGCCGCCAAATTTGCCGCTGTTTTTGTGCCTTCTAATTTTGCCATAACATCCTCCTTGTGAGGCTATGCCTCTTTTTTTATTTACTATTGAAAATCAGATGAATTTTCAACAATATTTTGTTCTATGCTTGCTTCTTTGCAATGCGGGCAAATTCCTTCATATACAAGAGTATAACCCGTGACTGTAAATCCATTTGTTTCTAAAGGGTTTTGAGGAATTTGCACATCTCTGACTTCAATATCTTCTACCGATTCGCATTTTGAGCATTGAATATGATAATGAGGATCAGTCCTATAATCAAAACAATTAGCGCCATAAGGCGTGTGCAAACGATAGATTTTCTCACTATCCGCCAGGTCGCTTAAAATGCGAAAAACTGTTGCTTTACTTATGTGCGGATGTTCTTTGTAAATCTCTTGAAATACTTCTTCAGCGCAAGGATGATTTTTCATTGACATTACTTTTTTTTCAACTATCATCTTTTGAATGGTCATTCTTTTATCCATAAGCCGCCTCCTTTATTTAGTTTCTATTGAAATTATATATCAATAAATAATTTATGTCAAATGGATATAATTATGATTTATATATTTTTATGATTTCGTGTCAAATCATTTAAAAATGACGCTGAAAGCGATGATTAAATGCGGATTTTTGACTTAAAAATTCCCATATACTATAATCGCTCATCTTATAAAGCATATAAAGGAACTCATTTAATGAAAAAAATTATCAATTATCCATTTAAAGTTATTAGAAATCTTTATGATTGGACTTTACATTTTGCAAAAACAAAACATTCAAATTATGCTTTATTTGCCATAGCATTTGCAGAAAGTTCTTTTTTTCCTATCCCGCCTGATGTTTTGCTTATTCCATTAGTCGTAGGCGACCGCCAAAAATGGTGGAGAAAAGCGCTCGTTTGCACAATCGGTTCAATATTGGGGGCATTTTTAGGCTGGGTTATAGGTTATGCCCTATATGAAACAATCGGCATAGCCGTAGTGAATTTTTATAATCTTCAAAGCGCAATAGCGTCTTTGGGGGAAAAGTTTCAAGACAATGCATTTTTAACAATTTTTGCCGCCGCTTTTACGCCCATACCGTATAAAGCGATTACAATAGCGGCGGGCGCTTTTAAAATTCCCCTTCTTTTTTTATTTATAGGTTCGGTTGTCGGCAGAGCGGGAAGATTTTTTTTGGTGGCAGGCGCAATAAGAATTTTTGGAGAAAAAATACAAAATACTGTTGAACGCTATTTCAATATACTATCAATAGTATTTTTAATTTTGCTTATAGCGGGTTTTTTGGTTTTAAAACGCTTAATTTGAGAAATTTCATTAAAAAGTATATACTCCCCCCGCTTGTTTTGAAGGCGGATATACCATTAGATTATTCTGTAGAGAAAAATTTTTGAAAGGATTTTATATGAAGAAGAGTTTTTCATTCATCAGATTTTTGGCGGCGGCAATCGCAATAGTTTTTGCTGTGGTAATTTGTGAAAGCGCAATGCCCGCTCCCACTCCAACCGGCAACAGTTCTGAAATCCACGATATATTGAGCGGTAAAAATTTTCTGTTCCGTTCTAAAGGTTTTGTGCGGCAGTCATGGTATCTGACTTTCAACTATGACGGCACATATATTCAAACTATCAATGGCAAAGAGATTCTAAAAGGGACATATTCATTATCAGGCGCAACGGTAAGTCTAATACCTACGGGTATGTCGGAAGGCGCGGATGTTTTTGGACAATTGCAGGGCAGCCTTGATTCCGCCAAAAATCCAACAGAACTGAAATGGAATATGTCTGTTTATAAACTGATAAAGTAAAAATCAGACATCGGGGAATTTTTCCTCATTTTGACGCGGGGCATTATAAGAGAGGAGGTGCAAAATGGCTTTATATTCTTTAAGGAAGGTAGACATATCTTCAGTTTTTAAGACAGTAGGCGCTATGATGCTTGTAATAGGGATTGCGATATATGTCATTGCCGTGTTTATACTCGGCATTATTACCATTATTACAGGCGAGTGGATTAGTATGATAACAGCCATATTAATGGGATTGATAGGATTAGTTCTTTATGTCGTATTTTATTCCTTAATATGTTCTCTGCTTGCTTGGATTTACAATTTGGTAACAACCAAAACCCAAATCGGCGGCATAAAAGTAGATTTGGAATTGGAAGTTGAGAAAGAAAAAAAGGAAACTCTAATCAACTAAATTCTTTTGCCGTCGTCTGCGGGCTTGACCCGCAGGCGGCAGATTAAGAAGATTTGACGAGTTAATCATCTTAAATAGTCAAAACAAAGATGGGGCTATAGCTCAGCTGGGAGAGCGCTTGCATGGCATGCAAGAGGTCAGGGGTTCAATCCCCCTTAGCTCCATATTTTTATGTAATAAAAACGGCAAAATCCCTCCTATTTAGTCCATTTCAACACCGCTTCAAGTTACTCAAAAGGAGTATCAATGTCTTTAAAAGTTCTTGCAGGAGAGGCTCGCGGTAGGATGCTTAAAACTTTACCTCAAGAAGATTTGTCTATCCGCCCAATGCTGGGACGGATGAAAAAGTCCGTTTTTGATATTTTACAGACAAAAATTTTTGATTGTTCTTTTTTGGATTTATACGCGGGTGTGGGGTCGGTAGGCATAGAGGCTCTTTCAAGAGGAGCAAAATTTTGCGTTTTTGCAGAACTTGCCGCCGCATCGTTAAAACTTATAAAACAAAATATAAATTTTTTGAAGTTTGACGATAGAGCAGAAATAATCCGCTGCGATATTATCAAAGATTTCGCTTTATTACGGAATAAATACGATATAGTTTTTGCAGGACCGCCCTATAAAGATGTAAATAAAAAAATGCTGGCTCTCACTAAACCCACCTTGCAAAATATAGTCAGATTTGAAATTTTAAAAGAAGATTCCGTCCTGCTTTCTCAAAGACACAAAACAGAATTTGTTGGAGCGATAGATGGATTAAATCTATTTAGAAGCGAGAAATATGGAGACACTATAATAGATTTTTATAAGTTGTCATTGCGGGCTTGACCTGCAAGCATTTTTAAGAAACAACGGAGATTGCGGGTCAAACTCAGGATTGACGATATGAAAACCCGCAGGTATTATGCCGAAATCCGCATTGACGCATGGTCAAAGTCCGCAATTGACAAACTAATCGTATTTGACGAGTTAATTAGCGTTTCTTTCTTTTCTTACGGGAGAGGGACTTTGAACAAAGATAAAAGATGGCGAGGGTCGCAAAGCGGAGAGAGCAAAAATAAAAAAGGAATTCCCAATGGGCAAACAGTTGCGCCGCAATAATTATGACAATGAATTTAAAATAAGTTATTCCCGCGTGAACGCTTATATATTTTGTCCATTTAGATACAAACTTATTTATATAGACAACTTGCACACGCCCGTAAATTCGGACATATCTTTCGGACATACGATTCACAAGACATTAGAACAATTCCACTCTCAAAAAGGAAAAACTTGGAACTTTTTGATGGAATGTTATGATGACAGTTGGAAAAGCGGCGGTTTTTTGACGCCTATTAGCGCTTTTGAATATTATCTGCGCGGACAAAAAATGCTTTCAAACTATTTCAATTCATTCAAACAAAGCGACGCTGAAATTTTATATACGGAAAAAAACTTTGACGCCAATATCGGCAAATATAAATTTGTAGGCATAATAGACAGAATTGACAAATATCCCGATGGAACTTATGAGATTATGGATTATAAGACCCATTCAAAAGTTTGGAATCAAGAAAAAGTTGATAAAGATTTGCAGTTGACATTTTACGCTTATGCCTGTAAAACCATTTTTGGTTTTAATCCCGATAGAATTTGCATATATTTTCTATCTCAAAACAAAAAAGTTTATACCGCAAGAACTCAGCAAGACATAGAAAATGCGATAAATATATCAATGACAGCCGCCGAGAAAATCGCCGAAGAAAACTGGACTCCCAACAGAAGCCATTGCCAACAATGTGATTTCAAATACAAGTGCCGCAACTCAATATGCGTCCGAAGACCGCCCAAGACAGCGCAAAAACAACAAGAACAACAAACAATAGTTCAAAAAACATAATGAATCTTGTAGGGAGCGGGTTTGAAACCCGCCCACATCGCAAAGCGCGTCGTCTTTTTATTTCGGATCATTTTAGATGATTAAATGCGGTGGGTTTGAAATAAAACATAAAACTGATAAAATCCGCATGTTTGAAATATCGGCAGGAGGGACAAATGATTATAGGTTTAACAGGCTCTTATGCTTCGGGGAAAGACACCGCGGCGGACTATATTATTAGAAAGTTTGGATTTGAACATTTTTCACTTTCCGATATTATCAGGGAAGAGATGAAGGCGCAAGGAGTTGAGCCTACAAGAGAGAATTTAATAGTTTTTGGGACAAAATTGCGCGCGCAAAATGGCAATGGGGTTTTGTCTAAAATGGCGATTAAAAAGACTGACAGCGGTAAAAATTATTGTATTACTTCCATTAGACACCCTGACGAAGTTTTGGAATTAAAAAAGAATGCGAATTTTATTTTGATTGATATAGACGCTCCTGCAAAAATCCGTTTTGAAAGAATGAAAAAAAGAAATAGAAACGGCGACCCGCAGGATTTTGATACTTTTGTTAAACTTGAACAAAAAGAGTCTCAAGAAGAAGGCTCGGGACAACAACTTTCTAAAACGGCGGCGCTTGCGGATATAAAAATTACAAATGATTCCGACGATGTTAAGAATTTGGAAAAACAAATAGACGCTTTAATAAAGAAGTTTGAAAATAAATAATGTTAGGATTATATATTCATATTCCTTTTTGCAGACAGAAATGTTTTTATTGCGATTTTTTCTCTATTAAATACGATGAAAACCAAATAATCAAATACATATCTGCATTACTCAATCAAGCCAAACAATTTAGCGGCGCAAAAATTGACACAATTTATATAGGCGGCGGAACGCCGTCAGTTTTATTTTGCGGACAAATAGAAAAACTTATAGGCTCTTTACATAAAATCTTTGACTTGTCCAATTTAAAAGAATGGACTTTTGAATTAAATCCAGAATCGGCAGATGATGAAAAATTAAAATTTCTAAAAAGATCGGGAGTAAATAGATTAAGCATTGGTCTTCAATCTTGTAATGATGACGATTTGAGATTTTTAGGACGAGTTCACAATTTTAAAAGGTTTGTTGAAGTCTTTGAAAGCATCGGCAATGTCGGTTTTAAAAATACGAATATTGATTTGATATATGGTTTGCCTGCGCGCAGTATAAAAGATTGGCAAAAAATTTTGGGAAGGGCTTTGCAATTTGATTGTTCCCATCTCTCTCTTTATCCTTTGAGCATAGAAAAAGAAACTCTTTTTTATCAAAAAGGCATAAGCGTTGACGAAAATATGCAAAATGATTTATATCAAAACGCTTGCAAAATTTTATCTCAAAACAATTTTATTCATTATGAAATTTCTAATTGGGCAAAAGACGGCAAAGAGTCATTGCATAATTCAAATTATTGGCGAAATTATGAATATATAGGTCTTGGCGCAAGCGCGGCGGGATATTTCAAAAATAAAAGATATAAAAATGTTGAAAATATAGAGCGCTATATTAGCAGCCTTTGTCATTGCGGGCAAGAAAGTTCAATAGAGCAAGAAGAATATATAGATGATGAATTGCGCAAAATAGAAAGTATTATGCTGGGTTTACGCCTTTTAAATGAAGGAACGGCTATTGAAAACTTTGATAATGGACGCGAAAAAATTCTCAATAATCTTTTAGAACAGAAAATGCTATATAGAGACAATGACAGAATAAAACTTTCAAAGGATTTTGTCTTTCTATCAAATTCTATCATCTCTCAATTTATGAAATAGCGGTCATCTGCGCAAAACAAGCAATCGTAAGAATGACAATCAACAATGGATAAAATGACAGGGCGCTGTTATGTCAAAAATGACAGCGAAAGAATAAAAATAAAATTTACGAGGGAAATATGTCTTATTTAGTAATGGCAAGAAAGTTTAGACCAAATAATTTTGACGAAGTAATAGGGCAAGAGCATGTTTGCCGCACTCTTCAAAATTCTATCACTGAGGGTCGTATAGCCCACGCTTATCTTTTTAGCGGACCTCGCGGAACAGGCAAAACCACTATGGCGAGAATTTTTGCTAAAGCCTTAAATTGTAAAGAAGGGCCCGCCGCGCACCCTTGCGGCAAATGCGATAATTGTAAAGAAATAAGCGCGGGTTCAAGTCTTGACGTTATGGAAATTGACGGAGCGTCAAACAGAGGCATAGACGAAATAAGAGACTTGAGAGAAAATGTAAAATTTTCCACCGCAAATTCTAAATATAAAGTTTATGTTATAGACGAGGCTCATCAAATAACAGATGCGGCTTTCAACGCTTTGCTCAAAACTTTAGAAGAGCCGCCGGAACATGTAGTTTTTGTTATGGCTACTACGGAAGAACATAAAGTTCCTACCACTATACTTTCAAGATGCCAGAGATTTCGGTTTAAACTTTTGTCAAGCAAAGAGATTGCGGGCGCAATAAAAGAAATAGCCGCAAAAGAAAATTTTGAAATTGACGACGAGGCTTTAAATATAGTCGTTAGAGCGTCGGGCGGTTCTATGAGAGACGCTTTGAGTTTGCTTGACCAAGCCGTATCTTCAAATACCGGAAATATCAACGGCGAATATATGAGAGGTTTGCTTGGACTTTTGCCGAGAGATATTATCGCTTCTATTACAGAAAATCTTGCCGATGGGAACATACAAAAAATTTTAAAGACTGTGCAGGAAATCGCGGAGCAAGGTTATAATATTTTGCAATTTGCAAGAGATTTGCGCGATCATTTAAGAGAAGTGATGATATATTCTATAAACCCTCAAATTTCAGAAATTTCAGGCTCAGACAAACAACTTTTTGAAAAACAAAAGACGCTTTTTACAACGGCAAAACATATCAGAATGAACAATCTCATATCAAAAGCGTTAAATGATATGCATTATAATGACCAGCCAAGAATAATCCTTGAAATGTATCTTTTGAAAATGTCGGAGCCGTATTATAATGTCGGCGAACTCATCAATAAAATTTCGGAACTTGAAAACAGAGTCGGCGGCGGCGATGCTGTTTTTTCTAATTCTATTGCCGCAACAGAACCGCAAGTTCGTCAAAAAACCGTTGTGTCCGCAGATGTGGATTTAATAGATTTATGGCAAGACATTGTTGATGAAATTGCTCAAAAACATTTGACCGCCTCATATTTAAGGGACGGCATTGCAAAAGTTATTTCATCAACCGATATAGAAATTTCTTTTCCAAATGATTTTTGCTGTCAAGGCGCATTGGGATTTCAAAAGCAAATAACGGAACTTTTTAAAAGAAAAACAGGATTGGATATATCGGCAAAATTTAAAACGGCGACAATCCCTTCTCCTGAAAAACAAGTTAATGAAGTCGCCGCAGATGAGGAAGAGAAAAACGATTTAGCCGCAGTTCAATATGAAGTCAAAGAAGATTTTAAAGAAACTGCAAAAACAGAACCGCCAAGCAATATAGAAAACATAGCCAAAAAGTTCGGCGGTAAGGCAAAGAAGGTCTAAAAAAGTCGTCTCTAAAAGTTTGTTTTGCTGCAGGCAAGACCTGCAATCTCATTTGATACTTAGTTCAGACAGACAATGGCGCAAGAAACCCAAAGGAAAATATGAACAGACCGCAAAGCGTAGAAAAAATGACGCAAATAATAAAAAAGTTGCCGGGCATTGGTCCGAAAATGGCTGAGAGAATTTCTTATCATATCTTGAAGATGCCGCAAAGCGAAGTTAATAGGCTTATTGATTCTATAAACAGCGGACGCCAAAAGATGAAGTATTGCCGTATATGTTTTAACTTAAATGAAAGCGATCCATGTCCTATATGTTCCGATAATACGAGAGAGAAAAATATCTTATGCGTGGTGGAAACTCCTCAAGATTTGATAGCGGTGAGTAAAGTCAAAGAATATAATGGCTTATATTTTGTGCTCGGCGGAGCTTTGTCGCCGCTTGACGCTATAGGTCCCGACGATATAAAAATAAGCCAACTTATTGAAAGATTGAAAAACGATAAAATAGGCGAAGTAATTATTGCCACGGATACCGATTCTAAGGGCGAGACGACGGCGCTTTATCTTGCGCAAACTATAAAGCCGCTTGGCATAAAAGTTTCAAGATTGGGATATGGTTTGCCGGTAGGCGGAGATATTGAGTATGCCGACGAAATAACAATTTCAAGAGCTATCGCCGGCAGAAAAGAGATGTGATGCGGCAAAGCCGCTTTTTATGATAGTCAAAAAGTCAGCCTCGTCATTGCGGGACAATCTTTTAGATAACAAATAACAAGGAGAGATTTATGGGAATTTTTAGCAAGATTTTCGGACAAGAAAAAGAAATTAAAAATCCTATTGTTTATGATGAGCCTGATACTTTGCCGGTTGAGCATGAGTTGCATACCGCCCAGCAATATGTTTTTGCTATGGGCGGCAAAGAAAATATCATTAGCGCAAATTTTAACGATACGAGAATTATTTTTGAAGTTGCAGATAACAAAAAAATAGACGAGATAAGAGCAAGAAGGCTTGGAGCGAAAGGTTTAATCAAAAAGCCCGACGGCAAATTGCATTTGCTCATCGGACAAGAAGCGCAAGCGCTTGACGCTCAAATCAAAGAATTTTTAAGGAGTCCAAATGTTTCAATATGATAACGGCGTTAAAGTTTTATTTATTCACAATGATAATAGCGAGGTCGTTTCCGTTAAAGTTTTTACGCGGGTAGGCGCTATTGACGAAAAACCGTCTCAGGCTGGTCTGTCTCACTTTATTGAGCACTTGATGTTTAAAGGCAGCAAAAACTTTATCGGCGATAGTTTTAGCAGAAATGTTGAAAATATGGGCGGATATATAAATGCTGAAACCTCAAAAGATTACACAGCCTATTATGTCAATATCCATAAAGACGGCGCAAAAAAAATAATCAAAATGCTTGCAGACACGGTCTCAAATCCTCTTTTTAACGCGCCCGATATTGATAGAGAAAGAAAGGTTGTGATAGAAGAAATACAAAGACATTTGGACAATCCTTTTTCTACGCTTGGCGATATGTTTTTTGAGAATATATATAAAGAAAGCGCTATGAAAAACAGCATAATAGGAACGCAAGAAATCATAGCGGGCGTTTCAAGAGACGAGATTTACGATTATTATCAAACGCATTATGCGGCGGGCAAAATGCTTGTTGTAGTGTGCGGAAATTTTGACGAGGCTCAAATAAAACCTATTATTGACGAGTCGTTTGGAAAATTTGAAAAAAAAGAAATTCCTCATGAGCCTCCGCTTAAAGAAAGCCTGCATAAAGGAAATGATTTAACAAAAAACGCAAAAGTAGAAAATGGATATATGATAAGCGGTTTTATCGGACCGGACAGTCTTTCTCAAGATTTTTATGCCGCAGGCTTATCGGCAGAAATTCTTGCCGGCGGCAATTCGTCAAGACTATATAAAGTTTTAAAAGAGGAAAAAAAACTTGTCTATGAAATCGATTGCGCGTTTTACGCTATGAAGGGTAATGGACTTTTTTATATGGATGCAGTTTTTGACGAAAAAAATATCTCTCAAATCAAAGAAGAAATGCAAAATCAAATTGCGGATATAATAAACAAAGGCGCATCCGACGAAGAATTAAACAGAGCAAAAATATCTCTTAAAACTTCTTGGAACTTTTCCGCCGAAATTCCATCTAAAACAGCCTCTATGTTTGGATATTGGACTCTTATGGAAAGGAAGGATTTAATAGATAATTATTTGTCCAAAATTGAAAGCGTAAACAAGCAAAGTATAAAAGATTTTTTTGCTAAATACGGTGCAAAAGATTTGATTACAAATATTGCCCTTGTCCCCATTCGTTCTAGCGCCAACAACAATACTTAAAAAGGACTATTACAATGCAAATATTTAATTTAAAAAACAATATCAAAGTTTTATTTGAAAAAACGGGCGGCGCAAAAGTTTTTTCTCTAAAAATTTTCTCGCCAATATCGGCTACAAGCGAGGATATATCTAAAGCGGGCGTTTGCGCTCTTACAAATAATCTTATGCAAAAGGCGACTATGAGCCGCTCTAAGGAGCGTCTTGCAAAAGATATAGACGATATAGGCGCTTCATTGTCATCTTTGCAAGACTATGATTTCTCTTGTTTGAGTATAGATTGTTTATCGGAGTTTTTTGTTTCGGCGGCGGAAATTTTATCAGACATAATTATAAACCCGTCTTTTAGCGCCGACGAACTTGCTTTTGAAAAAGAAATGCTTAAAGCGTTTTTTAAGTCTAATCAAGACGATATAAAGTCTGTTGTAGGCGAACATTTTGCAAAGAACTTTTATAATGGCAGTTCATATCAATATCATTATTGCGGCTCGCCCGACACTACAGACAATATAAATTTAGACGATATAAAAGCGATGCATAAATTTTCTTATAATGCTTCCAACATTTTAATTTCCATAGCTGGAAATATTGATTTTGAAAGCGTCAAAAATGTTTTAGAGCGTAATTTCGGCTCAATTAAAGAAGGACAAAAGTTTAAAGAGCCGCAATTTGCTGTTAAATCTCCATCAAAAGAAAAAGAGATTATAGACGGAAAATTCAATCAGGCTTTTATTTTGACGGGTTTTCCCGTTTCCTCTTTAAGAGACAAAAATTTTGCGGCAATAAGCGTTTTGTCAAATATACTTGGCGGCAGAATGACAAGCCGCTTATTTATTGAACTTAGGGAAAAGTTGGGATTGGCTTATGAAGTAGGCTCATCGTATAATGCCAAACTCGTCAAAAGCCATTTTTCTATATACATTGGGTTAGATAAAAAAAATATAGATTTAACTTTAAAAAGAATAGACGAAATCTTAAAAAATTTTTGCGCCAAAGGCGTTGGTAAAGAGGAATTAAACAATGTTAAAACATATATAAAAGGCATTTACGCTCTTAGTCGTTTGACGACAAGCGCCAAGTCGCGTTTTTACGGTTTAAAAGAACTTTTATGGGGCGATTACGCTTATGACGAGAGCTATTTGAATGAAGTAGAAAGCGTCAATGAGCAAACAATACGCGAAATCGCCAATGAGATATTCAAACAAAAATCTTTCACAATTATTTTGAAACCGAAAAAAGAGATATAAAGGAGAAAATAATTATGAAACACGAAAATAAATCCATTCACGAATTTGACATGAATTTAATCTGCGAATATTTTGCGGGATTGCAACGGCAGGGACCCGGCAGTCCCGAAATGACCATCAAGGCATTGAGTTTTATAGACAATCTTACCGCCGAATCGCAAATACTTGATTTAGGCTGCGGAACAGGCGGTCAGACAATGGTTTTAGCGCAACACGCAAGGGGCAATATCACGGGAATCGACCTCTCTCCCGCTTTTATCGACTTATTCAACGCCAATGCCGCTAAACTGAACCTGCAAGAGCGGGTAAAAGGCATTGTCGGTTCGATGGACAATCTTCCCTTTCGCGAAATTGAAAGAATTCTCTCAAACGCCGCATTAATGGAAACAGAGGAGAAAATCAAAGTGGAAGAAAGTTGTTGTCAAGTTTGTGGAATTCCAATGGGTGGAAATGATGAACTGTATGGAACAGAAAAAGACGGTTCAAAGAACAAAGATTATTGCAACTATTGTTATAACAAAGGGGAATTATTTAAAGGAACAATGGATGAAATGATTGAAATCTGCGTCCCCTATATGATTGAGGGGAATGTGGTCAAGAGCGAAGATGAAGCCAGAAAAATGATGAAAGAATTGCTTCCGCATTTAAAGCATTGGAGGAGCAATAAAAATATGAGCGGTGCTAAATTAATGGAATTTGACCTTATATGGTCTGAAGGAGCTATTGCCAATATAGGTTTTGAAAAAGGCTTGAATCATTGGAAAGACTTCCTTAAAAAAGATGGTTATATTGCCGTAACACATGAGTCATGGTTTACCGATTGTCGTCCTGCTGAAATTGAGAAGTGGTGGTTGGACGCAGTTCCCGAAATTAACACAATAGGGCATAATATTTCCATTATGCAAAAAACAGGGTATATTCCTATTGCCTCATTTACATTGCCTGAAAATTGTTGGATAGACAATTATTTTATTCCGCAAAAAGCAAGGCAGGAGGAATTCTTGAAAAAATATGCGGACAATAAAACCGTCGAGGATATGATTGCATTTATGAGGCGCGAGGCGGACTTGTATTCAAAATATAAACAGTATTATGGATATGCGTTTTATATTGGGAAGAAGATATGAGCAAAGTTGCATCGTTAAAGGAAACGCGCCGTAAGTCTATCATACTGGAATAATTTGGGAAAATTTATTATCTCGATTCATACAAAGAAAATGAGTTTGATAGATTAGTAATGGCATTTAAGGAATGATATAAAAATGAGAAAAGTATTTTTTACGGCAATTTTTGCCGCAGTATTATTGGGTTTCGCTTCATGCGGACAGCAGAGCAAATCAAAAACATCAAGCGAAAGCATTGATGCGATTGATATGCATTCGTCAAGAATCAGCGTCAATTGGCAGGGAACATACAAAGGTAAAACGCCTTGCGCCGATTGCGAGGGTATTCAAACAACTTTGACTTTAAACGATTCGACCTATGTGTTGGAAACGGTTTATCTCGGCAAATCTACCGAAGCATATAAAACCGAAGGCAAATTTGTTTGGAACGCGGAAGGCAGTTGTATTACGCTCGACAATGGGAAAGCAAACGGCTTTAACTCGCAATTTCGTGTTGGCGAAAACATATTGCGGCAACTTGACAGCGAAGGCAAACAAATCGAAGGAAAATTTGCCGAAATGTATGTGTTGCGCAAAGCGCAATAAAAAACGACAATACAAACAAAAGGAGGATATCTCAAAAAAGGCTTTTGAGACGCCCTCTGCTGTTTTTGGCAACAAAACTGCGCCTTATTTCAATGAAATAAAACCAATTGTAGATATAATTTTCTGCCCTTCTGCCGATAAAACATAGTCAAGAAAAGGCTTCGCTTTCTTTTCTGATTTCACTTCATAGTAGTAATACAGCGGACGGACAATCTGATAGGGTTTGTTTTTAGCATTGGCTATCAACGACTCTACAAAATGAATTGCCCCTGCGAAATGCAAATCCAAAAATTTATTGAAATCAAAAACGCATTGAAAAATCAATACAAAATATGAAACACAAAAAACTTGTATGGCGCGGGTTTCAAACCCGCCCGCTAGGACGAATGGCAAACCAAAACGGGAAACGGTAAAAGATAAAACGACGAACGACAAAAGCAAACGAACGACCGAATATATCAGTTGCGCAAAAGGTCTAACAAATAAATCATAGGATATTTATGAAAAGATTAGCTTTACAAAAAATTATTGAAGGGCAAAATGCCAATCGCGCTTAAAAATGTCAGCAAGGTTTATTATATAGAAGACAAGCAAATAAACGCCGTCAATGGGATTAGCGCGGTTTTTGCAGCGGGAAAAATTTCCGCTATTGTCGGTAAAAGCGGATGCGGAAAAACTACGATTTTAAAACTTATAGCGGGGCTTGAAAGGCTTAGCGGCGGAAGCGTTGATATAGGCGGACAAAAAGTCGGGATTGCTTTTCAAGAAAACAGGCTTTTTCCTTGGCTTGATATTAAGCAAAATTTAGGATTTTCTTCATCAGATATAACAGATGAACAAATAGATAGTATGCTCAAATTGTTGGAGATTTGGGATTTTCGCAATGCTTATCCGGAACAGATTTCAGGCGGAATGGCGCAAAGAGCGGCATTGGGGCGGGTTTTATTGTATAATCCCGATATTGTTTTATTGGACGAGCCTTTTTCATTTCTTGATTATTTTACTCGTAAAGCCTTACAAGCCGTTCTTGCAAAATTACAAAAGAACTTAAAAAAAACTATATTGCTTGTGACTCATGATTTAAACGAAGCGCTTTCTTTGGCTGACGACATATATATGATGAAAGAAGGCTTTTTTACGGGAAAAATAAACTTTCAAAACGGTGAAACGCAAAGAGAAAAATATACAGAGCAGATATTAAATTTAATATCGTAACTTAAATCAGAGAAAAATAAATGAAAAAACTTTTTATAATCATTTCTATTTTGATAAACGCTTCTTTTGTTTTTGCAATAGAAGTTGCTGTTAGTAGTTGGGCAGGTCTAGACTATGAATATAGATTTGCTTTGTTAAATAATGTAGATACAATAAGCATTGGTTCAGATATATCATTTACAGGCGCTACTAATATTGACACTGGATTGCCTCAAAATCTAACTATACGAGGTTGGAATGCGAGCTCAAGTACTAGCGTTAAACTAAACGGAGAAGGGGATTCTATCGGAGGATATGGAGGATTCTATATTTTAGGCGGCAAAACAATAAAATTTGAAAATATTTCTTTTAACAAATTTTACAGAGATGATGCTCTTGACGGTATAGGATGGGGCGAGGGAGGGGCAGTTATGATTACAGGTCTTTCCTCTGTGACTTTTAGCGGAGGTGCATTGGAATTTACAAGTAATTCGGCTACTAATAGCGGAGGTGCATTGTGTATTTATGGAGCCCGTTATGTTATGTTCTCAGGCGGCGGCATTAAGTTT
This sequence comes from Candidatus Parendomicrobium reticulitermitis, assembly GCA_031287095.1. Taxonomy (GTDB): domain Bacteria; phylum Elusimicrobiota; class Endomicrobiia; order Endomicrobiales; family Endomicrobiaceae; genus Parendomicrobium; species Parendomicrobium reticulitermitis. The sequence continues at coordinate 49,081 of JAITTG010000022.1, read as the reverse complement.
GAAAATAATATATCCAGCGCAGATGGCGGCGCTATTTTTGCTATTGGGAGCGGCGCCGCCGATCCATTAACTATAGTAATCAATGCGGTAAATGGTAATGTTTTGTTTAATAATAATATATCTAACGCCGCATCAGCCGCAGGCGGCGAGGCGAATGATATTCATATTGTAGATAACACAATTTTAGAATTAAATGCGGCGGATAGAAAAACCATAGAAATGAGAGGCGGTATTTCATCTGACTATTCCAATAATCTCATTAAAAAAATGGGAGACGGCAAATTGATTTTTGGAGAAAATGCGAGAGTCAATTTCAAAGGAGATTTTAATATTGAAAAAGGCGAAGTAAAAATAAAAGCGCCCGTAATTTCAATAAATGTCTTAAATGTCGAAGCAAATGGCAAATTATCTCTTACGAGCGAAGGCTCTTCTTTTGCTCAACATAAAATATTTGTCGGTTCGGCGACAGTTGCCGGGATTTTTGATATAGGTTTGGATATAAGCAAATTAAATTCAGATCCAGACCATGCGGGCGATATGCTGATTTCATCTGATACCATTACGATAAATAAAGCCGTTTTAACCATATCGCTATTTGGAGAAAATTCGTCCACGGGTTCTATAAAAATAATGCAATCCGTAAATGGAATAATAAATTGGGACGCTCTTGTGGTCGTAGGCAATAACATTCATTATAATTACCGCGCATACTATGACGAAAATAACAAATTTTTGAGTTTAAATATATCGCCTGTTCCAACTCCGCCTGCTCCTCCCGTTCCTCCTGCGCCCGCGCCAAATCCCAATGAATCGGTTAGCGTTTTAGGAAACTTTTTGGCAAATAGTTTGACTGTGCCAAAATCTGCTTATATCGACGATATTTATAATAGGCTCAAAACAGGCGGCGGTAATGAAGGAAATGTTTGGTTTGGACTTTATGGGAATGGAAAAAGTATTGACAATTTCAATATCAGCGGTTTTGGCGCGGCGCTCGGCATCGATACATGCAAAACTCAAAACTTGACTGCGGGAATTTTTATTAGATACGGTTCAAATAATATGAAAGAAGAAAATAATAAAGGCTCTATGACTGAAAAAGAAATAGGACTTTACGGCGGAATTTTCAATATGAAAGACAAATTCAATTTAAAAGGCAATCTGTCAGCGGCTTTTCAATCATATAACATTGAGACAGACGGCAATATAAGTTTTGACGGCAAAAGCATAAACGAGGGTTTAGAACTTGAATATATCGCCGCAATATATGAAACAATAAACATAAAACCATTTGTAGGCTTTCAAAGCGCTTATGTTATGAATGATGAGATAAAAGCCCAAACATTTTCAATACCAGAAAATAGTTTTACAAGATTGGAAGGCAAAATAGGTTTGGGATTAGACGGCAAATTAGGCAAAAATCAAACTTTTTATTGGTATAGCAGATTATATGCAATTTTGCTTGCTTCTGGAGACGGCGCAGCATACAAAGTAAAAAAAGATGATGGAAGCAATAACGGCGAGATACAAAGCGTTAAAGAAGGCTTTTTTAAATGCGCTATTTCATTAGGCGGAGATTATTCAGTCAATGAATTTATATCAATGTTTATAAATGCCGGCGCGCAATTTGGCAATGGCTTCGGTTGGACAGGCGGCATCGGCGCAAATTATAAATTTTAATTACGCTACAAAATTGCCATTGCAGGTATTGTTAGCGCTGTCAATTGCGCGCATTGCCGCTTGTCATTGCGCATGTTGTTGCTTGTCATTCTGCGCGAAGCCGCAGAATCCATAAAATGCCGTTTAGTCAATTACTATGAAGAAACTTTTATTACATATATGCTGCGCCCCATGCTCGGCATCGGCGCTCAAAAGTTTGTATGACGGTATTTCACCGCAAGAATTATCCGCCGCTTTTTATTGGTATAATCCCAATATCTGGGACGAAGACGAATACAATAAAAGAAAAGAATCCGCCGTCCGATATGCAAGAGAATTAAATTTAGATTTTTTTCAAGAGAATGATTTTGTTTACGATTATGCCTTATGGAAAGAAAAAAGCGGTGAGATTTGCGCGAATTGTTATAAATTAAGGCTTGAGAAAGCGGCAAAATTTGCAAAAGAAAACGGGTTCGATTATTTTTCAACTTCTTTGCTTTCAAGCCCTTATCAAAAGCGCGATACAATAAAACAAGTTGCGCAAAATTTAAGCGGCGTTTACAAAATTGAATTTTTAGAGCGCGATTTTAAAAAATTCTTTTATGAAGGCAAAAATGAGTTAAGACAAAAAGGATACTATATGCAAAAGTATTGCGCATGCAATAAGTCGTTTAATCAAAAAAGCGAAAAAGTTAAAAATTAATTTTTGCCGCCGCCTGCGTGATTGACCAGCAGGCGGCGGCGAAGAAACAAAAAAGGAAAAACAAATGAAAAAAATCGTTTTATCAGTTTTAGTTTTATTTTTTGCAAGTTATGTCTATTGCGCCGATGTATCTCAGATTATTAGAGTCGGCGTAATTACCGACACTCCCTCGGTAAATGTGGGAGGGTCGGCGTCTTTTAGCATTATTGACAATAGCGGCAAAAGATATAATCTCAGCCAAGGTATGACAAAACTCGCTTATTCCGGCGGACAAATGCTGCTTGGAAAAAATAAACTCGCGCTTCCTATAAGAGTGGAAAGCGCAAAAGGGCTTGTCTATGCTGGCAAAACCGCTTACCGCGGATATATTTTAATATCAAAAACTGCAAACAATAAAGTAAATGTCGTCAATATATTGAGATTTGAAGATTATTTAAAAGGCGTGGTTCCAAAAGAATCGAGCGCAAAATGGCCTCTTGAAACTTTAAAAGCGCAAGCGGTAATCAGCAGAACTTATGCCATAGCCAATATGGGCAAGCACAGAGCGCAAGGTTTTGATTTATGCGACGGCACGCACTGCCAAGTTTTCGGCGGAGCAAGCGCTGAAGTGCCTATCGGCAATGAAGCCGTCGTAGAAACTGCGGGCGAAGTTTTAACTTATAAAGACAGATATGCTCAAACTGTTTTTCACGCCAATTGCGGAGGTCATACTGAAAGTCCTAAATATGTGTGGGGATGGACTGATATTCCCGAATATCTTGAAGGCGTCAGGTGCAAATATTGCAGCGACGCTCCATACTCCGCTTGGGAAACGGCTCTAGACGAATCTTTTATAAGACAAAAATTGTCAAAAACCGCAGATATAGGAGAAATACAATCCATATCTCCGTCAGGACAAACTCCCGGCGGTTCTGCGATAGATGTGATTATTAAACATTCAAAAGGCGAGACTATTATGAACGCTTATAAATTCAGGCTTACAATTGACGCTTGGAGAATAAAAAGCAACACATTTAAAGGCATAAAAAAACAAAATGACAAATTCTTTTTTGTAGGCAATGGCTGGGGGCATAAAGTAGGTCTTTGCCAATGGGGCGCAAGAGGTATGGGTTTAGACGGCAAAAATTATGCGCAAATCCTTTCTTACTATTATCCAAAAACCAAAATAGAAAAAGTTTCATATAAATAATGGATACAGATAAGAACTCTATCGCTTATCATTGCGGGCAAGACCTGCAATCTCCAACAATAGATGAAATTGCAGGTCAAGCCTATAACGACGATTTAGATAGCCTGCTTGAAAGTTATGATTATGAAATCCCAAAAGAATTGATAGCGCAAAAACCCGCTGACAAAAGAGACGAGTCAAAACTTTTCGTTATAGACAAAACGACCCGTAAATTTGAGCATAAGAAATTCAACGATATAACGGACTATTTTAAAGAAGGCGAAGTTCTTGTTATAAACGACACAAAAGTAATACCTTCCCGCCTTTTTGGCAAAAAACCCACAGGCGCAAAAGTTGAACTTCTTTTTTTAGAGCCTCATAAACAAAATCAAGAATACAAAGTTTTGATGAAACCTTTTATAGGAATAGACAAAAAGGCAGTTTTTGAAGACGGCTATGAGTGCATAGTTAAATCAAAAAATGAAAAAGGCGAAGTGTTTGTGGAATTTAATAAACCGACAGTCTCAACTCTCCTGCAAAAAAGCGGTTTAATGCCTCTTCCGCCTTATATAAATAGAAAAGACAATCTGGCTTTAGAATTTTCCGCTCTTGATAGGGAAAGATATCAAACCATTTATGCCCGCAATTTTGGCGCAATCGCCGCGCCGACCGCTGGACTTCATTTTACTCAAAACATTTTAGATAAGTTGCAAGACAAGGGAGTAAAGATCGCTAAATTATCCTTACATGTAGGGTGGGGAACTTTTAAGCCTATAATCAGCAAAAAAATAAACAATCATCAAATGCTGTCGGAAAGATTTTCAATAGATGAAAAAAATGCGGATATTATAAACGAGGCTATACGGCGCGGGCAAAAAATCACTTCAGTAGGCACCACTACAACAAGAGCGTTAGAATCTCTCGCTAAAAACCCAAACTTTAATCAAGACGGGCAAATATACATTAAACAATTTTCAGGCGAAACTTCAATCTTCATATATCCAAGCCATAATTTCCGCATAATCAACAAATTAATAACAAATCTCCATCTCCCAAAATCCACCCCGCTAATGATGGCAAGCGCATTTGCCGGCAGAGGTTTAATTTTAGAAGCCTACAAAGAAGCCGTCAAAGAAAAATACAGATTTTTCTCTTATGGCGATTCAATGTTGATACTATAAAAGATGAATATATCTCAAATCTTGTATAAGTCCGCAGTATGAACAAAAACTTTGCGCTATAAAGCATATCATTGCCGTCAGTGAACATCTATTTGTCTTTTAACCGTCTTTTTGATACTATTCTGATAATCTAACAGTCCCAAATAATAGAATTAATCTTGAGGCGCATTATGAAAGAAATAGTAAATGAACTCGCCAAAGAATTGAGGACATCATTACAGACTTCTCTTGATGATTTTGAGGGTTTGTATGTATTTGGCTCGCAAGCGAAAGGCAATGCTCAAAAAGACAGCGATGTTGATGTGGTTGTCCTCGTTAAGGCTAATCCTGATGATAGACAAAAGAGAAGTATCATTTGGGGTATAGTATCTCAATTAGATTATAAATATTACGATGATGGTTTGGTTCTTGACTTACATCCTATGACAAGGCAAGAATTAGAGCGCAATTATTTTTTTCACGACGAGGTAGTTAATAAAGGGGTGTTTTATGCCGCCGCCTAAAGACGAAATAATAAAACTTGCCGTTGAAAAATCAAAAAAAGCATTGAACAACGCAGAAACTAATATAAAGAATTCTGCTTTTGAAAATGCCCTAAATAGAATTTATTATGCTATATTTTACATTGTGCTGGCTTTGGCGTATAAATATGATTTTAGAACTTCAAAACATTCCGCTTTAATGAGTTGGTTTAATAAAAAGTTTGTTTATGAAGATAAAATTTTTGACAATAAATTTTTTGATACCTATGAGCAAGCCTTTGAATATAGACAAAGAGGCGATTATGATATGCAATATACGCCTGACATTGAAACAGTCAATAAATTGATGTCGGAAGCAAAAGTTTTTGTTGATACGGTTATCAAAGTTATATGAAATAGACATTCATATAATTTGATTTTGTTGTGGCAAGCAATTGTTCGCCCTAATAAGATGTAAAAATGAAATACAAGCAGTATAATTTAATAGATTTTGGAACCATTCTTTGGGAATGGATTATTTTAAAGATAAAACTCTTTAAAATCCTTGTAAGTCCAAAATAATCGCCTGTTCCGCACGCCTTGAAAACGCGCGGAATAGCGGCGATTATTATGAGAATCTTACAAGGCTCATAGTAATCGCCGTTTTTTATTTATAGCGGCAATCCTTTGTCAAAAGGAAAGCCGCTTTTTTGTTGCTCTATAAAATAAATAGCAGTATAAAAAGGAGATAAAAAATGAAAGGGAAGCCATATTTTGATGATTATCTTGGGTTGCCTATTTCTCGTATTTGTATTTGTGGTATTTGTAATAGGTTGCACAATGTGTCTTGGCAACAATGTCAAAGACCAATTTACTGCAGAAACGATTAAATTTACAAATGCAAGTAAGTAGTAAAACAAATCAGACGCCCGCCGAATATTAAAATTCAACGGGCGTGCAAAAATTACGCTGAAAATACAGCCAAGCGGGCTATAAGCGCAAAGGAGAAATAAAAATGGATTTAAAAGACAGGATTAACAATTATGTAATGCAGTATCAGAAATTTTTTACGGGAGACAAAGTTATTATTTTAAGAGAACAATTAGAGGAATTAGATGAAAAGAAACTTAATCTTGTAATGGCAACAGAATTAAAAGACCCAACAACTCTAATAATCGTTTCAATTCTCGTTGGATATTTCGGAATTGATAGATTTATGTTAGGTGAAACCGGAATAGGAGTGGCAAAACTTCTTACAGGAGGCGGATGCGGTATTTGGTGGCTTGTTGATTTATTTTTAATTACCGATAAAACCAAAGAATACAATTATCAGAAAATAGACTCATCTATAAGAAATATCAAATAATTCAATGTTTTATTTAAAAAACAACAGGCAGTTTATATGCTGTCTGTTGTTTTGCTTTATCTATATTGTATTTTTGAGTTTTTTAGAAATTCCTTGCCCCATTAGACGCATTTTCACTTTTCCATGTCCAACCTGCGGCGTGTCAAGGGCATGGATTAGTTTTATTTGTGGAAATATTAGAACAGCCTTTTATTATCATCCATTATTTTTATTAGCGCCTGCATTTTTATTTTTGATGTTTAAAGCGGATAAAGACAATATCTATTTATTCGTTTTATTGGCAATATCGTTTCTATTCTTTGCAGTATATTTAACTAGATTGATTTTCTATGAGATTCCATAAAAGCTTGATAATTGGCATATTTTCATAGCCTCTTGCAACATTTGCCCTTTTACCTTTTTTCTTGCTCTGATGTAATCTTTCTTGATTTGTTGTAAGTATTGCATTCTAAACCGCCTTTTTTGCATATAAGCCCCCTTTCTTTGAGCCTAAATGCTACATTATTTAACTCCCTTTCGGCGTCACCCCTTAAATGATATTTCACCTTTTATTTCGGAGGCATTTTAGATGATTAAATGCGCAGGAATGATGGATTTGGGGGACGCTTGGAATGATGAAGTTTCTATAAATAACAGAACGGTTTTGCCTTTCTCGCCGTCATTCCCGAGCGTCTTTGTCGGGAATCCAAGTAAAAAAGGCAACGGCAAAAGTGGATTCCCGACAGAGACATTTGGGAACTTTATCCTATAGATTCTGCGGCGGAGTTGACCCTGCGCAAAGCCGCAGGACGCAGAATGACAACCTTTTTCACGCAGATTGAAGAACAGCATTTTATGGATTCTGCGACTTCGCGCAGAATGACAGGATAGGCGGAAAAAGGATTTGATAATCAGTTTGTCTTTTCAAGACCTTTTTAGTATTATCCTGTCAGTTTGAAAGGAGCGGAATAAATGAGAATAACCGACATAGAACAAAAAATAGATATAATTGTCTCAAAAAACGGCTCTGAACCTTTTTTTCGTTTAGCGCAAGAAACGGGAGTGAGAATTTAAAATTTAAGTTTTTCTGCGAGGATTTTGTTGACTAATTGGGGGTTGGCTTGTCCTTTGGACTTTTTCATTACTAAACCTACTATTGACCCGATGGCTCTTTCTTTGCCTGATTTGTATTCGGTTACGGCTTTTGCGCTTTCTGATATTGCTTCGTCGCATATTTTAGACAGAGCGTTTTCGTCTGAGATTTGAACTAATCCTTTTTCTTTGATTATTGTCTGCGGGTCTTTTGCCGTGTTATACATTTCTTCAAAAACTGTTTTTGCAATCTTGCCTGATATTGTTCCCGCCAAAATCTGGGATACTAAATCCGCTATATTCTCGCTTGATACGGGGGAGTCTTTAATCTCTTTGTTATCAGCGTTTAATTTTCCGCCTAGTTCTGTGGAAATCCAATTGGCTATGGGTTTTGCCGCGTTCCCGACAGAAATCTTCTGGGATGACGCAATTGCGTCCAATGCTTGCTCGTAATAGTCTGCTATATCTCTTGAAGAAGTTAAATAATGAGCGTCATATTCTGACAATCCGTATTCTTTTATAAATCTTGCTTCTTTTACTTTCGGAAGTTCAGGCAATTCTTTGCGTAAATTTTCTATAAATTCGTCGGTCAAATCAAAAGGAACTAAATCCGGCTCTGGAAAATATCTATAATCCAAAGCGCCTTCTTTTGAGCGCATAGATTTTGTTATTCCTTCCTCATCTTCCCAAAGACGGGTTTCCTGAACGAGTTTGCCGCCGGATGAGAGAACTTCTATTTGTCTTTGCGACTCATAGACAATAGCGGCGTGTATTCCAGATATTGTGTTCATATTTTTTATTTCAACTCTTGTGCCCAACTCTTTTTGACCTTTGGGGCGTACGCTCACATTTACATCGCAGCGCATTTTGCCTTCTTCCATAGAACAGTCAGAAGCGCCCAAATAGCGGACTATATCGCGCAATTCATTTAAGAAAACAACAGCCTCGTCGGCAGAACTAATTTCAGGCTCTGTTACGAGCTCCATAAGACCGACGCTTGCTCTGTTTAAATCAAGCAAAGAATAATCAAGTTTTCTGCTTCCGATTTCGTGGATGAGTTTTCCCGCATCTTCTTCAAGATGTATTCTTGTTATATTGATAATTTTTTCTTGTCCGTCAATTTTAATTGCAAGTTTTCCTTTGGAGCAAAGAGGCGGCTCGCTTTGAGTGATTTGATAATCTTTTGGAATATCGGGATAAAAATATTGTTTACGGGCGAAAGTGCATTGTTTATTGATAGTAAAGCCAAGGGCAAGCCCGGTCTTAACGACAGCCTCAACAGCCTTTCTATTTAAAATCGGTATAGCGCCCGGCTGAGAAGTGCAGATAACGCAAATATGAGTATTAGGCTCAGCCCCAAATTCTGTAGAACATTCGCAAAACACTTTAGATTTAGTTTTGATTTGCATGTGAACTTCAAGCCCGATTGTTGTTTCAAAATCCATAGATGCATCCTTTTTGCATTTATATGAGACGCGCATATAGCGCGCGTCTCTACATTGGTAATTTGCTGTTATCAAATCCCGCTACTTTTTCATAGGCGGCGGCGGCTTTAAATAGATTTGCGTCGTCCAATCTTTTTGCCAAAAAGTGAACGCCTATCGGCGCATTTTTAGGCGAAAAAGCGCAAGGGACTGTAATTCCGGGAAGACCCGCCAAATTTGCAGCCATAATAAAAATGTCGCTTTCTTCTCTTAAACTCTCGCCGAATTTTACAGGCATTTGCAAACTTGCAGGAGTAAAAATCATATCGCACTGTTTATACGCTTCCTCAATTTGATTGATTAAAAGCGTGCGCACTCTTTGCGCTTGATGATAACATCTATAATAATTTTTCGCGCCTAAAACATAAGTTCCAAACAATATTCTCTTTTTAACTTCATATCCTAAAGATTCCGCTCTGCTTTTTGCGTATTCATCATTTAAACTTATGCCGTTTGGCGAACGATATCCGTATCTTATTCCGTCAAAAGTGGCGATATTTGCGCTCACTTCGGCGCACATAATAACTTTATAAAGAGCGGGAACATATTTATAAGCTGGGATATTTACTTCTATAATTTTTGCGCCTTGCTTTTTAATGCGCTCAAGCGCGTCTTTATAAGCGTCCGCTATCGCCGCGTCAGTCTCATATTCGTTCAATTGTTTGGGGACGCCTATAACGATATTTTTTAAAGAAGCATTGTCTAACCCGTCCGTATAATCAATATAATCATTAGGTTCGCAAACAGGGTCGCGGTAATCTTTGCCGGATATTACGCTGACGATTTTTGCCGTCCCTTTTACGGTGTGAGAAAAAGTTCCAACTTGGTCAAAAGAAGATGCAAGGGCGCAAATACCGTATCTGCTGATAAGTCCATAAGAAGGTTTATATCCTACAACGCCGCAAAATCCGGCAGGCTGCCTTATAGAGCCGCCCGTATCTGACCCCAAAGCGCAAGGCGCCATTCTTGAACCAACCGCCGACGCGCTGCCGCCTGACGAGCCGCCCGGTATGCGCTCTAAATCCCACGGATTTGCAGTTTTTGCATAAGCGGAATTTTCCGTAGAGCCGCCCATAGCGAACTCGTCCATATTAGTTCTGCCCAAAAAAACCGCGCCTGCTTTTTTTAATTTCTCTATCACATCCGCATCATAAGGAGAAATAAAATTTTCAAGATATTTTGAGGCTGACGACATTATCTCGCCTTTAATCATAAAATTATCTTTTATAGCGATAGGCACGCCTTCAAGAGCGCCGCCTGTTTTTGCTTTGATTTTTGCATCGGACTCAGCGGCGGCTTTTAAAGCCTTTTCCTTTCTGATTTGTAGGAAAGATTTAACTTTTGGATTAACGGCGTCAATTCTTTTATAGCAATTTTTGACCGCTTCAACGCTTGTAAGCGCTCCTTTGGCAAATTCTTTTTGCATTTCTTCAATTGTTAAATTTATTGTTTCCATAGTTTAAAACCACTTTTTCTTTTTAAAATATACTAACAGCGCTCCTATCACAACCGCCATAAGCGCAATGGCAAAATACCAAGTCCCGCTTTCGCCGAAAAATTCATATTCCGGGAATTTCACATTCATACCATAATAGCCCGATATTATAAGGACGGGAAGTAAAACTGTGGCTATAATAGTCAAAACTTTCATCACTTCCGTAAGTTTTACGGTGACGGACGACATATAAACTTCAAGCAATCCCATAACGGTTTGGCTTCGCATAGTAATCGCTTGATTGAGACCTGCGCATTGAGTGTGAATGTCGCGGAAATACACAAAATATTCTTTTGAAATAAGCGCGTTCATATCTCTTGTAAAATAAGCGTAGACCAATTGCTGCGATTCAGCCGTTTTTCTGATAGCAAAAATCACTTTTTTTGTATCTAAAATCTCTTCCATAATTTCGGTTTCGGGGTCTTCTAAAATGTCGTCTTCTAATTCTTCTAATTTGTCGTCGATTTTTTCCAAAGTAAATTCATAACTTGAAGCGACTTTATCAAAAATTCTGTATAGAACGATTTCAAGATTTTTAAACTCAATTTGCGGTCTGGATTTTGCTTTCTCAAACAAAGATTCTAGAAAGAATAATTCTTCTATATGAACTGTGGCTATAAAGCCTTGTCCGACAAAAAAATTCAATTCATAGACGCTCTCGTCAAATTCGCGAAAATAATTGGGTTTAAGTTGTATGCCGTGCACAGCGCCGAAAACATAATTTTCAAATTCTTCAATTTTCGGATAATACTGCGGAAAAAGACAATCCTCCAAAGACATTTCGTGAAATTTAAAACTTTCGGTGAGAAGTTTCGTTTCTTCAAAAGTGAGTTCGTGATTTTCAAGAAAAATATCAATCCAAATAAGTTTTGGTTTTTGTTGATAAACTTTTTCAATTTGAGAAATATCATATTCAGTATGAATTTCGCCATTAAGCGAATAAATTGCCTTCATCATAAATACTTCCTTTTGTGTCCGCCGCTACAGGTTTTTAGATTGTTGTTGTAGGCTTTGTATTATCATTGCGAGTCAAGTCAAGTCGTTAAGTCCGCGTCGACAACACTGCAATGCTACTGAGCCTCTATAACCTTCTTAACTTTAAAAAACGAGCCTTCTTTATCCGGCGCGGCGATAAGAATTTGTTCGCGGACTTCTTGCGGACAAGGTTTGACAATATCGTCTCTCCAAACATTTCTAAGTTTTGTCACATGGGTAGTGGGTTTTAAATTGGAAATATCAGGCTCTTGCAAAACTTCAATATAAGCCATCATATTATTAAGGTCTTTAAGATATTTTTCTTTTTCTTTGTCGTCTTTTATATCAAGTCTTGCCATAAAAGCCGTATTTTTTAATTCTTCATTGGACATAAAACTTTTTTCCATAAACTCCTCTTACGCTAAAAAGCCCGTCTCGCATGAGGCGGGTTTATTTAAAAAATCTATTCATATATTCTATTGAAAGCGTTGCGATTATAGCAATTTTAATTTGAAAAAGGCAAAAAAAATATAACGGCAAAGACAAAGGCTTCTCGCAAGTTGCGCAAAAGGAGATACCGACAAAGACAACGGCAATGGCAACTGCGTTGCCTTGTCGTTTTGCGTTCCTTGTGTTTCTGAAATTCGCGAAACTTGCAAGAAAGCCGTTGCCGTTATTTTGTTTTCGGCATTATTTTTAAATGATTTGACGCGAAACATGATTGATTTGAATATAAAATTTAAAATCAATATAATCGGCAAATGAAAAAAAATTTAATGTCATTGTTTTTAGCGGGCTTTTTTATTGTTTCCATTGTTCTGTCTGCGTCTTATATAATCGTAGAAGCAAACCATGATTGCAATGGGCGCGAATGCCCTATATGTTTTCAAATACAAACAAAAATCAATACTATTAAAGAAATACTTGGAATTCATTTTTCTGCGGTTTTTTTATTTGCGCTCGCTTTATCATTTTTAATTTCAAATCAAATTGTCCCATCATTAAACAGAAGTAAAACCACTTTAGTATCTTTAAAAATCATAATGAATTTTTAGACTGCTCTTTGACGCATACAAGCAGTCAAATAGCGCTATTGGCGCTGTAAATGTAGAGACGCGCGCTAATTGCGCTTAAAAAAGGAGTTCATTATGAAAAAAATTGTAATAGTATTTATCATTATAGCCGTTGTTTTTGTATTGTTTGTTTGTTTAAGTAAAAAACCTATCATTTCAAATCCCGCAGAAAATAAAAAAATCAAAGTAGTATCCGCGATTTTTCCGCCCTATGATTTTGTCAGAGAAATAGCAGGGGATAAAGTAAATTTGCAAATGCTCTTAAAGCCGGGAGCAGAAACTCATTCCTATGAGCCTACCCCTCAAGATATTTTAAAAATCCAAAACAGCAATATCTTTATCTATACCGGCGGCGAGTCTGACGAATGGGTTGAAAAAATTCTCTCTTCTATGGATACAAAAGACAAAACAATAATGTCTATGATGAGCCTTGTCCAAGCGGTTCAAGAAGAAACCGTTGAAGGTATGCAAGAAGAGGATGATGAAGAAAGCGGCGAAATTGAATATGACGAGCATGTTTGGACTTCAATATCCAATGCCAAAAAAATCACATCCGCCATTTCTCAAAAACTGCAAAATTTAGACCCTGACAATGCGGATTTTTATAAAAAGAATACTCAAAACTATCTTGCAAAACTTGACGCTTTAGACAATGAGTTTAAAGACATAGTTTCAAAAAGCAAAAGAAAAACTATGGTTTTTGGCGACAGATTTCCGTTTAGATATTTTGCCGACGAATATGGTCTAAGATATTTCGCCGCTTTTAGAGGCTGCTCTACGGATACTCAGGCAAGTCCCGCAACAATAGCCTTTCTTATCAATAAAATGAGGACGGAAAAAATCCCCGTAGTTTTTCATATAGAAATGTCTGATGAAAAAATAGCGGATGCGATTGCAGAAAGCGCAAAAGCAAAAAAAGCGCTCTTACATTCCGCTCATAATATCAATAAATGGGATTTTGAAAATAAAGTTTCTTTTGTGGATTTGATGAAAAGAAACGCTCAAAATCTAAAAGAGGCTTTATGGTAATGATTTCTTTTAACGGCGCGTCTTTTGCTTATGACGACAATATAGTTTTAAACGCTATCAACTTTGATATTGAAGAAGGCGCTTATCTATCCATAGTGGGCGAAAATGGTTCCGGCAAAAGCACTCTTATAAAAGGTTTGCTGGGACTGCAAAAACCAATCAAAGGCAAAATAACAATAAGCGAAACTGTAAAAATAGACGATATAGGTTATATGCCGCAGACAAATGCCGTCCAAAAAGATTTTCCCGCAAGCGTTTATGAAGTAGTATTGTCCGGGAGATTAAACAAACTCGGGATTAGACCTTTTTATAGCAAGAAAGATAAAGAAAACGCCCTGTCAAATATGGAATTTCTAAATATCCTTGATATAAAAAATTCTTGTTTTAGAGAATTGTCCGGAGGTCAACAGCAACGCGCTCTTTTAGCAAGGGCGCTTTGCGCCGCGCATAAACTTTTGGTTTTAGACGAACCTTCAAGCGGATTAGACCCTTTGGCTTGCGATAATTTATATCAAGCGCTCAAGGATATAAATCTCAAACAAAAGATTGCCATAATTATGGTAAGCCACGATATAAACAGAGCCGTTGAAAGCGCAGACTATATTTTACATTTACAAAATAAGCAATTGTTCTTTGGGCGGACGGCGGACTATTTAAAATCTGACATAGGAAAATTTTTTACGATAAGGGGTAATAGATGATAGAACTTTTAAGCGAGATGTTTTCTTATACATTTCTTGTTCGGGCTGTAATAGTCGGGTTTCTCGTCTCAATATGCGCGTCTTTGCTTGGAGTCAGTTTAGTATTAAAAAGATATTCAATGATAGGCGACGGCTTATCGCATGTAGGGTTTGGCAGTTTGGCTATAGCGAGCGCTTTAAATCTCGCGCCGCTTGCCGTGTCCATACCCGTCGTGGTCGGAGCGGCTTTTATACTTTTAAGGATTAGCGAGAACTCTAAAATCAAAGGCGATGCAAGCATAGCCTTGATGTCAACAAGCGCAATGGCTATAGGCGTCCTTGTAATATCTATGACCTCAGGTCTTACTATGGATGTGTGCAATTATATGTTTGGCAGCATTTTGGCTATGAGCGAAAGCGATGTTTATTTGAGCGTTGTTTTATCAATAATAGTTCTCATTCTTTTTATAGTCTTTTACAATAAAATTTTCGCAGTCACTTTTGACGAAAATTTTTCCAGAGCGACAGGCGTTCAAGCGGGCGTATACAATATGCTGATTGCATTGCTTACAGCCGTAACAATAGTTTTGGGAATGAGAATGATGGGCGCTTTGCTTATTTCAAGCCTCATAATTTTCCCGTCTTTGACTTCTATGCGGTTATGCAAGACTTTTAAAAGCGTGATAATATGCTCGTCTTTTGTGTCTGTTATCTGCTTTTTTATCGGCATTATAATATCCTATTTATACGCCGCGCCGACAGGAGCAACCATTGTGGGAGTAAATATAATTGTATTTTGCGCTTTTTCTATAGCGGCAACAATTAAAAGAAGAAGAATTTTGCCTCAAAGGAGAATATTATGAAAAAATTGTTTTTAATTCTGTTTTTACTTTCAGCGCTTTTTGCGGACGCTGATACAAGAGAATTGCTTATAAGAGAGAGATTCTTTATCGCTCAAATCAATGAAATATATATAAATCCAAAATCCTATTTGGGCATGGAAATTCAACTTGAAGGAATTTTTGATTCTTATGAATCTTATAAGACAAAAGAGAAAAAATATTTTGTTTTCAGATACGGTCCGGGCTGTTGCGGTCCCGACGCTCAAGCGGGTTTTGAAGTGTTTTGGGATAAAAATTATCCCAAGAAAAACGATTGGGTTGAAGCGAAAGGCATTTTGGAAGAATACACAGATGAAACCAAAGTAAAATTTTTAAGACTGCGCCTAACTTCCCTTGAAGTTTTGCCGACGCGCGGCAAAGAAATAGTGTTGAGATAATCTATATTTTTTATGCTATCTGAAAGCCGCTCCAATTGTGTCATTCCCGAGCGTTTTTGTTGGGAGTCCACTTTTGTCTTTTTTAACTTGGATTCCCGATAACGACATTCGGGAATGACGGGCAAGATATCTTTATACCTTTTTCAAGACTGCATCGTTTCCGAATGTCGCTCCAACTGTGTCATTCCCGAGCGTTTTTGTTGGGAATCCACTTTTGTCTTTTTTAATTTGGATTCCCGATAACGACATTCGAGAATGACGGATAAGATGCTTTTGGCGTTTTTTCAAGAGGGGTATGACAATCTCGCAATGGCAGGCATTTCTTGTCCATAATGACAAACAACTCGCAGCGAATGACAGGCAATGGGCAACAAAGGCTCAAACAACTATATAAAATAGATTTTGCCGTTTTAAAACAATTCTTTTATATCTTTTGGCAATGGGGCTTCAAATTTTATTTCTTTATTAGTTTTGGGATGAGTCAGCGTGATTTTATGGGAGTGGAGCATTTGCCTTTTTACCGCTTTATTGTCCACAGCGCATGGACCGCCATAATCTATGTCGCCTATTACGGGATGATTTATATAGCGCATGTGGCTTCTTATTTGATGCGTTCTGCCTGTTATTATGCGGACTTCTACTAGCGTGTAATCGCTTTTGCGCGCGATTACTTTAAATTCTGTTATTGCCATTTTTACGGCTGTGGGATTTACTAACATCAATTTTCTGTTTTCGGGAGACCTGCCTATCGGGGCTTCTATGCGTCCTTTGTTTTCTACTATCGTTCCTTTTACCGCGGCATAATAGAGTTTTTTGACCGCCCTTGCGGCAAATTGTTTTGAAATGCTGATTTTTGATTTTTCGTTTTTAGCAAAAATTATTAGACCGCTTGTATCTTTATCAAGCCTATGAACCATAAAAGGATGAAATTTATTTTTGGCATAATAGGCAAGAGCGTTTAAGAGAGTCCCGCTTGTATGTCCATAAGATGGGTGGACTACTAAACCCGCCTGTTTATTGACAACTATAATATCATTGTCTTCGTAAATAATATCCAATGGGATTTTTTCAGGATTTATATCTGCGGATTTTTCTTTTGGGAATTCTACTTTTACAGCGTCGCCGCGTTTTAATTTGAAACTTGCAAGAACGGATTTATCGTTTACCAAGACGGCGGTTTTTGAAGAGATTAGATTTTGGAAATATGAGCGGGAATAATCTTTAAAACTTTCAGATAGAAAAGAGTCAAGCCTTTGTTTTTCAAATTTGTCATAAATTATTTCTATCATTTTTTGTCCTATAAATAATTGCATTCTCTATTCTCTTGTCGCCGCTTGCGGGCTTTGGGTTTGTCGCTGCGGTCAATCCTGCGTCGGCGTCTTTGTCCTATACATAATGATTAACCCGCAAATAAATAAGAAAATAGATATAAATTGAGCTGGGGAAAGTCCGAAAATATAAGAGCCTCTAAAATCTCCTCTGAAAAACTCGCAAACAAATCTTAAAACTGAATAAGTAAGCATATATAATGCAAATGTCCGCCCGCCGCTGCGCTCTTTTTTATTGTATTTATTGAGAATAAAAAAGATTGTGAGATTGCCGAAAGCCTCGTAAAGTTCTGCGGGATGAACGGGGATTCCCACTATATGAGATAGGGTAGGTTCTGTAAAAACCACGCCCCAAGGAACATCTGTCGGCTTTCCATGACAACAACCTGCCATAAAACAGCCGATTCTTCCAAAAAAGTGACCTAAAGCGGCGGCGGGAGCGATTAAATCCAACATCTTTGCAAGACTGATTTTCTTTTTTCTCACATAAATAATCAAAAAGATAAAAGCGAGAATAAACCCGCCGTAAAAAGTTAAACCGCCTTCCCAAACTTTGAATATATTGAGGAAAGGGTGAAGCCAAAACTTATATTCAAAAATCAAAAAAAATGCTCTTGCGCCAAGCATTGCCGATATGATTATGCCCATAACCAAAACGAATAAATCGTCTTGAGATATAATTTGAGGTTTTAATTTTTTTGTTTTTTTAGACAAATAAAGCATGCCGAAAGCAAAACCCAAAGCCACAAATAAACCATAGGTGTGCAAAGCAAACCCGCCGAAATTGATAAGAATTGGATACATTTTATTTCCTCCGAGATGAGATATAAATATCTAAAACAATCAAAAAAGCGCCTATGCAAACTGCGCTGTCCGCTATGTTAAACGACGGCCATCTTAAAGCGTTTATGCCGAAATCTAAAAAATCTATTACCGCGCCTCTAAAAAGTCTGTCTGTAAGATTGCCAAACCCGCCCGCTATTACAAAACAAAAAGCGTATTTTTGAAGAGAAGATATTTTTAAGCGGTTTTTGTAAAGCCAGATTATTAAAACAATCAAAAAACAAAAAACCAAAACCATAAAAATAAAATTTTTGTTTTGCAAAAGGCTAAACGCTATGCCTGTGTTTTGGACTTTGACTATATTGAAAAAGGCGAAAGATTTGATAATAGGGATTGATGAGTCGTAGCGCAAAAAATGCGAGATAGCAAATTTTGAGAGTTGGTCTAATATATAAATGAGAAAGGCTAAAAAAATTGGTTTTTTCATAGTATTTTTAACGGCAACGGCTTCTCGCAAGGGACAGCCGCCGCGCGACAAATAAAGAGCGCATATCTGGCGGCGGGCGCGAGATGTGAGCGCCCTTTTCTTAAACAAAGACAATGACCGCGCAAAGAATGCAAAACGGCAACAGCAATGACCAAATCTACTTTACTGTTTCAGCGCACCGCGGACAAAGACCATCAACGGTTATATTGTTTATGTGCCGCCAGCACCTTGGACATTTGGGGTATTGAGTTTTGGCGGATGAGATTATAGCGTATGTTTTTTGACTTGCGTCAAATTCTGCTTTTATGTCCCAACTGCCGAGAATTAAATGGATAAACTCTTTGTCGGCAAAAACTTCTTTATACGCTTCGCCGTATTTTATAGTTAGCGCGGCTTCAAGATTTGAGCCTATTGTTTTATCTTGTCTCAATTTCTCATAGGATTCTATTGCGCTTTGCCTTAATGCGAGAACTTTGTTCCATTTTGAGATTTCTGTTTCTGACAATATGTTTTTAGAATCTGGCGTCGGCAAATCTTGTAAAAACACAGATTTGTTTTCGCCCAAGAATTTTGAATACTCTTTCCACGCTTCTTCCGCCGTAAAAGAAAGGATTGGCGCGAGCATTCTAATGAGGGCTGACGCTATATCAAACATCGCGCTTTGAGCGCCAAGCCTTCTTGGACTGTCGATTTTATCGCAATAGAGTATGTCTTTTAAAATATCAAGATAAAAACCGCTCAAAAATACCGCGCAGAAATTATTTATTATATTTACAACTTTATGAAATTCATAATTTTCATAAGCCGAATTGACTTGTTTTATTGTTTCATCTAAACGGCTTAAACTGTATCTATCTATCTCTTGAAGATTTTTAAAAGGAACTTTTTTGTCGGCGCTAAACCCATTTAGATTGCCTAGCAAAAACCTTATTGTATTCCTCATTTTTCTATAAGAGTCGGACAAACCCTTTAAAATTTCGTCGGATATTCTTATATCCTCGCGATAATCGCTTGACGCAACCCAAATTCTTAAAATGTCCGCGCCGTATCTCTTTATTAAATCTTCGCTTTCTATGCCGTTGCCTGCGGATTTGGACATTTTCCTGCCTTGACCGTCAACGACAAAACCATGCGTTAAAACGCTTTTATAAGGGGCTTTATCTTTTTGAGCTACGGACAAAATTAGCGAAGTGTGAAACCAGCCGCGGTGTTGGTCGCTGCCTTCAAGATATAAATCGGCGGGAAATTCCAAATCCTTATAATTGCCGCTTGCTAAAACCGCCTCTTGCGAAGAGCCCGAGTCAAACCAAACATCAAGAATATCCTCTTCTTTTCTAAAATCATCTGAGTTGCAAGATGAGCATTTGACATTTAAGCCGTCAAGCAATTCTTTTTCGCTCATAGAAAACCAAATATCCGAGCCTTTTTCTCCAAACAATTTTGATACTGCTTTTATAACTTTGACATCGACAAGAGGCTCGCCGCATTTTTTACAATAAAATATCGGTATTGGGACTCCCCACAATCTTTGACGGCTTACGCACCAATCTGGGCGGCTTTCAAGCATGCCCGAAATTCTGTTTTGCCCGTATTTGGGTATCCAGTTAACTTTATCTACTTCTTCAAGAAGTCTTTTGCGTAAATCGTTGTGGTCTATACTGATAAACCATTGAGGAGTAGCCCTAAAAATTATGGGCTTTTTGCAACGCCAACAATGAGGATAAGAATGATTAAGAGTCTGGACGGCAAGGATTTTTCCTTCTTTTTTGAGTTTTTCAACTATTATAGGAGTCGCTTTAAAAACATGGATATTTTCAAGTTCGGCAAAATCTTTTGTAAATAAACCTTTATCATTTACGGGCGATATAATTTCAAGTCCATAAGCAAGACCCGCCTCATAATCTTCATGTCCGTGTCCCGGCGCGCAATGAACTATGCCAGATCCGTCTTCCATACTGACAATATCTGAAATTATTCCTCTTGAAAGCCTTTTTATGCTGTCAAAAGGCTCTTTGCATTTTATATCAACAAAATCCGCGCCTTTTGCTTCAAAAACTATTTTGAAAGATTCGGATGAGATTTTTTGAGAAACGCCGTCTATAAGCGGTTTTGCAATTATTAACTTTTCTTCTTTATCTTGAAATTTAAAAATCGCCGCGGCATAGTCGGCTTTGGGATTAAACATCAAAGCAACATTAGCGGGCAAAGTCCAAGGAGTTGTCGTCCAAATCAAAACTGAAAAATCTTTTAATAAGGATTCTTGATTTTTTAAAGTTTTTGGAAGTTCTACTATTGGGAATTTTACATAGATTGAATCTGCGCTATGGTCTGCATATTCCACTTCGGCGTCAGCTAAAGCGGTTTCGCAAGAATGACACCATATAACGGGCTTGTTTTTTCTATATACAAAACCTTTTTCTACAAGACTTGCAAAAATGTCTATTATAGAGGCTTCAAATTTAGGCTGTAAAGTGAGATACGGATTGTCCCAATCGGCAAAAGTTCCGAGCCTTTGAAACTCGCTTTTTTGTATTTGTATAAACTTTTTAGCGAAATCTGCGGCTTGTTTTCTAAAAACTATTCTATCAACTTTATTCTTATCGGTTTTTAATTCTTTAAGCGCCCGCTGCTCTATGGGCAAACCGTGGCAATCCCAACCCGGCGTATAGGGAACATAATAGCCCGACATTGAACGAAATTTTATTATCATGTCTTTCAAAACCCTGTTTAGCGCCGTGCCTATATGTATATGTCCATTGGCATAAGGAGGTCCATCGTGAAAAATAAATTTCTTTTTGCTTTTATTTTTCTCGCACATTTGATTATAGATTTTGCCGTTTTGCCATTCTTCTACAAAAGCGGGCTCTCTTTGAGCAAGATTAGCCTTCATTTGAAAGTCAGTTTGCGGCAAGTTTACAGTTTTTGAATAATCTTTTTTGTTTAATTCCTTTTCCATAATTTCCTCTTCTAAGGCACTGTGTCTAAAACTTCTTCCAATTCCGATTCCGAACGACCGGTAACTTCTATAGTCTTTTCCCGTCCGCGCTCGCCTTTTCTCAACATAATGTCGCTTCTTTTGACATCAAAAAAATCTGCTAAAAACTCGCATAATTCTTCATTTGCCCGTCCTTCGACTGCTGGAACGCCGACTTTTACCCTTAAAATTGAGCCGATTCTGCTTACTACTTCGCTTCTTTTAGCATTTGTAATAACTCTAATTTTTATAATCATTTTTTTCCCCCTAAAATTTTATTAGGACAAATGCAGAAGTTTGCCCTACAAATTATTTATAATCTCTTTTTCCAAAAATTGCGCTTCCTATTCTCAACATATTTGCGCCTTCTTCAAGCGCTATTTTGTAATCGTCAGACATTCCCATAGACAAGATATTAAAATCTTTGCTTTTTAATTTCTCAAAAAGTTTAAAACCTTGTTTGAAACTTGCCCTTGCATCTGCGTTTAAAGGCGCTATTAACATCAAACCTTTCACTAATATATTGGGAAAATCCAAGCATTGAGAGTAAAAATCGCCCAATTCCTGCGGCGCAATGCCTGTTTTGGAAGGCTCGTTAGAAATTTTAACCTCAATCAAACATTCTTGAACTTTGCCTATACTATTTGCGTATTTATCTATGCTTTTTGCAAGTTCCAAACTGTCTAAAGACTGTATTAAATCAAAGTTTTCTACAGCCTTTTTAGCCTTATTTGATTGTAAATGACCTATAAAATGCTTGGTGATACCGCTCAATTTACCATTTAATGCTTGAATTTTAAGCAAAGCCTCCTGAATTTTGCTTTCCCCTATATGTTTTATCCCACAATTTAAAGCCTCTAAAATGCTATCTGTGCCAAAAGTCTTTGTCACTGCTATGATTTCAATAGGGTTTTCATCTTTTCGCATTGATTTTACAATGGTTTTTACATTTTTAATATTTGCTTTTATATTGCTCATTATGGCTAAACTCCAACAAAAAAATCCCAATCTTCTGTAATTTTTGCGGGAAAATTGGGATAAATTTGGTGTTCATAAGGCGTTTTTACTGAAGTTGAAAGATTATAGCATAAATAGTAAAAAACGGCAATATATATAGGTGCGGCGAAGCCGCAATACACACGGCTGGCTATAAGTTAAGTGCGACGGGATGGTTGCTTTGCCTTTTGGCGTCTTTTGACAGAATTTGTCTGTTTGGATAGCGCTACTATACGCGCGCAGACAAATTCTGCCAAAAGACGCTCAAAATGCTTCGCGGAGTGCGGCTTGTAATAAAAGGAAAAGGCGACAAAAACAAAAAACACATCTATCCGCACAAAATGGGTTGACATTTTCCCGCTCACCCGCCCGCCATTACGAAATGCAAAAATAAATAGGAAGATGTGTCCGTCCGAAGTTTGTCTTTTTTGAGCAAATATGCTATATTTCCGTTGGTTTTTTGGTAATTTTAGGTCTTTTAGCATAGTTTGATATTGTATTTGAAAGGGCGGATGGCGGAACTGGCAGACGCACAGGACTTAAAATCCTGAGGCTCGCAAGAGCCGTGAGGGTTCAATTCCCTCTCCGCCCAGAAGCAGTTTAACATAAAATCATATTCATTTTATAAGTAAATTGTGTTTTTCATTATAGAAACAGCAGGCTAAAATCTAAGCCTGCTGTTTCTATGATTTTTTAGCGGATAATCAACTTTAATGCGCCGCTAGCTCAATTGGTAGAGCAAACGACTCTTAATCGTTAGGTTATAGGTTCGATTCCTATGCGGCGCACATAACAAATAGCAAATGCGGGCGTGGCGGAATGGCAGACGCGTATGCCTTAGGAGCATATATCGCAAGGTGTGGGGGTTCAAGTCCCTCCGCCCGCAAAAATATAAAAGAGGAATTAAAGATGAGCGAGACAAAGAAAATTGAGTTTAGCGCAAAAGTTGTTGAAAAAAAGCCGATTTCTATTACTATGGAAGTTGAAGTTGCCGCCGATATCGTCAGTATTGAATTCGATAAGGCTCTTATCGCCATACAAAAGCAAGTAAAAGTGGCGGGGTTTAGGCAGGGCAAGGCGCCTATGAATCTTATAAAAGAAAAATTTTCTATTGATGCAAAAGATAGAGCGGTTGAAAATGTCGTAAAAGCTACCGTTTTTGAGGCTTTGGAAAAAGAGAAATTCAATCCTTTGGATATTCCTATAGTTGATGAATTAGATTATGAAATAGGCAAAAACTTAAAATATCATTTTACCGCAGAATGCCATCCTCAAGTTGAAGCGAAAGATTACAAAAAAATCCCTATCAAAAAAGAAATTTATAAAGTCACAAATAAAAGTCTTAAAGAAAGCATAGACGCTATCAGAGAGTCAAACGCTTTTTTGGTTGAGGCAAAATCCGATAAAGCGTCGGACAAATCTTCGGTTTCTGTGGATTATGAGGCTTTTGACGAAAAAGGCGTTAAAATCCCAAAAATTGAAGCTAAAAACTTCTTGCTTGATTTAAGCGCCGCAAAGACTTTAAAAGAGTTTAAAGATGAACTTATCGGAGCAAAAACCGGCGACCAAAAAGATGTAAAAATATCTTATCCCGCAGATTATCCCAATGAAACTTTAGCCGGCAAAACCGCAATTTTTAAAACAAAAATTTTAGCAATCAAAGAAAAACAAATTCCAGAACTCAACGATGATTTTGCAAAAGATATGGGCAGCGAAAACTTGGAAGATTTCAAGAAAAAAGTTCAATCCGTAATTGAAGATGAAGAAAAACGCCGTCAAGATGCGGAAGTTGAAAGCCAAATAACAAAGTATCTTTTAGAAAAAAATGTTTTTGAAGTTCCAAATTCGCTTACAATTGGGCAAGAAGATAAAATCAAAGAAAGAATGCGCAGTCATTTGCGCAGATCTGGCGAAAACGACGAGCATATAAATAAATATATAGAAGAAGACAAAGACAAAATCAAAGCAGAAGCGCAAAAATCAGTCCGCCTTTCCTATATATTAAACGCCATCCATACCGCAGAAAAACTTGAAGTTACGGATGCGGATTTGCAAGCGGAAAAAGACAAAATGCTCTCCGCAAATCCAGACAGAAAAGATGAAGTTGAAAAGTATTATAGCGAAAAACAAGAGGATATAAGAATTTATCTAAAAGAGACAAAACTTTTTAAATTTTTAAAAGATAATGCCGATATAAAAGAAATAATAAAAGATATGCCTCTTAAAGGAAAATAAAATGCCTATACATATACCGACGGTTATAGAAAAATCCCCGCAAGGCTCTGAAACCCGCTATGATGTTTATTCAAGGCTTTTAAAAGATAGAATAATTTTTGTCGGCGGAGAAGGCGGCGCAGTCACTACCGATTCCGCCAATGATTTAATCGCTCAACTTTTATTTCTTGAGTCTGAAGATCAAGGCAAAGAGATTTTTCTTTATATCAATTCTCCCGGCGGTATGGTCACAGCCGGTCTTGCCGTATATGACACTATGCAGTATATTAAAAGTTCTATATCAACAATCTGTATAGGTATGGCTATGTCTTTTGGCGCTTTGCTTCTTGCGGCGGGAGAAAAAGGCAAAAGATACGCTTTGCCTCATTCAAGAATTATGATACATCAACCTCTCATTTACGGCGGCGGAATTTCCGGCACGGTTTCAGATATCAGTATAGAGGCGAAAGAACTTATGTCAACAAAACAAAAACTTTCAGAAATCATAGCCAAACACACGGGAAAATCCACAGAACAAGTTTTATCTGATACTGATAGAAATTATTATATGTCCGCTTCTCAAGCGAAAGATTACGGTTTAATAGACGAAGTGGTTTATTCAAAATAAAGGAAACTCAATGGAAAAAAGCAATGGCTCAAAAGGTCATATTTGTATGTTCTGCGGCAAAGGCGCTCCGCACAAACTCGTCGGCAAAGAAGGCGTGTATATTTGCGAAGATTGCGCGAGAAGTTCAAATGATTTGTTAAATAGAGCGGACGAGATAAGCGCGCAAAGAGCTAAGTCGGCTAGTATTGGTTTTAGAATCAGAGTTCCAAAACCCAGCGTCATAAAAGCCTTTTTAGACGATTATGTTATAGGACAAGACGAGGTTAAAAAAACTCTTGCCGTCGCCGTCTATAATCATTATCGCAGAATAGAATATCTTACAGATTTCAATGTAAAAGGAGACGATGTAGAACTTCAAAAGTCCAATATTATGCTGATAGGTCCGACAGGCACAGGCAAAACTCTTTTAGCGCAGACTTTAGCCCGCCTCTTGCAAGTTCCTTTCGCCATAGCGGACGCCACAACTCTTACGGAAGCTGGTTATGTGGGCGAAGATGTTGAAAATATACTTTTAAGATTGATACAAAACGCCGGCAACGATATTAAAAAAGCGCAAATCGGCATTATTTATATAGACGAGATCGACAAAATCGCAAAGAAGTCTGAAAATGTTTCTATAACGAGAGATGTTTCAGGCGAAGGCGTCCAGCAGGCTTTGCTTAAAATTGTTGAAAGCACAATAGCCAATGTTCCGCCGCAAGGCGGCAGAAAACATCCGAGCCAAGAATATCTAAAAATAGACACTTCTAATATCTTGTTTATTTGCGGCGGCGCTTTTGGCGGTTTAGAGAAAGTTGTTGAGAGAAGAGCGGTCAAGAAAATGCTCGGCTTTATGAGAAATAATCCATCGGAGAGCGAACAAAAAGAAAAGAAAACGACTTTACATTCTGTAGAAAGCGAAGATTTAATAAAATACGGTCTCATACCGGAATTTGTAGGGCGGCTTCCGGTGGTATCAGTTTTAAATCCTCTCACGGCGCAAGATTTAATCGTTATTTTAACCGAGCCTAAAAACGCTTTGATAAAACAATTTAAAAAAATCTTCGCCCGAGAAGGCGTAGAACTTATTTTTGAAGACGACGCTCTTATTGAAATTGCAAACAAAGCGCTTAAAAAAGGCTCAGGCGCAAGAGGTTTAAGAGCAATCCTTGAAAGTATTTTAAACGATATTATGTTTGAGATTCCCGATAATAAAATGATAGAAAGATGTATAGTTTCAAAGGATACGGTTTTAAATAAAGAAAAACCAATAATAGAGTTTCGCAAAGGAACGAAGGAGTCTGCATGAGCGAAGAATTAAATAGAAGAAAGACAGAAATAGAATTCCCGGAAATTATGCCTATACTGCCTATAAGGGAGATGATAGTGTATCCGTCTATGGTTTTGCCTTTGGCTGTCGGCAGAGGAAAATCCATAAAAGCTTTAGAAGAGTCTATGGCGACGCATAGATTCATTCTAGTGATTACGCAAAAGAATGTTAAGGTGGAAGAGCCGTCGGCTGCAGACCTTTACAGCGTAGGCACGATTTGCGAGATTTTGCAAATTCTCAAAATGCCCGACGGCACTTTAAAGACTCTTGTTGAAGGATTGACCAGAGTTCAATGGGACAATTTTAGAATAAACGAAGACGGTTTTATCGAAGTCAATATAAAAATGATAGATGAAAGTTGTCCGCAAGACACCACGGAAGTTAAGGCGGTTATGAGAAATGCCGTTGAATTGTTTGAGCAATATGTAAAACTCAGCCCTCGTATGCCGATAGAAATTGCATATTCCGTCAACAATGTTAATAATCCCGCTAAACTTGCAGATGTAATAGCGGCTCATCTCATAGTAAAAAGCGACGGGAAACAAGATATTTTAGAAGCGACAAACCCTATAGACAGGCTTGAAAAAATATGCAAGATTTTGACCGCTGAAATTGAAATTTTGGATGTGGAAAGAAAAATTCAAAGCCGCGTCAGAAATCAGATGGACAAATCGCAAAGACAGTATTATCTCAACGAGCAGATGAAAGCGATAAAAAAAGAGTTAAAACAAGACGGCGAAGACCAAAAAGATGTCAATGAATTAAGAGAGAAAGTGAAAGCCGCAAAACTCCCTCAATCTGTCAGAGACGCGGCGGAAAAAGAACTTGCCCGCCTTGACAAAATGTTTTCTATGTCGCCTGAGGCGACTGTGATAAGAACTTATATAGAATGGATTTTGGATTTGCCTTGGGAAAAGTCCACGCAAGACAATCTTGACTTAAAAAGAGCGCAAGAAATTCTTGACCAAGACCATTACGGGCTTGAAAAAGTTAAAGACAGAATTTTGGAATATCTTGCAGTCTTATCAAGGGTCAAAAAAATCAAAGGACCTATCCTATGCTTTATCGGTCCTCCGGGCGTGGGCAAAACCTCAATAGCAAAATCCGTAGCAAGAAGTTTGGGACGCAATTTTGTCCGCATTTCTATGGGCGGCGTCAGGGATGAGGCTGAAATAAGAGGGCATAGACGCACTTATATAGGTTCGATGCCCGGCAAAGTCATACAATCTATGAAAAGAGCCGCGTCAAATAATCCCGTTTTTATTTTAGACGAAATAGATAAAATCGGAGCCGATTGGAGAGGCGACCCGTCGTCTGCGCTTTTGGAAGTTTTAGACCCCGAGCAAAATTACGCTTTTGCAGACCATTATCTTGATGTGGATTTTGACTTGTCAAAAGTTATGTTTATAGCGACGGCAAATTCATTGCAAAATATACCAAACACTCTTCTTGATAGATTAGAACTCATAAGATTTTCCGGTTATACCGACGAAGAAAAAATCAAAATAGCCCGCGATTTTATTATTCCAAAACAATTTGCAGACCATGGTATTAGCGAGCAAGATTTGGACATAAAGCCCGACGCTCTTGAAGGAATAATTAAAACTTATACGCGCGAGGCGGGCGTTAGAAATCTTTCAAGGGAAATTGCCAATCTGTGCAGAAAAGCCGCCAAAGAATTGGAATATGACAAAACCAAAAAGCAAATAGTAGTCAGAGACGCCGATTTGGAAAAATTGCTTGGAGTCGCTCGCTTTGAAAGAGAAAGAATTTCAGAAAACGATATAGGCGTGGTGACGGGTCTTGCTTGGACTGAGGTCGGCGGAGAAACTCTTACCATTGAAGTAAATAAAATGAAAGGCAAGGGAATTCTCGTTCTTACAGGCAAACTCGGCGATGTTATGAAAGAGTCCGCTCAGGCGGCGCTCACCTATGTGCGTTCGTCGGCAAAAAAGTTGGGCATTGACGATAAAATTTTTAAAGAAACGGATTTTCATGTCCATGTTCCAGAAGGCGCTGTTCCAAAAGACGGTCCGAGCGCAGGCATAGCGCTTACTACCGCTCTTGCTTCCGTATGTTTGAATAAGCCCGTTAAGAAGAATTTGGCTATGACGGGCGAAGTCACTTTAAGAGGCAGAGTTTTGGCAATAGGCGGTCTTAAAGAAAAAGTTTTAGCCGCTTATAGAGAGGGGGCGGACACAGTTTTGTTTCCGATAGGAAATAAAAAAGATTTGGTTGACATACCTAAAAAAATTAAAGAAGCTATCAAAATGCTGCCTGTTTCGCACATGGACGAAGTTATGCAATTGGCGATAGAAAATACAAAAGGCAGTAAAAAAAATGGAGGTAGTAAAAAATGAAAAAATACTATTTGTTGACGCCCGGACCTACGCCTATTCCGCCCAATGTGGCTCTCAAGGAGGCTTTGCCTATTTTGCATCACCGCACAAGCGAGTTTGCGCAGATTTACAAAGATGTGTCTGAAGGTTTGAAATACGCTTTTCAAACTGCGAATGAAGTCTATACCATTGCAGGCTCCGGCAGCGCGGCTATGGAGACTGCCGTTGTCAATTTGTTAAGCCCCGGCGACGAAATCATCGTGGCAAGTTGCGGCAATTTCGGAGACAGGTGGGCAAAAATCGCTCAAAGTTACGGAGTAAAAGTTATTTCTGTTTCTGTTGAGTGGGGAAAAATAGTTATTCCTGCGCAAATAGAAGAAGCGCTTAAAGCAAACCCTAATGTAAAAGCCGTCTATACGACTTTTACAGAAACTTCCACAGGGGTAGTCAACGATATAAAAACGATTGGAGAAATCGTCTCAAAAACCAATGCGGTTTTAGTAGTGGATACAGTTTCTGGTCTTGTAGGTCAAGAATACAGAGCGGACGCTTGGAAAGTTGATGTGACAGTTTCTGGTTCTCAAAAAGGGTTTATGCTCGCTCCGGGTCTTTCTTTTATAACTTTAAGCGATAAAGCGTGGAAACTTGTTGAAACTTCAAAAATTCCAAAATTCTATTTTGATATAAAGAAATACAAAAAGTCTTACGCTACAAACGAGACTCCTTTTACTCCGCCTGTCACTCTTATGGTTTCTCTTTTAGAGGCTATAAAGATGATTAAAGAGGAAGGTTTAGAAAATATGTGGAATGAGTATAAACTCCTCGCAAAAGCGTCAAGAGCGGGAATGAAGGCTTTGGGATTAGAACTTTTCGGCGAAGTTCCTTGCGAAGTGGTAACAAGCGCAAAAGTCCCAGAGGCTATAGGCGGCAAAATAGTAAAAACTCTCAGAGAAAAATACGGAGTTTCCATAGCGGGCGGTCAAGGCGATTTGAAAGGCAAGATAATAAGATTTGCCCACATGGGTTATATTGGCAAAGCGGACATTTTGGTAGGCTTTTCATGTTTAGAAATGGTTTTAGAAGAACTCGGCGTAAAAATTGAAAAAGGCAAAAGCGTAGCCGCCGTCCAAGAAGTCTTGATGGGAAAATAGTAAAAACGGCAGTTAGGAAAGAGAAAAGACGGCAAAAAAAGAGAGAGAGACGAGAAAATAGAAAAGACGACAAAAACAAAAATGTTTGTTTCCTCTGAAATCCCGAAGGGATTTAATGTTGTTAAAGGGACGCCGATTAACTAAATACTTCTTCCGTCGTTTCCTAAAAATGCTTCACTGGTAGATTGCGGGTCAAGTTTGTGATGACAATATAGAATAGATAGCCGCTACGCCTAAAACCCCAAAGGCTTAATGTATTTAATAACTCCGTATGCAATAGGTTATGCGGGAATGTTAAAATCAATCGTTACGACCAAACCCTGAAAGTGTTTAATGTAGTTAATAATCCCAGCCGTCGCTTTGCGGCGGACTCTCCCCCTCAATTGTCTTTTTTCCTATCATCCTATCTCTTACGGGGAGGGACTTTGAAAGGCGCAGCCTTGAAAAGAGGGCGAGGATCGCGAAAGCGGGAGATGGGAAAAAAAGGAGAGATATTATGTATAAAATTTTAATGACTTATGACAGTATGGAAGGGCTTGATACGCTTTTGGCGAACAAGGAATTTAAAATTGAAGTTCACGCCAAACCGTCGCCTGAAGAATTTAAAACGCTAATAAAAGATTATGACGGTCTTTTAATCCGTTCTGAAGTAAAAGTGACTGCAGACATTATAGCCGCCGCCGACAAATTAAAATTTATCGGAAGAGCCGGCACAGGAGTTGACAATGTTGACAAAAATGCCGCAACTCAAAAAGGCATAGTGGTGGCAAATGTTCCCGGCGGCAATACAATATCTGCCGCGGAGCATACTATTGGTCTTATGCTTTCTCTTGCAAGAAATATCCCCGACGCTTACAAATCTTTAAAATCCAAAAAATGGGACAGAAAAAATTTCGTAGGCGCCGAGCTTCTCGGCAAAACTTTGGGGCTTATAGGTCTTGGCAGAATCGGCATGGAAGTTGCAAAAAGAATGCTTGCTTTTGGCATGAAAATAACCGCTTATGACCCTTTTGCTAATGAAGGGTTTGCCAAAGGCAATAATATAGATCTCAAATCTTTTGACGCCGTTCTAAAAGAAGCGGATTATATCTCAATTCATTCTCCGCTCAACGACGATACAAAAGGTATGATAAATGCCGAGTCGATCAAAAAAATGAAAGACGGCGTCCGCATAATCAATTGCGCAAGAGGACCTATCATAAATGAAAAAGATTTGTCCGCCGCTATAAAATCAGGCAAAGTTAAAGGCGCCGCTCTTGATGTTTTTGCAAAAGAGCCTCCGGAGGATTGGACTATTATAGAGACCGACGGAACAATCACAACTCCTCATTTGGCGGCGTCAACGGAGGAGGCTCAGGTAAAAATTGCCCAAGAGATGAGCGATGTGATTATTGATTATTTCACAAAAGGGTTGATTAGAAATGCCGTCAATGTTCCCACAGTGGATTGGGACACATATAAAAAGATGGCTCCTTATATTGAACTTGCCGAGAAAATCGGCTCTTTTCAAGGGCAGACTTTGGAAGGCGGCATAGAATCCGTAGAATTAAAATATGCGGGCAATATCGCGGCTTTCTCCACCAATCCTATGACTGTGGCGTATTTGCAGGGTTTGCTCTCGCATATACTTCATACAAAAGTAAATCTTGTCAATGCGGCTGTTTTTGCAAAAGAAAGAAATATAAAAATAACGGAATTAAAAGACCATGAAGCAGCCGACTATGCCGGACTAATTACCGCAAAAATCAAAACTGATGCTGGAGAAAAACAAATTTCCGCCACTCTTTTTAGCGCGACAAATCCAAGAATTGTAAATATCAACGGCTTAAATGTGGATGTAATACCTAAAGGCGCAATGCTTTTAGTGACAAATGACGACAAGCCCGGCGTAGTTGGCAAACTCGGAGAAGTTTTAGGCGCTGAAAATATAAATATCGGCGGGATGAATCTCGGGCGCAAAAAAATAGGCGGCGAGGCTTTGATTATCATTGAAGTTGACGAAAAGATTTCTCCTGAAATAGAGGCAAAACTGCTTAAAGTCAACGGAGTTAAAAAAGCAAAATATGTCGCGCTATAGATAATTAGCGAAGTAAAGATTGTCATTGTGCGCAAAGCTCGCAGGGCGCGCAATGGCAGCATCGTTGCTGCAATTTTAATAGAGGTTTCATGCAAAGATTTTTAAAAAGATATTACTTACTATTTACCGCGCTTGTTTTTGCGGCTTTTTTGATTTCTTTTGTAATACCTTTTTGTATGAGCGTATATTTATCTCTTGTTCATTTCAATTCATTTACAGATTTCCAATGGGCTGGCATAGACAATTTCATTGAGATTTTCGCTTTGAATTCGCCGTTTATGGGCGCTTTGCTTTTGACTCTTAAATTTGCGGTCATTTGCGCGATAAGCGTTAATATCATTTCTTTTGTTATCGCTTTTATATTCAAGAGCGGATTTAAAGGTTCCAAATTCTTTAAATCCGCTTTCTTTATGCCCTCAATTTTGAGCGGTATAGTTTTGGGTTATGTTTGGCAAATAATTTTCTCGTCTATATTAAATAATCTTTTCGCTTTAAATCTTTCCGGCGTTTCAGAATATAGTTCTTTTCAATTGTCTCTTATAATGAATTGGCAATTGATAGGCTATATGATTCTCATTTATACGGCTTCTTTTAACGCCGTCTCGCAAGAAGTTTTAGAAGCCGCAAGAACAGACGGCGCTTCTCCTTTTAGGATTTTAATAAGCATAAAAATCCCTTCTTTTATGCCGTCTGTCATAATTTGTATTTTCCTTTCGGCATTTAACGCTTTTAAAATTTTTGAACAAAATCTTATTTTATCGCAAAGCGCCGCCGATTTTCCTCAAATGCTCGCATTAAATATATTCAACACATTTTATAAAAAGCAAGAACTCATAGGTCAAGCGGGAGCTCAGACTGTGATCTTTTTTGTCATAGCGGCGATTTTATCTTTTATAATAATAAGGGCTGTTGATAAGAGGGGGATTGCCGATGAATAGTATTATAAAAAGTTTCTTTTTTGTCGTTCTTTTTATTTTTATGCTCGCAATTTTTCTGTCGCCGATTTTTGTCGTTTTATCTAATTCTTTAACGACGCAAACTCCTTCGCCGCGTTTGTCCAACTATTATGCAGTTTTTTTTGATACGGACTTTTTAAAGTCTTGCATATACTCGGTATTTATCACAATTTTTTCGACGGCATTAATAGTTTTTTTTAGTTCTATGACGGCGTGGATGATAATAAGAGTAAAAAACAAACTCAACAAATTTTTCTATTATTGTTTTGTTTTCAGCGCTTTTGTTCCTTTTGCCGCGTTGATGTGGACTATGCCAAAAACGGCGGAACTCGCTCATTTAAACAATCCTATAGGCATAATACTTTTATATCTCGGGTTTGGCGCGGGAACGAGCATTTTAATTTTTTCAGCATTTATCAAAAAAATTCCCGTAGAAATAGAAGAAGCCGCTCTTTTAGACGGTTGTTCTCCCATACAAATTTTTTCAAATATAGTTTTTCCAATCATCCGTCCCGCAGTATCAATAGCCGCTTTATTTAATGTAATTTGGATATATAATGATTATTTAATGCCCAATCTAATAATAGGCGCAAGCGGACACAAAACAATTCCAATGTCTATAATGGGCATCGGCGGCTCCGCCGCAAGCAATATAGGTATTTTATCTGCGGCAATAATTCTTTCAATAATCCCCATCTTAATTTTCTACATAATAAACCGCCGCAACATAATAAAAACTTTCTCAATCGGCATCCCGAAATAATAGGTGCGGCGAAGCCGCGATTACACACGGCTGGCTATAAGTTAAGTGCGACTGGAAAGTCGCTTTGCCTTTTGGCGTTTTTTGACAGAATTTGTCTGCTTGGATAGCGCCGCTATACACGCGCAGACAAATTTTGCCAAAATATGCTCAAAATGCTTTGCGGAAGTGAAATAGACCTCTTGTGCAATCAACACCTAACAATAGACGGACATTGTCATTCTGCGCGAAGTCGCAGAATCCATAGGATAAAATTCTATTTCAAGCCCTTTAACAACAAAGGCTTGAAAAACGGCGTTTGATAGATTCTATGGCGGAGTTTATCTTGCGCAAAGCCGCAGGGCGCAGAATGACACGGCTCCAACAGCGCACAATGACAATACCTATACATTCCTTGTATCAGCCAATATCATAGAGGCGCATTATAGCGCGTCTCATTAAAAGGAAATAAAATAAAGAAACAAAAGACGGGCGAATAATCATTCGCCCCTATCTAATAAATTAAATATTTTTTTGGTGGAAGGTTAATGCCCTTCTCCGATTTGCCGAAATGCAAGTCCGAAACCAACCCAAAAAAGAGTCGCCTTAAAAGAGCGCCTATACTTTTGTTTAGTATAGGCGCTTTGGCGACCCTTATTTATGGGATTGGTTTCGTATAAATAATGGTCGCTTTTTTTATGCCTATCTGCCAAAAAAGTAAAAACAAAAAAGAGGAAAAAATGGCGGATAATGAGAGTGTAAAAGAAAAGAAAATTGCGGGCGGCGGGCTTGGCGGACGGATTTTAGCCAATGAAAATAAAAAAGCAAATAGCGATTTGATAGAAAGACTGCCTGAATTTTTTGATAAGGATGGCAATTTTAAGAAAGATAAGTTTGATGATGAAATTAAAACAAATAATATCTCCGAGATACGCGATGGGTATAAGTTAGATTTTGTGGGTAAAGATTATGCTCGTTTGCAAGTCGGTAAAGCGTCTGAAACTATGATTGTTCCAGACAATTCTCACAACAAACTGCCTGAAAATGCAAATAGCCGAAATATCTTTATCACAGGCGATAATCTTGAGGCTTTGCGGCATTTAGTCAACGCTTATCAAAATCAAATAAAAATAATTTATATTGATCCGCCGTATAATACGGGAAAAGAATTTGTTTATAGAGATGAATTTGAGTTTAGCGATGAAGACTTACAAAACGCTTTGGGATATTCGTCGGACGCGGTATTAAGGCTTAAATCCATACAAGGCAAAAGTTCTCACAGCGCTTGGCTTGCCTTTATGTATCCGAGACTGAAAATAGCGCAAAAACTCCTTTCAGACAACGGCGTTATTTTTGTTTCTATTGACGATAATGAACAAGCGAATTTGAAATTATTGATGGACGATGTTTTTGGGGAAGGGAATTTTATGTCATGTATGATAAGACAAGAAAAGGCAGGGGCTGGACATGATTCAAAAGAACTAGCAATTGAATATGATTATATTCTTGCCTATTCCAAGAATAGATTGTCTGTTGATGTCAAAAAAGAAATTGTTGATGTAGAATGCGATACAAAATATAAATTGGAAGATAAGTATGTATCTAAAAGAGGGAAATATTACTTAAGAGATTTAGATTATAAAGGCAGTTATAGTCAATCGTTAGATTATCCTATCAAATCCTCTAACGGAAAAATCGTTTATGCAGGCGGCAGTCAAGGCGCGCCTAACACTTGGCGTTGGAGTGAAAGTAAATATAAGTGGGGGCTTGAAAACGATTATATTGTTTTCAAGGATGAGAAAATTTACATAAAACAATATCAGTATGTTGGCAATGATGGAGAATTGAGAGATAGATTTATTCCTTATAGGGCATTAACAAAATTTTTAAATTCAGAAGGGACATTAGCGCTATCTGAATTAGGACTTGAATCTATTTTTAGTTTTCCAAAACCAATTAACTTGTTGAAATACTTACTCAAAATTGTTTCCGATAAGGACTCCATTATTTTGGATTTCTTCGCAGGTTCAGCCACAACCGCCCATGCCGTTATGCAATTAAATGCCGAAGACGGCGGCAGCAGAAAATTTATTATGGTTCAAATTGACGAGCCTACAAATCCTGATTCAGAGGCAAAAAAGTCAGGATATAATACTATTGATGAAATCGCCCGTGAGCGCATAAAAAGAGCCGCTAAAAAAATCAAAAAAGAAAATGCGGGAACGCTTTCAAAAGACTTTGATTTTGGTTTTAAACATTACCGCCTTGCAAATCCCCCTATTGAAACAATAGATAAAATCATTAAATTTAATCCTCAAAAAGAATTAATCGGCGAAGATATGATTAAACCTTTTGAAAACAAGGAAATGCAAACAAGCGGGCTTGATACTTTGCTTATCACTTGGCTTATTGACGACGGTTATAGATTTGATACAGAAATTGAAAATGCCGTATTTGGCGATTATCAAGCGAAATATGTCAAAGAATCCCAAACTATATATTTAATCAATCAAGGCTGGAATACAAAAGCGTTGAAAAATTTGTTAAATAAAATCGGCAAAAACGAAATTCAAATTTCAACAATAGTAATCTACCCTTATTCTTTCGGTTTTGAGATTTTAAGAGAACTAAAAACAAACATAAAAACCAATCTTGATAGTCCGCCGACGATTATTGAAAGGTATTAGACGAGAGTTATTATTACGAGCTACTAATGCCGTCATTACGGACTACCAACGCTGTCATTGCGGGGGCTACTAATGCCGTCATTACGGACTACTAATGCCGTCATTGCGGGTCAAGCCCGCAATGACGACAATAAAAACAGCGCGTTAAAGGAATTTAAAATGAAATTAGAAAAACTGCAATATCAATTAGACGCTGTAAATAGCGTTATTGATAAAATTAACAAAAATCACATATCGGACAATCAAAATCTGTTCGCTAATCCGTTATGGAATGAGCCCAAAAATATAGATATAAAAATGGAAACGGGAACAGGCAAAACCTATGTCTATACCCGCCTCATACATCAATTAAAACAAAATTTCGGATTTTTTAAATTTATAATTATTGTTCCAAGCCTCGCTATTAAAGAGGGGACAAAAATATCTATCGGTTCAGACGAATGGAAAAGACATTTTCGCCAAGAATTTAATAATCAAACTATCAGTTTAAACATAATAAATGCGGGAGATTTTTCAAGCAAAAAAGGACGCAGAAAACAAATCCCCGAATCCTTGCGCTCTTACGCCGAATCTTCAAGAGCGGAAATAAAAAATATAAGCGTTCTATTATTAAACGACGATATGCTTGCGAGCAAATCCATGAGCGCAAACGATTATGATTCAACTCTGTTTGGCTCAATAAGTTGTCCGATTGAAGGTTTAAGAAATACAAAGCCCATAGTAATAATTGACGAACCGCACAGATTTAAAAAAGATGGAATGGCTTGGAAAAATATAACAGATGGACTTAACCCTCAAGCCATTATCCGTTTTGGAGCGACTTTTCCAGATAAAACTATCGGCATTGGAAGCAATAAACGGACAGTTAAAGATTATGAGGACGGCAAGCCCGCCTATGAATTAAATGCCGTCAAATCTTTTAACGATGGATTAGTCAAAGGCGTTCATATTATTTATCCCATTTTGCCTCATGACGGCGCCGTTCTTGTTAAATACAAAGTCAAAGAAATAGAAAGAGGCAAAAAAATTATATTTACAAAAAGCGGCTCTAATAAAGAATTTGAAATTGCCGTCGGGCAGGATTTGTCGGCGCTTGACGCTGAATTTGGCGGCGGTATAACTATTGATAGTATTCTCAGCGCAAATTCCGCCGCGCTTTCAAACGATTTAGAACTTCATAAAGGAATGGATTTAATCCCTAAAATGTATTCATTTTCGTATCAAGAAATTCTTTTAAAGCAAGCGCTTAAATCTCATTTTGAAAAAGAAAAAGAAAATTTTTACAGACAAAATACCGGCACAAATTTGCCAAAAATTAAAACGAACTCTTTGTTTTTTATTGATAGTATCGCGTCTTTTAGAGGAGGGCAAGACGGAGAAAAAGGCTGGTTGAGAATAATGTTTGAAGAAATATTAAAAAAGCAACTTAAAACGGAAATAAAAAAAGCGGACGGCGGATATAAAGACTTTCTCAAATATTCTCTCGCTAATGTAAGCAAAACCATAGCGGGATACTTTGCGCAGGACAATGCAAAAGATGACGAGATTGCAGACGAAGTTAATAAAGTATTGAGAGACAAAGAACAATCTTTAAAATTTAAAGATGAAACAGGCGCTTGGAATATATGCAGGTTTTTCTTTTCTAAATGGACGCTTTGCGAGGGGTGGGACAATCCCAATGTTTTTGTGATTTGTAAACTCCGCAGTTCAGGTTCAGAAATTAGAAAATTGCAGGAAGTGGGCAGAGGGTTAAGGCTACCTTTTGACGAAAACGGAACAAGGGTAAGTTCCCAAAACAGCAATGAGGATTTTAGATTGTCTTATATCGTTGATTATTCTGAAAAAGATTTTGCCCAAAAACTTTGCGCGGAAATAAATGAAGACGGCGCAAAAATCATGGAATGTAAAATCACCGATGAAATTTTAGAACAATTGACAAAAGCAAAATATGAGGATACTCATGCTAGATGTAAAGGCAAATTGCTTTTTGAGGAAATAATAGATGAAAATGACGCGATATTAGATTCTGAAAAACTTTTTTCTCTTTTGCCTGAAGACAGCAAAATAAAACTTAGAGACGGCAAAATCACGAGCGCAGATATGCCTAAAAGACCAAAAGCGCATATTAATAAAGAAAATTTTGAGAAACTAAAATCTCTTTGGAAAAAAGTAACCAAAAGGCATATATTGCATTTTGAAACTTTGGATGGAGATTTGCTGGAAAGAACTATACGCGGAGTTTTAAAGCAAAAAGACATTTTTGTCCTTTCCGCCGCCGAAATAAGAGAGCAGACAATTCAAACGCAAAGCGGGGAGGCTGTAGCCGAATCTTTAGGCTATAATAGTTCTGAAAGTTCTTTGGGAATTTTACATTATGGCGAGTTTTTAAAAAGGCTTAATAAAAGAACTTCTTTACCCATTTCTTTGCTAAATAAATCAATTATATTTAGCAGAGAAGAACTTAAAACCTCGTCTGACTTTTTTAATGCAACTACAATAGAAAATATTGTAAAAGCGTTTGAAACAAAATTTAGAGAGATTTTTGCTCAACTATGGACATATCAAGAGCTTGATTATAATGCTAAAACGAGTTTGATTTGCGCTGATGGCAGTATAGTTTCTGAGTTTGAGATTGGACTTTTAGGCAATAAAAAAGTTAATGGGGATTTTCTCAAAAAAGAGAAATATCTATATACTGACGCGATTGTCGCTTATGACAGCGATATTGAATTGCAGGTATTAAAAGTGAAGCCTACTGACGAAGTTATAGTATATGGGAAATTGCCAAAGGGGAGTATTAAAGCGCCTACTTATACGGGCGGGACTACAAGCCCGGATTTTGTTTACGCTATTAGAAACAAATCAAAGAAAATAGAATTGAATTTAATAGTTGAAACCAAAAGCGATAATCCCCGCTTATCAGATATGATAGCGGTAAAGGCTCAAGAAAAATTGTTTGAACAAATGGGAAATAATATCAAATGGAGAATGGTAACAGATATAGGAGAGTTTGAAAGAGATTTAAGAAGGTTGTCCGAGTGAGAGTGTTTTTAGTCCGTGCGGGCAAGACCCGCAAACAACAGCAAAACAAGTTTAGTTAATCAAGGAGCATTTCGGTCAATCGTCTCCCCCTTATTGTTGTGATAATGCAATAAGGGGGAGTTTTGCGTTAATAACTTAGTA
The DNA here is from genome assembly GCA_031287095.1 of Candidatus Parendomicrobium reticulitermitis. Lineage (GTDB taxonomy): Bacteria > Elusimicrobiota > Endomicrobiia > Endomicrobiales > Endomicrobiaceae > Parendomicrobium > Parendomicrobium reticulitermitis. The sequence continues at coordinate 9,609 of JAITTG010000022.1, read as the reverse complement.
TGAAACTCTCGCCGCTTCTACTGCCGCTATTTTTTCCGATTCTGTCATAACAGGTTTCTTTGTCGCTAAAGAAATTATGATTGCAAAAGCCAAAGAAACTATTGTGGCAGGTATCGCTGGAGCGGTGAAAATGGCTTTGAAATAGGCTTGAAATGGAGGAACCAACAGATAAAACACTCCAAAAAGCGTTCCCGAGAAAATCGCCGCAAGTCCGCCCTGCCAAGTAACTCTCTTCCACGCCACGCCTAAGAACATAGCCACAGATACGCCCGGAACAAAAGAGCCGAGAACATTTAATATATAGCTCATAATGTCTTTTGCGAAAAGCGTCAATACAAAAGCGCATAAAAGCGTAACGACAATAGCCCCTCTTGACCATTTCTTAACCTTGTTTTCAGGCAAAGCCTTTTTAGCAAATACGGGGTAAATGTCTTGAATAAGGATTGTTACGCCGGCTATTGCATCCGAGTCGCCCGAAGATAAAGTGGCTGAAAGACCGGCTATCATAAAAAATAGTCCGAGCACAGGTCCTAATACCACAGTGGCAAGATAAGCAAAAGCAAAGTCTGGTCTTGCCAAAATTGCCGCCGCTCCGTTTTGCGTGGCGATTGTGAAAGCCGCCATACCGATTAAAGCCGGTAAAAGAGAGAAGAGCAAAAGCAAAATGGCTGTTCTGGTGATAGCATTAAGTCCGGTTTTTTCGTCTTTTGCCGTATAAACTCTCATACGATAAGTAGGAGTTCCCAGCGCGGGAATAAAAATTCCAAACAGCAAAGCAAAGAGTCCGAAAAATCCAATGTCTTTTATACCGTATACGCTCAAAGCGCCTTCCTTGCCCGCGGCAATATAAGTGGCGCTAATAGCGTCCCAGCCGCCTGCAATGGGGATAGCGACAACAGCAATTACGATAAAGCCTACTAAAATGAGGCTTAACTGTATGAGGTCTGTCCACACCACTGCGAGGTATCCGCCTATAACAACATAGATGCCAAACCCCAATACAACCAAAATTTTAGCAGTGAGTAAATCAATTCCTGTGATATAGCCCAAAAAAGTCGCTCCGCCGTTCATGTGATTTCCAAGCCATATAATTTCCACAAAGAACATCATAAAACTCATAACAATTCTCATTTCCTTGCTGCCGTCGAAACAAAATTGCGCTTCTTCGCACATAGTGATAAAACCTTTTTGACGGGGTTTTACTTTTGTTACGCAATAAGCGAGCAAAAACAAACCTGCCGCCGCGCCAAGTCCATAAGCGGAACCATACCAGCCCGCTCTAAAGCCGTTTGCCGTTGCTCCGATTGCCGAACCTGTTCCGATAAAAGTCGCCGCCAGAGTGGCAAAAATCAGATAAAATGGCAACTTTGCTCCGCCGGTAAGATAATCTTTCCCGTCAGATTTACCTTTTGATGCAAGATACCCGATAAGAATCATTATCCCGATATAGACAATGAAACCTCCGATAAAGAAACCGACATGTAAATTTCCTAACATAAAACCCTCCATTTTGTTTTGGGACACGCCCATCTTTTATTTTACAAACATAGGCTTTCGCCTATTTAAACATTAAGAGAACGCTGCTTTCCGCTATAGACTTTCGCTCTAATTAAATATCAAAGAAACTCTGCCTTCTGCGCCGTCATTGCGGGTCAAGCGCGCATAATGGCATAGAGCCGAGCTCGCAACAACAGATTAAAATCATTTGATGAGTTAACAGCGTCTATTTAAAAAATTAGCGCGGCGACTCTATTTTTTAGCAGCCCACATCTCTATTTCTATAAGCGCGCCCGGCAGCAATTTTGCCTGTACTGCTGTGCGAACAGGGCGCGGTTCAGGCAATATCTGCGTATAGATTTTATTCATTTTAGCCCAATCGCCCAAATCCGTCATATAGATATTTACTTTAAACACATCGGCAAGCGAGCAATTTGCGGTTTCAAGATTTCTTTTACAATTTTCCAAAGTGCGTATAGTTTGCGTTTCTATGTCATCGCCTATCATATTACCGTCAAAATCTACCGCTACTTGACCCGATATGACGATTATTTTAGAACAAGCAATTTCCAAAACAGGCGAATAAGGACCCGCCGTCTTATGTTGTTTAGCTCCTTGCGGAACTGTCTTTGCGCTTTCTGCCATTTGTTTTACCCCCTTCCTTATATATAGATAATTCTTGCAGCCTCTTTATGATAATTTCTGTCTCGCTTTCTTTAAGAGACATTGGATTGATATAAACGCCGTTTAGATTTTCGCTATAAGCGTAAATAGGCGGCTTACTTTTTAACAAAAAACCGCGGACAAACTCTGGGGTGATTTTAGGATTTATAATTTCAAGAAAAGCGCGGGCTATGGGTTGACCAGCCTCATTTGGAAAAGTTCTTTTAACTTCAAAAACATCGCTGTTTTTAAAGGCGTTTTTTAGTTTAGCAATTTGCTCTTCGCACCAATCATAGCGGGCTTTATGGTCCATATTTACATATTGTTTAACGGCGGCATAAAGACCTGCAATTTCTTCCCTGCAAACTTTCATCATTCTGCCTATGCCGTAATTTGGAAAGCCGATACCGACGACTCTATCCAAAATATCCTTATTTCCAACCATAAGACCGCTTGCTTGCGGACCATGTAAATCTTTTCCTCCGCTAAAAAGGACTGCCGACGCTCCCATTTTAGAGAATTTCCACAAATTTTCCATAGGCGGAAGTTGAGCGGCGGCGTCAACAATAACGGGGACATTGCGTTTTTTGGCAATTTCAATGGTTTCTTGTAAGGACAAAAAGCCGGGCGCAGTCCATGCGCTTATAGCAAAATATATAGCCGCAGTGCGGTAATCTATGGCATTATTCAAATCTTCTTTAGTAGGGGGCAATATGATATTTGGGAAAGACAATTCCTTATATTTAGCGCCGAGATTTTCAATTATCAAATCATAAGGATTGCGATGAGCCTTAAACATCACTATATTGCAAAGACTGATTTCAGTTTTATTTAAATAATAGAATTTTTTATCAAGGTTTCTTTCTATGCAAGCGGCTATAGCGAGATACAAGCCTGTGGCGGCTCCATTACTTATATAGGCGGCTTCATTTTTTGTGAGTTTTGCTATTGCATTATGAGCGGCTTTTTGAAAATCGCGCAAAGGGACAAAATGGCGGGCGGCGCTGTTCATAGCGCTTAAAGTTTCCTCATTCATACAAGAGCCGCCGAGAACGGTATAAGTTCCGGCGGCGTTTATAATGGGGCTGATATTGAGTTCTTTGTATATGTCCATTTCGGTATTATATAAATTCAAAGAATTAAATCAAATTTAAGCAAAACTTGTGTGGGAGAATAATCATCCGCCCGCGCAGATGCGGACGGTATTTCTATTTAGTCTTTTATCTGATATTTTCCATGCCTTTTCTAAAAAATATTTTTATTTAAAAAAGCGGATACGCCCATGGGTTTTACACCTTGTATTCGCTAATAGCCGAACCGCCCTCTACTCCTTCGAATTTGAAAATCCCTGTTTGTTTGAGCCTCGCTTCAGGACGGCATAAAGCCATAATACCTTGTATCAGCCCAATGAGACTGGGGATGCCTGTCCAACAAAAAAGAATTTTGAGAATGCCCATACCGACATTTCCTGCGATGAAACTATTCACGCCAAACCCGCCAAGAATAATTCCGAAAATACCGTAAGGTAATTTGTCGAAAACTTGGTACTCTTTATCTGCCATTTCAGCCTCCTATTATTTGCGGCGGCTTGGATGCCGCCGCTTTTATTTAGTTTTATTATACCATTTATTTTTGCCAACAAATTTGACAACGGCAACATAGGTACGGCGAAGCCGCGATACACACGACTGATTCTAAGTTAAGTGTGACGGGAATGCCGCATTGCCTTTTGGCGTCTTTTGACACAATTTGTTCGCTTGGGTATTTGCTATACACGCGCAAATAAATTCTGTCAAAATACGCTCAAAATACTTCGTGGAAGTAAAACAAAGCAAATCTGCGTCACTCTCAATTGTTTCCTCAATATCGTCATTACCGAGTATCTACCCAACTCCGTCATTCCCGAATGTTTCTATCGGGAATCCACTTTCATCGCGGAGCGTGTCGTTATTTCCTCTCACCTTGAGGGAGAGGGGTTAATCGCAAAGCGCAAAGCAAAGCGGTAGTTAGTCCTTTTTTATCGTTTATTTTCAATTACGCCGTGCAGGCAAGACCCACAATCTCCGCCGTTTTTCATTGCAGAGCATATCGTTTGTTTTTAATTGTCTTTGTCGTCTTTTCTCTTTCCTCTTTTCTCTCTTCTATCTGTTTTTGCCTTTGTCGTTATCCCATTTTGCGAAACTCGCGAGAAGCCGTTGCCTTTGTCGTTAGTTTTTTGTTTTTTAGAAGGGAATTTAGTAATATCCGTCAATCTTTAAAGAGGAGGATTTTATGTTTGATTTATTGATTAAAAATGGAACGATAGTTGATGGAAGCGGCAAAGAGCCGTTTAATGCCGATATTGCGCTCTCAGATGGGAAAATATCTAAAATTGCGCCTATTATAAAAGAAGGAGCGGGGCGGGTTATTGATGCGGAAAAACAATTTGTAACGCCGGGCTTTATAGATATGCACAGGCATGAAGATGCTTTTGTTTTTAATTCCAATTACGGCGAAATTCAAATTAGGCAGGGCATTACTACCACAATCAACGGCAATTGCGGTTTGAGCGCGGCGCCCTTGCCGCCGAAATATAAAGATGAAATTCTTCAATATATAAAACCAATAGCGGGCATAATACCGCAAGACAAAATTTTTGAAACTTTTGGCGATTATCTTGCCATCGTTGAAAAAGAAAAACTTCCTATCAATTTCGGTATGCTTATGGGAAATGGAACTTTGCGTATGGCTGTCAACGGTTTTGCCAATCAACTCGGCGGTGAAGAAATCCGCCTTGCCCATAAATATATTGAAGATGCTTTGCAAAACGGGGCTTTCGGCATATCAATGGGCATAGCCTATATGCCGGAAATTTTTTATGACCATAAAACTTTTATAAAAGTTTTAGAGCCTTTGCGCGCTCAATGTATTCCAATTACCACTCATATGAGAGGCGAAGGCAATTTGCTTGTTGAGGCTGTCAAAGAGGTGATAAATATAGCGAAAGATTTACAAATTCCTCTGCATATAAGCCACTATAAATGCCTTGGCAAAAAAAATTGGGGTAATGTTTTAAAAGAGGCGACCGCTCAAATTGAGGCGGCGCAAAGCGATGGTATGCAAATAACGGTTGATGTTTATCCTTGGACTGCCGGCTCTACGCAATTGGTTCAGGTTTTGCCGCCGGAATTTCTTGAAGGCGGATTAGATAAGACTACGCAGAGATTAAAAGATTTACAAAAACGAAAAGAGTGCCGGCAAATGCTTGAAAAACCGCAAAAACATTTTGAAAATCAAATAGATTTAATAGGTTGGGAAAACATTATGATTTCTTCAGCCCCAAAAAACCCCGCTTTTGTAGGTAAAAAAATCACAGAAATTGCCGAAATGACGGGCAAAGACCCTTTTGAAGCCGCATTTGATTTGCTTGTAGAAGAAAATTGCGATGTATCTATGGTAAATTTTATAGCAAGTCCCGACGACATAGAAACTATAATGAAATATCCATACAGCGCCATAATATCAGATTCCATTTATCCCGCAAGCGGCAATCCTCATCCGCGCCAATACGGCACTTTTGCCTTACTTTTGTCCGATTATGTCCGCGATAGAAAAGTTTTATCTTTGCCTATTGCAATAAATAAAATAACAAAAAAGCCCGCCGATATACTAAAAATAAAAAACAAAGGCGTATTAAAAGAAAATTACGACGCCGACATAGCAATTTTTGATTTAAACAAAATAGAAAATCAAGCCGACTATATAAATCCTAGAAAATTGAGCAAAGGTTTTAGTTTTGTAATTGTAGGCGGAGAAATTGCCGCCGAAAACGATGTTTTTTTGAAAACCCAATCTGGAAAGGTTATAAGAAGATAATTAGTATGGTATTTCAGACATATTGTCTTTAAGCCGTCAGTACATGCCCTTTTTTGTGGCTGGGGATGGCGGACTTGACCCGCAATCTCCGTCTTTTATCTCAAAATGCTTCGCGTGGAGATTGCGAGTCAAGCCCGCAATTGACGACACAAACAGTTTGGCATGTATGCAATGACAAACCCCAAACCTACAAATAACGGAGCAGTTTTGCCTCTTGCCGTCATTGCCGAGCGTCTTTGTCGGGAATCCAAGTTTAACCGCAGAGCGATTGAACGACAATGATTGTCTGCTAAAAGCGGATTCCCGATAGAGACATTCGGGAATTACGGCGTTGGTAATACATTGGGGATAATGGTAAAAAAACGACGGAGATTGCGTGTCAAGTCCGCAATTGACGACAACAACTCGCTGTCATTGCGCGCCCTGCGATTTCGCGCAAAATGACAATGTCTATCTATTTTTATGCGTTAGTTGCGCAAGAGGTCTAATAAAAAATCAGAGTATCTGCCGTTTTTTTAGGCAGATACTCTGATTTTTTCTGACTATACGCAATTACTTTTTAAGACTTTCTATCCGTTTTAGCCATGCGTCTCCATTTTGTTTTATGTAGTCTTTCTCAATGGTTGGACGAACCTTATTGCGAAAAGCGTCGGCGTTTACTTCGATTATTTCCATACCGGCATTTTTCATTTCAGCGGTAAATTTAGCCTCATTGTCTGAGATAAACTTGCGCTGAGCAGCCGCTCCCGCTTTAGACGCTTCAATCATAATTTTCTGTTGTTCAGGCGTTAGAGAATCAAAAGACGATTTATTCATTATCATTATGAGCGGTCCGTAAATATGACGAGTTAGCGACATATATTTTTGGACTTCATAAAACTTTCCAGAATAGATGGCGCTTATTGGATGTTCTTGACCATCAACCGTCTTGTTTTTTAACGCGTCATATATTGCAGAAAAAGTTAGAGGCTGCGGTTTAGCTCCAAACATAGTCCAGATTTTAACATGAACGGGATTATTGGGCATTATTCTAAGTTTAAGTCCCTTGATGTCATTTGGTGTTTTAATAGGACGAACAGAATTGGTGACATTTCTAATACCGTTTTCCCAAAAAGCCAAACCTTTAATTCCAAAGGGTTCAAGCGTGGAAAGCATCTCTGCTCCAAAATCGCTGTCTAATATAGCGTGCGCTTGTTGAGCGCTGCTAAAAAGATATGGAATATCAAACACGAACAATCTGCCGTCCCATGCGGCAAAGAAGCCGGCTCCGCCCATATAGATGTCCAAACTTCCGTCTTTGACCATATCTACCATAGCGGGACCGCTGCCTAATACGCTGCCGGGATTGAGTTCAAGTTCCATAGTTCCCTTTGACAGTTTTTTTACCTGCGCCGCCATCACTTCAAGTCCTACATACTGAGAGTCTGTTTTTCCCGTTTCATTGCCTACGCGAATAATTGTCTTTTTGCCCGATTTGACAAGGGCTTCGCTTTGCCCGACAAATAAGCCCGCTACGAGCGCCGCCGCAACTCCAAACGACATTACAACTTTGTAAAACTTATGCATAATTTCCTCCTTTTTTAATTTTTTCTGCTTGCCGCGCGCTTCATTGGTCTCCTGCGTCTATTTGTCAAAAATTACCGCCGTTTTCAGAGCCGAAATGGATAAATTCTACCTTTATGGCGCAAGCAAAACCAATTTTCTACAAATCATCCTTTTTTATTAGCCGCTAAAAGGCGGTTTTTTATGCTTGATTTTCGATTTCTATGTATAAGTTGCCAAAATTATTGGAGCGGGCGGAGCGTATCAATTATTTGCTCTTTTATCAATTTGAGGCTTCTCGCAAGATTATCAAAAGGGGATAACGACAAAGGCAACGACCACAAGTAACGCAAAACGGCAAAAACAACGGCAATATCAACAGCGTTAGTCTTGTCGTTTGCGTTACTTGCGTTTCTGAAACTCGCGAAACTTGCGAGAAAGCCGTTGTTGTTATTTTGTTTGCGGCGGCAAGAATAAGTTTATAATTTCTCTCCGATTTCTATCGCTTTTATTAGGCTGTCTTCTTTTGCCGTCAGTTTTCCAGCTATATCAAACGCTGTGCCGTGGTCAACTGAAGTGCGTATTACTGAAAGTCCTACTGTGATATTTACTCCCGTATCAAAAGCAAGGAGTTTTAACGGGATATGTCCTTGGTCATGATACATTGCCGCTACAATGTCAAACTCGCCTTTATAAGCCCTTAAAAAAACAGTGTCTGGCGCGATTGCCCCGCTGACATTTATGCCGAGCGCTTTGCATTCGGCTATGGCGGGATTGATTTCTTTTAATTCTTCATTGCCGAAAAGTCCATTTTCGCCCGCGTGCGGGTTTAAACCTGCAACCGCTATGCGCGGCTCTTTATATCCGACTTTTTTAAGGGTTTCATCGGCAAGTTTTATTATGTTGACTATTCTTTCCTTTTTGACATCGCAGGCATTGCGCAAAGCGGTATGCGTTGTGGCGTGAATACATTTGAGTTTGTCGCTCCACAAAAGCATAGCGTAATTGTTTCCATGGGAAAACTCGGCAAAAATCTCAGTATGTCCCGCATAAATATGTCCCGCAAGATGCAAGGCTTCTTTATTTAACGGAGCGGTGACAACTGACGAAACTTTTTTTGCAAGCGCCGCGTCTATTGCCGCGCGGACATAACGGAAAGCGCATTCGCCGCCGACTTTGCTGATTTTTCCTATCGGAATATCGGAAAGCGCAACTGGATTTGCGTCAAATATATTGATTTGCCCTTCCTTTATATCGTCAACATTTGCCATAGCGCGCAACTTTTGGGATATAGACAATTTGCCATGATATAGTTTAAGCAAGTCATAATTTCCAAAAACTATACATTTGTCAATATATTGCGGATGGCTTTTTAAAGCCTTTAATGTAATTTCCGCTCCAATACCGCAAGGGTCTCCCATAGTGATTGCAAATCTTTTCATTTTTGCGCCTCTTTTATGAAACATTAATTTATCTTTAATCCGTCAATTACGGGCTTTCTCATCATTATAAGACATTTGAGACAAATAAAAAAGAAATCCGCATGTTTTTGCGGCGTCTTCTTTATTAAGACTTTAAATTGTTTTCACAATGAACTTTTTGCATTAATACGCTCAATAGAATAGTCTAAATTGATTAAAATTTTGCAAAGTAAGTTAAATGGCGCGGACATATATGATAAAAACAATCCTCTGTTCGCTTAAAAAATCGTGTCAAATCATTTAAAAATGACACCGAAAGTGATGATATAAATATGTGTAAAATATCATAAGAAATGACACCGAAAAGGAGGAATATAGTTTCAAATTCTTAGAGCAAATTGTTGTTGCTGTTGTCGTCGTTGTCGTCGTCGTTGTCGTCGTCGTTGTCGTTGTTATGTCTTTAAAAAACGCAAGTGAAAGGAGTGGCGGTAGTAATTTCTTTTTTGGTTCTTTTTTCTTTGTTAGTAATGTGGATAATGTTAATAAGTAATTAAGCGGCGTTTAAGAAGGATTTGTTAGATTTAAGTTTAAGAGCCAGCGAGAATATTTTTCTTATTTGGTTATTGATATT
>JAITTG010000120.1 GCA_031287095.1 Candidatus Parendomicrobium reticulitermitis | reverse complement strand
AATCTTTTTCTGCGTCTGATTTTGTCATCATTACCGGACTTGAACCACAATCTCTTTCTACTACTAATTTCTCTGCGTTGCGGCGTTATATTTGGGGCGGGCAGACACTTGGGTCTGCCTCTACGAAAACGGCGTCTTTCTAATCGATTGTTTCTTGCTCCAAAAAACTCAAATCCCCGGCAATTTCTAAATAAAATCTGTCATCTTTATATTTCAAAATGGATACGCTGCAATTTGTAATTAATTCTTCTTTATATTGCTCTTGTCCAAAAATGTGCAATATAGTAGTAATCATCATTCCAGATGAAACAATCAAAACATTCGCTCTATTACTTTTTAATTTTTCGCGTTCGTTGCGAGAAACGCGTATAATTTCATCCATCGCCCTATTTATTCTTTCAAAAATCACATCATAAGATTCCGCTTTTTTATCCGTATCAATCGCGCAAATTTCATCCGCTAATTCTTTATATCCCAATACCTCAGTCAATTTTTTATAATTTTGTTTCAATTCTCCTAACGATACGCCGTGTTTTTTGCAAATCGGTTTCCACATATCGGCAATAGGTTTTCCTTCAAATCCGCCGAAACTCCATTCTCTTAAACCATATAATTCTATAAGAGAAGGAATTTTATTTTTGTTTTGCGACAAAATGTATTTTGCCGTATCTCTTTGCCTCCCCAAATCTCCGCAAAAAGCCGCGGCAAATTCAATATTGCGCAATCCTTTCCCCAATTGAACAGCCTGCGCCGCGCCGTCTTCAGTCAAAGGAGAGTTAGAAAAACCCTGAACTTTATTTGTGATATTAAACAGCGTTTTTCCATGTCTAACTATATACATTGCAATCTCGCTGCTTTCCATCGTCGTCTCCTTGATAAAAAATCGTTGCTGCGATTATTCTATATTTATTAAGTTATTGTCAATTATGATATAATCGCAGCCGCCAAAACCAAAATGGAGCGTGGATACAAAATGAATTTTAATACAGTTTATTTTTTGGCGTTTGTTGCCGCTTTGCTTATTTCGGCGGCTGCGACGCCTATTTTTAGGCTTATTGCCGTCAAATTGAATATCTTTGATAGACCGATTACAGAGATTAAAACGCATAAAGTCAGCACGCCGTATCTTGGCGGAGCGGCTGTCGCCGGTTCTGTGTTTGTTTCTTTGTGTTTGATAAGGCTTATCACAGATTTTCCAGACGGAACTTTGAGAAGTTTGAGAGGAATTATTTACGGTTCCGCCATTATGTTTTTATTAGGGCTTATCGATGATATAAAATTTTCCGGGTTAGGGTATAAATCTAAACTCGTTATACAAATTATCGCCTCGTCTATAGCGGTATTTGGTTTTGATATCCGCATCAATTTTATTCCTATATATTGGATTTCCTGCATTGTAAGCATTGTTTGGATAACGGGAGTATCAAATGCTTTAAATATCATAGACATTATGGACGGTCTTTCAAGCGGTATTGCCGTAATTGCTTCTTTGGCTTTCTTTATAATATCTCTTCCTACGGAAATGATTTATGTAAATTTTTGCGCGCTTGCTTTGGCGGGCGGCATTATCGGGTTTATGCCTTATAATCTTTCTAAATCTAAAAAGATTTTTCTTGGAGATGCGGGCAGTTTATTTATAGGTTTTGTTTTGGCTTGCTTGTCTTTAGGGACTTATTATTCTTCTATCGCCGATATAGGTATTTTTGCTCCTCTCTTTATTTTGGCTATTCCTTTATATGAAACTTTTCTCGTCAGTATGTTTAGAATCCGCAAAGGGCAATCTCCGCTTTTGGGCAGCAAAGACCATTATGCTTTAAGGCTTGAAAAAATGGGTTGGACAAGAAAGAAAATTTTAATTGTCACTTATATAGTATGCGCGCTTCTTGCGGCTTCGGCTTATTTATTTACTAAATTGACGGTAATTTTTGCCGGGATTTTACTCTTGGCAATAATTCTATGTTTATGGTCGGCAAGCGTTAAACTTGCATCCGTTAAGGTTGAATGATGGTAAAAGAAAAGATAATTATTGTCGGAGCGGGAATAAGCGGTCTTAGCGCCGCTTATTTTTTGGATAAGCAAAATACTGTTTTAGAATCAACCTATTATGCCGGCGGTCTTTGCCGCTCTTTTTATGAAGATGGATTTACCTATGATTGTTCAGGACATTTTATTCATATCAAAGATGAAAAAATTAAAAAACTTGTTGGGAAATTATGCGGCGGTATTGACGCCGTAAAAAGAAAAACTTTTATTCATTTCGGCGGCAATCTCATCCCTTTCCCTTTTCAAGCAAATCTATATTATCTTGACGATAAAATAAAAAAAGAATGCATCGACGGCGTTTTAAACAGAAAAGATATAGAAATAAACAATAAAATGCCTTTTATAGATTGGTCAAAGGCTATGTTTGGCTCAGGCATTACTAAATATTTTATGCAAGGATATAATGAAAAATTATGGAGTTGGGATTTAAAAAAATTGACCGCCGAGTGGACGGGCGCATTTGTTCCCAAGCCGGACGCTAAAACCATAATAGAAAGCGCATATAAAAAAAATAAAACCCGATATGGATATAACAGCGTTTTTTATTATCCCAAAACAGGCGGCATTCAAAAATTGATAGACGGATTTTTAAAAAAAGTTAAGCCGGTCTACAATGCGCCCGTTGAAAAAATAGATATCAAAAACAAAACTCTCTTTACAAGCGGCGGCGCAAAAATTTATAAGTATTCAAAAATCATATCCACCCAACCGCTTGTTGAACTCGTAAAAGAAATAGTCAATGTTCCCTCAGAAATTAAAAGAGCGGCGGCTCAACTTCATTCCAATAGCGTCAGATGTATAAATATAGGCGTCAAATCCAAAAACGGCATATCAAAAATTTTAAAAGGCAAACATTGGATTTATATACCTGACAAAACAATTCCATTTTATAGAGTAGGCATATATTCCAATATCAATCCATCTCTTGCGCCCAAAAATTCTTATAGTTTTTATGTGGAATTTTCATCGTCAAACGGCGTATATAAAGGCGCAGATTCAGTAATAGAAACTCTTAAAAAACTCAAATTTATTGCAAGCGATGATGAAATCTCGTCAATCAATGTAGTAGATATGCCCTATGCCTATGTAATTTTTGATAAAAATAGAGAGGGAGCCTTAAAGACAATACAAGACTTTTTAAAAGCAAACAATATCTTTTCAATCGGCAGATACGGCGCTTGGGAATATTCTTTTATAGAAAAAAATATATCCGACGCTCAGAAAGTATTTTGCTAAAAACCCCTTCCTATCGTCGTTGCAGGCTTGACCCGCAATGACAACAAACAACCTGCGATGACAATGACAGCGCGCAATAATGACAAACAAGGATAAAACAATGTTAAAAGTATGCTATATCATCACCAAACTTGAATTGGGCGGCGCGCAAAAAGTCGCTCTTTATACAGCCTATAATTTAGATACAACACAATTTGACGATTTTCTAATCTGCGGGACAGGCGGTATTTTAGACGAAGAGGCTAAAAAAAATGTCCGGACTATACAAATCTCAAATCTCATAAGAGAAATTTCTCCATTTAAAGATTTTTCAGCGCTGTTTCAAATCTATAAAATTTTAAAAAAAGAAAAACCCGACATAGTTCACACACATTCTTCAAAAGCGGGCATAATAGGACGGCTTGCCGCAAAACTTGCAGGCGTCAAATTTATAGTTCACACAATACATGGATATGGTTTTAATGAAACTCAAAAAGCGCCTATAAAGTATCTATTTGTATATATTGAGAAATTTTGCGCTATGCTTACGGACAAATTGATAGCCGTAGCAAAAGAAGATATTAAAAAAGGCGTCAAATACGCCATAGCCAAAGAAAACAAATTCGTTCTAATAAGAGCGGGCATAGACGATATTTTTTTTGAAGATTATAATCCTTTGCCAAAATTTAAAAATTCTCTTACGCAGGGGCAAGATGTCAAAATCGTTCTAACTATTGGACCTTTCAAACCTCAAAAAAATACGGCGGACTTCATCAAAGCCGCCGCTGAAGTTTTAAAAGTAAAAAGCAATATTATTTTTGCCATAGTAGGCGATGGAGAACAAAAAGAACAATTAGAAAATTTAGCAAATGCTCTAAACATAAAAGATAAAATCTTATTTCTCGGCTGGCGCAAAGATATTAGAGATTTACTTTACGCGTCAGACATTTTTGTTTTAACTTCTCTATGGGAAGGTCTCCCCTGCACTATTGTGGAGGCTATGCGCTGTTTAAAGCCTGTAATAGCCAATGCCGTTGACGGCGTCAAAGAGATAATAAGCGAAGGCAAGACGGGCTTTTTAATCAACCCATTAGATTACAAAGACGCGGCGAAAAAAATAATTTATCTGCTTTCAAACGACTCACAAAGGCTAAAAATGGGCATAAATGCCAAAGCCTCCATTCAAGAAGACTTCAAAATGACTTCCGTAGTCCAAAAGCACGAAGACTTATATTTAAGAAAACCCATACAATAATTCAATTTCGCGCCTATCAAATCATTTAACAATGATATTTCTAAATTCAGATAAAAAGTTGCAATTTAAAAATCAAAGATATCGGATAAAAAACGGTCTTGCTAAAAATTGTTTAATAAGCGGATAAAAAAGAGGTTTAGATTGGAAACATTGCGTGGAATTGTCAATAGCGGCGTTTAAGGAAGCGTTTCAAAATTGGATAGATGTGGTCAATGAGCGTTGCGGCTCAAAAAGAAGTTTTAAAAATCTTATAAAGGTGGACATTATGGAAGACAAAAATTTCAAGTTTTTTTATGACAGAATGCCCGAGTTATATAAAAAATACGGGCATAAATTTTTAGTCGTTAAAGATTGCGCGATTTTGGCAGATTATGACGATTTTGATACTGCGTTAAAAGAAACCCTCAAAAAAGAGAAGTTGGGAACTTTTTTGATTCAAGAATGTTTTGAGACGCAAGAGCAATCAATACAATATTTTCAAAGCAATGTATCCTTTGCTAATTTTGGGGCATAAATGAGCGTTCCAAGAGGAAACTGTTTTACATGTCGTTCTTAAAGAGGTAGAGAAAGATCTTTAACAAGCGAGATATGTATTCAATCCGAATTAGATAATAGCAAGGAAGTAAAAAGCATAGCGTTGTGGGATACGGGCGCCTCATGTTCTTTAATTACCCCTAATATAGCCAAACAGTTAGGATTGTTAGCCGTATCAAAAACAAAAATGGCGACTCCTTCAGGCATCGTCGAGTCTAATATATACTTCGTTAATTTCAAATTACCAAACAAAGTAATAATACAAAAGGTAAGAGTTCTTGAAGGAATTCCAAGCAATTGCGACGCTCTTATTGGTATGGATATTATAGGCTTTGGAGATTTTGCGGTATCTTCGGGACAGGACAAAACCATATTTTCTTTCAGACTGCCTTCTATGACAGAAATAGACTTCACTAAAAGTTCCTATCTTGAACCAACAAGAAGCGAACATAAAACCGGCAGAAATACCCCTTGTCCTTGTGGAAGCGGCAAAAAATATAAAAGGTGTTGTGGAAAAGACAAATAAACTTTCGCAAAATTTTTAAAAGGCTTATCGTTGACTAAAAATTGTCCAATAAGCAAACAAATAAAAAGGAATTTAGCGTGGAAACATTGCGTAGAGTTGTCAATAGCGGTGTTTTTCCGTGTCAAATCATTTAAAAATGACACCGAAAGTGATGATATAAATATGTGTGAAATATCATAAGAAATGACACCGAAAAGGAGGAATATAGTTTCAAATTCTTAGAGCAAATTGTT
>JAITTG010000111.1 GCA_031287095.1 Candidatus Parendomicrobium reticulitermitis | reverse complement strand
TAGTGTGCTGTTCCTCTCTTATCTTGGCTTGCTTTTGCGCTTCTTTTTGCGCAAGCCTTTCCTGCTCCTCTTTTATCTTGGCTTGCTTTTGCGCTTCTTTTTGCGCAAGCCTTTCTTGTTCCTCTTTTATCTTGGCTTCTTTGACCGCATTTTCTTTCACGAGCCTTTCTTGTTCTGCTTTTATCTTAATCTGCTTCTTTTGCTCCTCTTGTCTTGCAAGCCTTTCTTGTTCCTCTTTTATTCTGGCTTGCTTTTGCGCTTCTTTTTGCGCAAGCCTTTCTTGCTCCTCTTTTATCTTGGCTTGCTTTTGCGCTTCTTTTTGCGCAAGCCTTTCCTGCTCCTCTTTTATCTTGGCTTGTTTTTGCGCTTCTTTTTGCGCAAGTCTTTCTTGCTCTTTTTTTATTTTCTCCTGTTTTTGTGCTTCTTTGACAACGATTCTTTCTTGTTCCGTTTTAATTTTGGCTTGTTTTTGCGCCTCATCCAATGAAATATCTTCAGCGGCAGATTCAATCACGACTTGTTTTACCTCATTTTTTCCAACAAGTTTCTTTTGTTCGCTCTTTATTCTTTGTTGTTGTTTTGCATTCGCCGCCGCTTTGCTGCGTTGTTGTTGCTGTTGTTGTTTTATTTGCGCCGCCTTGTTGCGCTGTCTCCGCATCAGAGCCTCTCTCTCCATTCTTTTATCTCGAATCGCCTCTATTTTCATAATCCTTTCTCGCTCTGCTTTAAACTCGGCTTGTTTTTGCGCCTCCTTAGCGGCGAGTATTTCCTGCTCTTCTTTAATTTTTTCCAGTTTTTGCGCTTCCTTATCGGCAAAAACCCCTTGTTTTTCTTTAATTTTTTCTCGTTTTTGCGCTTCTTTAGCGGCAAGTATTTTTTGCTTCTCTTTAATTGCCGCTTGAACTAGCGCTTCTTTTTTTGCTTCTTCAGTTTCAAGTTTTAAAGCCGCCCTTTTTTTTCTTATTTCAGACAAACTGTCGGCGGCAAAAACTTCAATATCTGATTGAAGTCCAATCAATACAAATAACAATGAAAATAAAATAATCCTGATAATTGCTATAGTTTTTTTCATAATTACACGCCGTTATTTTTTATTATTTTTATGGAAATAGCGGGCTGTATATTTTATATTCTGATATTTCATCCCATTTTGCGCTAATTCTTTACCTATATCCAATCTTTAATGCGCAAGGCAATCCATTTGTCAGGACAAATTGTTATTTGACCGCCGTTTGACATTTTATTTTTGCATTTCGTATGGTCAAGCAGGTTTCAAACCCGCTCATACAAGTTTTAGTTTTCTTATGTTTTTGATTTCAATCTACCAACTTTCCAATACGAGAGATGGAGACGGTTTTAATTGCATTTCGCCAAATTTTAGTCCGTAATTTTTATGCTTTAAATAAGCGGCTATGCCTATCATTGCGGCATTGTCGCCGCAATATAGTAATGAAGGCATATATAATTTTATTTTGTTTTTCTTTGCTAAATCCTCAAACATTATTCTAATGAGAGAATTAGCGCAAACGCCGCCGCCCAGCGCTATTTTTTTTAGATTATATTTTTTTGCCGCTTCAAAGGCTTTAAAAGATATGGTTTCGGCTATAGACTGTCTAAAAGACGCGCAAATATCGTTCAAATGATTTTCCCCTTTGAGCGGGTTTTTGCTTAAATAATTTAAAAGAGCCGTCTTTATGCCTGAAAATGAAAAATCCCAACTATCTTTGAGATACGGTCTTGTAAAGAAAATAGCATTTGGATTTCCTTTTTGCGCCCTTTTATCTATGGCAGGTCCGCCCGGATAAGAAAGACCTAACATTTTTGCCGCTTTATCAAAAGCCTCGCCGGCTGCATCGTCTCTTGTGGCGCCCAGAATTTTATATTTTCCAAAATCTTCTACTATAATCAATTCCGTATGTCCGCCCGAAATAATCACTCCCAAAAATGGAGGGGTGACTATGCCGTTTTCTATAAAAGAAGAATATAAATGCCCTTCAAGATGATGTATTGGGATCAAAGGTTTTTTATATACAAGAGCAAGAGTCTTTGCAGACATTGCGCCGACAAGCAAAGCTCCTGCGAGACCCGGTCCTACTGTAAAAGCAATTGCATCTATCTCTTTTGCAAAAGAATCAAAACTAATATTTGCTTTATCTAAAGATTGCTTTATGACAAAATTTATATTTTCTATATGCGCTCTGCTTGCAAGTTCTGGAACAACTCCAAAATATTGAGCATGCAAGGCTATTTGAGAAGAAATAATCAAAGATTTTATGTCTAAACCGCAAGATATACCGACGGAAGTTTCGTCGCACGAAGTTTCTATAGATAATATATTGGAATTTTCTGAAAACATATTTATATTTTTATCCTCTTGCGGGTCAAGCCCGCACGACGATTTAAAACTACCGCCTATTGCCTAAACTGCGCACGCCCATAAAAGTAATGTTAGAGAATGTCATATCTGACGCATTGTAAAATTTATAAGTTATTGAGCCGTCGGCATTTAAAATTTTATTTAATCCGAGATTCATAGAGCGGGCTATATCCCTGAAATTCAAATCAAAAACATCAAGTTTTGAACTATCTCTTAAAATAATTTTTTTATTAAATTCTTTCCATAAAGAAGACTTGTTCTGCATTTCTTTTGCAAATTGAGAGATTATATCGTCTTGGGATATTAAATTATCTGACAACACTTTTGATATTTGATTGTCCAAATCTATATCAATTTTTACTCTCTGTTTATCGCCGCTGTGCATAGAAAACCAAATCACTATGCCTAAAAAAAACAATAAAAGTATATAGAGTTTGATATATATCGGCTCTCTGCGGCGCTCGGTTTTTGCCATAAAATCCTCTTTGTTATCTATATTGAGACGCGCGATTAGCCCGTCTCTACATTTATTTTTTTGATTTGATTTTTTCTTCAACTTTGCCAGATTTCATTATCTTTAAGGCTTCCGCTAAAACTGCGTCTTCAATTTCATCTTTTTTGTTTGCGGATGCCGTTGAGATAGATACAGCCGCCGTCGTTTGAGTTACTTGCGGGGAAATGACTGCGCCTTTTTTATATTTTTCAAGAATTAAATCGGATTGAATATAGAGTTTTATTTCGTCTTCAATAGTCAATTTAAACTCTATATCGGGAGTGATGCCGTTTTGAGCATTGGAACCTTCCGTCCTCATTATGGGTCTTCCTGATGGAAGATAATATTTGGCTATTGTGAGCCTTAAAGCCGTTCCGTCTGATAGAGGAAGTATGGTCTGAACGCTTCCTTTGCCGAAAGTATTTGCGCCCATTATCAAAGCCCTTTTTAAGTCCTGCATTGCGCCTGTCACTATTTCAGACGCGGACGCCGAGCCTCTATTTACCAAAATAATCATAGGAAGTTTTTCAAATTTAGCCTTGCCGGAAGTGAAATATTCTCTTTTCATATCTTCTTTTCTGCCTTTTGTGGTAAGAGCTAAAGTTTTTTCTTTTACAAACATGCTTATTATGTCTATGGCGCTGTCTAAAAGTCCGCCCGGATTATTTCTTAAATCAAAAATAAAACCTCTAGCGCCTTCTTTGACAAGTTTGTCAAGAGCGTTTTCCACATCGCTTGCGCTTTTTGCATTGAATTCTGTAAGTCTAATATATGCGATATCGCCGTCTAACATAAGACTTCTGACAGTCTCTATTTTTATCTTGTCTCTCTTTAAAACAAAATTTATAGGATCTATGACATTGTCTCTTGACACTGTAATAGTCACTTTTGTGCCGGCTTTTCCCTTCATCAACTTTACCGCGTCTTCTTGACTCATTTTTACGGCATTTTTACCGTCTATTTTTATGATTCTATCGTTAGGAAGTATGCCGGCTTTATATGCGGGCGTATCTGGTATAGGAGAGACGACTGTAATAAAATCATTTTTACTCATTATTCTTATGCCTATACCGCTAAATTCTCCTGCCGTCTCTTCTTTCATATCCTTATAGGCTTTTTCTTCCATATATTGAGAAAAAGGGTCAAGAGTGCTTACGACTCCTCTTATCGCTCCCGCCGCCATATCTTTTGTATCTTTTTCATCAACATAATTGTTTTTGATGATTTCCATCACATCTACCATTATCTTCAACTTCTCGTAAGTCGCATCTACGCTGAAAGCGGATTGACTTGTAAAAAAAAATAAAACTGGTATTACAATAAAAAATTTTTTTAGATTCATTTTGATTTCTCCATCCTTTTGTTTATCGTTTAAGAGGCGCGCATAGCGCGTCTCTACATTTGATTTTGTCGTTTTCTGTTTGTTTTTTTATTTCGTCCGAGCGGGCGGGTTGAAATCACGCCCATACAAGTTCATCTTTTAAACCAAAGCATTGGGTTATCGGGGACATTGTCGCGCCTTATTTCAAAATATAAAACGCTGTTATTTCCAGAACCCAATTGTCCTACGGTATCTCCTCTTTTTACGCTCTGATTATCCCTAACAAATATCTTGCTCAATTGCCCATACACGGCAAAGAATCCATTGTGGTCTATGATTACAACATTGCCGTAAGAACGGAATTGTCCCAAATATACAACAGTTCCCGGCTCTACGCTTCTGACTACGGCTCCATTATCGGCTTTTAATTTTATGCCGTTGCTTATCACAAAAGTATTAAGTTCATCATGCTGATTTTTTCCAAAATGTTGAATTACTTGCCCGCTTACAGGAGGAGAAATTACCCTCCTCTTTTTTGAATCCGCTTGACTTCTTGCCTTACTAATCTCCGCGCGGGGTCTTAAAGTTGTTTCAGGTTGAGGAACATTTATAGCCGTTTGTTTTTTCTGTTCCGCTTTGACTTTCTGCTGCTCCGCTTTAATTCTTTGCTGTTCTTTTCTCTTGCTTTCTTGAACTAAACTCTGCATCACCCTTTGCAGCTGCGCGGCACTTTGCTGTAATTCTTTGATTTCGCGCTCTGCTTTGACCCTTTGGTTTGAAGTGGTTTTGAGGAGTTTGTTTTTCTCCTCTATTAGACTTTTTCTCTCATTGGCGAGTTTACTTTCTTTATCTTTTAACGACATTAAATCACTTTTTGCTTTTTGCCATTTAGATATATCCGAAGAAGACAAATCAGCGCGGTTTTGTTCGGAATCAAATTTGTTTTTTTTAGATTTAATAGCCGCCTCTCTTATCTTATATTCAACGGGATTTCTCTCATACTTTCCTAAAATAGACATTTTATTAAAAAGCCATATATCGTCAAGAATAGTTTGATTCCAAAGTTGAGCGTTTTTGGAGGCGTCTTTATAATTTCTTGACGCTTTTGATTGATTTTGTTCGGCATTTCTAATGTCGTCCGACAAATCCTTGAGCCTTTTTTCCGTCTTTCTGATAGCATCGTTTAAAAATTCTAAGTCTCTTTTAACAGTCCTTTCCTCTCTAAGCAATTTGACTTGCTCCGCTTGCTTTTGTTTTAAATTTCTCTCTATATTGGACAATCTATTAGCATGTTGTCCAACTTCGCTTGTCTGAGCGTTTGCCAATCCGCCCGCGCCAAACAAGACTAATAAAACAAAAAACAATAGTATTATTTGCAATCTGCGTTTAAACATTTTAATCCTTATAGAGAATTCCCAAAGATGCGGTTAAAGGAATTATGATAAAAATCGCTTCCTGACTTATTGTCAGCGAATAATTGTAAAACAAGCACACTGTCCATATAATGAGAAAACCAGCCGTAGCCGAAAGCATATAAGCGGCAAGATGATAAATAAAGACGCGCACCCTTTCTTCTCTGAGCGCGGCGCTTATAAATATGCGCAATAACAACAATGTGAAAATAACAGCGGCAAAAATCATAATAGCGAATCTATAAAATTCTACCGAAGATTTTATCTTGGCATATTGTTTAAACAAGGAAACATCAAAAACCACATCGTCTATATTTGCGATTTTATATAGCTCATTTCTTAAATCAGCCATATAATCGTCCGTAGGCAGCTCTTTCGGAGAAAGTTTTACATAGGACTGAAAAGAATTTTCCGTTCCCGGAACGACTATGTCTTTTAAGAAAGGATTTTCTTCAACGGCTTTAGCATAAACATCTTTTGAATTGACATAATCGTCTATCGTAGCAAGCCCCAAAGCCTCTATAGCGTCGCAGACGGCGGCATCGTCTTTTGATGCCTTATCTATAAATACGATTACGCTTATATCGTTTGAAAGATTCAAAGAATAGTCTTTCAAATAATAATAGTGATTAGCGATTAAAACTGAAAACGCCGCAAATAAAGCGAGAACGGCAAATTTAATGGTTTTTTTTAAGTAATGAGTTTGACCGATTTGATTAGTGTAAATTGGACGCCTTTGATATTGATGAGGTTCCCTTTCAATCTGAGACTGAGGAGGGGGGTCAATACGAGGTTTTATTTCAATTTGAGGCTCTTTTTCGATAAATGGATTGGCGGCTGCGCCCGTATCCTGCCGTTTAGCGCCGTTTTGCGCATTTTGATTTTGTAAAGGACTATTTTGATTTTCCATTTTCAACTCCATATAAAAAATTTGGATTTTTAATTGGCTAAAAGAAACATTGGTTAACCCATCGATACCCTTAATTTGCTATTTCAGGTTTGACCCGCATCTCATTCAATGGGTTAGTTCAGACAGACAACCGCGGAGATTGCTTGTCTTGCCTGCAACAAAAGAGATAGTTACTCCGCGCTTCCTAAAATCATTTGATAGATTCTGCGGCTTCGCGCGCAATGATAGCGCTTATAGTTTACCTATCAAATCTAAATACATATTTTGATATTCTCGTCCCGACTTATCCCACGAAAAATTACAATTAAAAGCATTCTGCATTAAAATTCCCCATAATTTTTTATCTTTAAAGATTTTTTCAGACTTATAAATTGTTTCAACAAAATTTTCCCCGTAAGTTAGATTGAATACAAAACCATTTCCTTGCCCATTATTGTGATTATAATACTCTATGGTGTCAGAAAGCCCTCCGACTCTATTTACTATTGGAATCGTCCCATAGGCGAGAGCGATTATTTGGCTAAGCCCGCAAGGCTCAAAGCGCGAAGGCATCATATAAGCGTCGCAGCCTGCGTAAATTTTATGAGCGAGCGGCTCATTATAATCAAAAAAAGCCGCGGCTAATTTAGGATATTTAGACGCTAAATTTTGCAAGTCCCGCTTTATATTCATATCGCCCGAGCCTAAAATCACAAATTGCATAGATTCATCTTTCAACTGATTTATAGCGTCAATAATTACATCTACGCCTTTTTGCCAATCAAGCCTCGTGACGCAGCCGAAAAGATAAACGCTGTCGTCAATGTCAAAACCGCACAGATTTTGCAAATCTTTTTTGCAGATAGATTTTCCTTTCATATTTTTTATGGAATAATTGGCGGCTATATTTTTATCGGTTTTTGGATTCCAATAATTATAATCTATACCGTTTAAAATTCCGTATATTTTGTCTCCTCTGCGGGTTAAAGACCATTCCATACCCCGCCCGTTAAAATCTTTAATTTCTAACGCATAAGACGGACTTACCGTCGACACTCTGTCAGCCAAAGTTATGGCGCTTTTCATAAAATTGACTCCGCCGTAATATTCAATTTTTTCGGGAGTAAAGTCCATACGAGCAAATCCAGCCGCCTCTACGGTATCTGCTCCAAAAGAGCCTTGATAGGCTATATTGTGTATGGTATAAACACAAGCGGTATTCCAATAAAATCCGTCATTTCTATGAGTGGTTTTTAAATACGCCGGGAGCAGCGCCGTCTGCCAATCGTGGCAATGAATTATATCAGGTCTAAAACCCAAAGCCTTCATAGATTCTAAAACCGCTCTATTAAAGAAAATATATCTATCTCTATTATCGGGGTAATCAATTCCAAAATCTCCGTAAATTCCAGCGCGGTTAAAATATCTATTGTTTTCTATAAAATATGTTGTAATTCCATCGTCCGTAATATAATATTTCAACGAGAAAAAATGAGTTTCGTATCCGACATTTACGCGCAATTTATAAGGCAAATCTTTTAAAGGAAATTTTTTCTCATCAATGGAAGCGTATTTGGGCAAAATAATTCTGACATCGTTTCCGATAGATTTGAGTTCTTTTGGCAAAGTCCCGACAACATCGGCGAGACCTCCTGTTTTTACAAAAGGAATACATTCCGACGCCGCCATTAAGATATTGAGTTTGGTATTTTTATTATTTGACATTTTCTTATCCTCTGTTTCTTGCCGCTTGCGCAGATTAACATGCAATTTTGCCGATTGGCAAAGATTGCGGGTCAAACTCGCGAGAGACGAAACAATATTAATTATTTAATTTGTTCACGCCTTTTCTGTATAGATGGGTCAAGTCCGCAAGAACGAAGCAATACCGGCTATCCCCTAAGTTTTCTTGCCGCTTCTTCGGGAAAAACAGGGTTTATAAATAGCCCCGTTCCTTTGTCTATATTTCCGAAAACTGCTATTTCTGGAATAATTTCTATATACCAATGATAATAAGAAAGATTCCGTCTTTTTAAAGGAGCCGAATGTAAAACTGTCGTAATAGGGCAATCGTCAAGCAAAAGAACTAATTTTGAATAAAGTGTTTTTACTATTTTAGCCAAAGCCGATATTTCAGCGTCAGAAATTAAATCAAAATCGCTTTTATGCTCTTTTGGCATTATCCAAACTTCAAAGGGATATCTTGAAGCATAAGGGCATAAGGCTATAAAATATTCATTCTCGGCAAGGAGACGCGCGCCATTGTCAATCCCTTGCAAAATAATATCGCAAAAAACGCATCTTTCCTTATACTTGAAATATCTCAAAGCGCCGTCTAATTCTTCATTTACTTGTTTAGGCGTTATCGGCAAAGCGATTATTTGAGAATGGGGGTGCTGCATAATCGTGGCAGGCAAAGAACCGTATTTTTTTATGAAAAATATATGTTCAAAACGAGAGTCATTTCTTAAATCTTTAATTCTTCCAACGACAGCCTTATAGATATTTTCAAAATATTGCAATGGAGCGTCTTTAAATTGCAAATTGTGTTCAGGAGTCTCTATGATAATTTCATGAGCTCCGGCTCCTTCCATTTTATCGTATATGCCGTAAGCCTGTCTTTTAATTGCGCTTTCCACTTGCAAAATAGGCTTATTATTTGGAATTACCCGCAATTTCCAACCGCTGGTATTGGGATATCTATGCGGATTATCGCTAAAAGCGAGAATCTCAGATTTTGTCATAGACTCATTGCCTGCGCAAAAAGGACAAAATTTTGCGTCGGAATGGACTCGTTCGCAAACGGCGGACAGTTTTTCGTTACCGAAATTTCTTTGAGAATCAATAAGTATCCAATTTCCAAAAACGGGATTGCGCCTAAATTCTGACATTTATGTATCCTTTTAAGTTAAAATAAAATTACGATAAACACTTTGTTATTGCGCGCACAGCGGCAGAGTTAAACCTGCGCGTAGCCGTAAAACATAAAACAACAAACAACCGCTCCGCGATAAACTTGGATTCCCGATAGAGACATTCGGGAATGACGGCAAAAAACAATATTCATTTTATGCAAAATACGGAACGCGCAATAACAAACATATATAGTTATTGTTGCTCCTCTGCGACTTCTTCGTCTTTTTCTTTTTCCTCTTCTTCTTTCTCTGCTTCTTTTTTTTGCATCTTTTTTTCTTCAAACGGCAATTCTGGAACATCTTCTGGATTTTCTTCTATCTCCAAATCGGGATTATTTTCTATTGAAGGCAAATCTGTTATGTGGGACAAGCCGAAATGTTTCATGAACTCTTGAGTAGTGGCGTATAAAAGAGGATATCCTAACGCTTCTTTGCGCCCTGTTATTTTTATCAATTTTCTTTCAAGTAAAGTGTCTAAAACGCCGGAAGAATCTACGCCTCTTATATCGTCTATATCGGCTCTTGTGGTCGGCTGTTTATATGCGACAATGGCGAGAGTTTCAAGAGCGGACGGAGACAATTTAAAAATAAATTTCTTTTTGAAAAGTTTTTTGAGCCAAGGGGAATATTGCGTCTTTGTGGCGAAAGTCCAGCCCTCTGCTACAAATCTTATTTCATAAGGTTTATCCGCATTTTCATATTCTGTTTTTAATTCATTTAAAATGTTTTCAATATTATCTAAGTCGCTATAATCATCGCTCAAAAGAGACTTTAATTCCTTTAAAAGCAACGGTCTTTCCGACACAAAAAGAAGAGCTTCTAAAACTCGTTTTACCTCAGATATTTCCATTTGATTCCTCGCTTGCATTTTCATTGTTTTCTTCGTTTTCTTGCGCGTTTAATTGCAAAATTTCAGGCTCTTTTGCGGCATTCTCGCCGTCGTATTCTTGCGCTACTTCGTCTTGGCTATAAGCCTCTATGCTCACTTTATATATTCTTATCTCGCCTAAAACCTCAGACTGCATAGCCGAAATCTGTTTATTTTTTATGAGCTCTAATACAGCCATAAAAGAGACTATCAATTCCCTTCTTGTTTTTTGAAGTTTTAAAATATCTGTAAAAGACGCATATTGAGAACTTTCAAGCAAATCAAGAATTTCCCTAATTTTTGTTTCTATGGGAATTTCGTCATATATTATGGCTTGCATCTCGGGCGAAAGAGCCTTGAAAACTTCATTAAAACTTCTCGCCAAATCAAGAATAGTGGCGGTGATTGTAAAATCGCCCTTGTCGGCGTTAAAGAGAGGTCTATAATATATTTGCGAATGCTCAATCTCTTTATACATTAAGATTTTGCCGACTTCTTTATATTTTTGATATTCAAGCAATCTCTGTTTTAAAATGTCAAAATTTTCATCTTCTTCCAACGCTTCATCTCCATAAGGAGATAATAAAAAGCCCGCTTTCATCTGCATAAGAGTCGACGCCATAACGAGAAAATCGCCGGCTATATCAATGTTTAATTCTTTCATGGATTCAAGATAAGAAAGATAATCGGATGTAATTTCTGCGATATTGATTTCGCTGATTTCCAAATCTTTTTTTTTGGCGAGATGCAAAAGCAAATCAAAAGGTCCCTCAAAAGCGTCTATGTTTATATCATATATCACATTTTGCATATTAAAATTTTAAAGCCCTTCTTATATCAGCCATAACGGCGGAGGCTGCTTGCGAAGCTTTTTGATTCCCCTCGTTTAGTATTTTTTCCAAATATGATTTATCTGACAAAAGTTCTTTTCTCTTTTGAGCGAGAGGTTTCATAAAAGCCGCTAAATTTTCAAAAACATTCTTTTTACATTGAACGCAGCCTATTGCTCCAGCCTTACACTCTTCGCGTCTATTTTCAGAATCCTCATTGAATATCTCATAAAAAGCAAAAACCACGCAGCCTTCGGGATGACCAGGGTCGTTTTTCTTGATTTTTAGAGGGTCTGTGAACATCTCTTGAACTTTTGCTTTTAACATATCGTCTTCTTCTCCAAGCAAAATAGAATTGCCGTAAGATTTAGACATTTTCCGCCCGTCTATGCCCGGAACTTTCGCCGTTTTTGCGAGTTTTGCCTGAGGCTCTATCAAAATAGCGCCGTAAAAGTTATTGAATCGTCTTGCGATTTCTCTTGTAAATTCCAAATGAGCAAGTTGGTCTTCTCCAACGGGAACAAAATCGGCTTTATATAACAAAATGTCGGCAGCCATCAAAACGGGATAACCTAAAAAACCAAAATTGCTTAAATCTTTATTTTTTATCTCATTGATTTGTTCTTTATAAGTTGGACATCTATACAGCCAGCCCAAAGGAGTAATCATAGATAAAATCAAAAATAATTCGCTATGCTCAAAAACTTGAGATTGTTTAAAGACGACGCTTTTTTTGGGGTCAATACCTGATACTATCCAGTCGGCGGTCATTTCCAAAGAGTTTTCTTGGATTTGTTTGGTATCGGCATAATCAGTAGTCAAAGCATGCCAATCGGCAGAAGCATAATAACATTCAAATTCGTCTTGGAGTTCAACCCAATTTTTAAGAGCGCCGAAATAATGCCCAATATGAAGCCGCCCTGTAGGACGCATAGCCGATAAAATTCTTTTTTTCATTTTTCTGTATCCTCAAATAGTATTGCGGGATTGACCCGCAAACATAAAACATGCAATGATAAATATAAACGCGCAGACGGCGGCTAATGCAACAACGGCAACAATCTAATATCCTAATATTGTGAAAAAAATCAAACTTGTCCATCTCGTAAAGAAATTAAGTATATATCCAAAAAATCCCGTTGAAACAAAAATCATCAAAATAATAAAGCCTATATATTGATTCATACTCATATATTTTGCAGCCATATCTTGCGGCAAAAAATAAGAGATTATTTTAGAGCCGTCAAGAGGAGGAATAGGCAAAAGATTAAATATAAAAAGAACCATATTGACGCTTATCATAATATAAAGAAATTCTATTATTGATTGTGTAAACCCCATAGTAAACTGGCTAAAAACAAGAGATAGTTTTAAAAAAATAAAAGACGCTATTATCAGCAAAATATGAACAAAAGGACCGGCAAAAGCAATCAATGGAATATCTCTTCTTGGATTTTTTAACTTTGATGGATTGAATGGGACAGGTTTTGCCCACGCGAAAAGAAAATGCGAGTTCATAAGCAATAACATAGCGGGAAAAATAAGACTGCCGAATAAGTCTAAATGCGGTATTGGGTTTAAAGTGATTCTGCCAAGGCGCCTTGCAGTATCGTCGCCTCTTAAATCTGCCATATAAGCATGCCCTATCTCATGCATCATAAAGGAAAATATGAGAATAGGCAAATATATTAAAATTCTTTGAAAATCCATAGCGATTTTGCCTTTTTAGTTATCATAAAATCCGCCCTATCGCTCTTTTAAATAATGAGGATAGGGCGGATTTTGATAAGATTTCTAATTTATGGCTGGGATTTTATATATTTGCTTATCTTTTGTCAAACTTTGATTTCTCATTGAATTTTAAATGCTTTTTTAAAAAAAATTCATACAATAAAAATAGTATTATAATTGATGAAGATATAAGCGTAAAATACTTGTTATAAACAAGAGAATAATGCTCCTCTCCGCATAAAAAAATACTCAAAACCAACAGAAACCAAGAAAAGATATATAAAAAAACGCCGATAATATAAAATTTCTTATTATTGGTTTTTTTGGCTTTCTTTGTTAAAGTATATGATTGAAAACCAGCCTAATGGATAATTTATAACTATAAGTAAGACGCCGAGTATGGTTTTTGGATTATTAAAAAGAATTTCCATTTTAACGACGCTCCTGATTTACGGGTTTATATAATTTGCTACTTATAGGATTGACCCACAGCCTCATCCGTTGCAGAATATTGCGAGTCTTACACGCAATTGCAATTACTAATCTTGCAATGACGCAGAATTTCTTCAAGAATAGAATTGTGTTTTGCGGCTTTGCTTATGAATTGAACATAATTTGACAAATTTGGATTATAAGCGGTTAGAGTTTTTAAAGCTTCTAATATATTCTTCCCACTATAATACGGAGATTGCCGGTCTTGCACGCACAAATCTGAAGATTGCAGGACTTGTCCGCAATAATGAGGAGCTATAGGGATAATTCTAGGAATTGATAATTTGCGCGACAAAGCGCGGGATATTGAAAATGTATTAAGTTTTAATTCTTTTGAGGCGTATTTTAAAATCTTCTCTTCATCTTTGAGGTCTTGCTCGGCTTTTATAAGAGAAGTCAAATCCTCTATGCCAAAAATCAATAAAGGCTCATAGCAGACTTGTTCTTTATCTTCCAATGAATTTAAAGATGAATTGAATTGTTGAAGCATTTGAACTCTATACAAAGCCGCTTGCTCTTGAAATTTCAAAGGATATACAAAAGCGAGCAATTCGTCTTGGCTGTCATGATAAAGAACAAATCTTTCGGCGTAAAAAATCGCCTCGCAATGCGGACATTGGACTATATTGATTTCTCCGCAAAGCATAGATTCTTTAAGTTCTGGATTGTCAAAAACGCTGATAGCCGAAAGTAATTCAGCCTCAAAAGTCTCGCCGCAAGAGCATTTAATTTCTTCCGTATTTGATATGGACATTTTTTACCTCATAGGCGAACGGGCGGGTTAAAAGCCCGCCCATACAAGTTTTGTGTTTTGTGTTTTGTGTTTTGTGTTTTTGCTTTTTGTCTTTGTAGTTTTGCGTTACTTGCGTGATCGTTGCCGTTGTTTAAAGAAAGGGCGCCCGCCGTCAAATTTGCACTCTTTATTTATAGCACGGCGTCTGCAACTTGCGAGAAAAGCCGTTGCCATTTACCGTTTTGTTTTTTACAGTTTCTCGTTTTGGTTCATCATTTGTCCGTGCGGGCAGATTTCAAACATGCCGCTACAATCTATTTTTATATGTTAATTGTGCAAAAGGGTTATTATTTGTCATTTCAAATTATCGTCAGCATTCTTTCAGCGCTTTT
The DNA here is from genome assembly GCA_031287095.1 of Candidatus Parendomicrobium reticulitermitis. GTDB lineage: Bacteria > Elusimicrobiota > Endomicrobiia > Endomicrobiales > Endomicrobiaceae > Parendomicrobium > Parendomicrobium reticulitermitis. Next base: position 2,888 of record JAITTG010000111.1, on the reverse strand, counting down.
ATCTCTTCTATATGAAAAAAATAAATCTTTATCATGCATTGCGCAGTATGGACTTATTTCTATTGTTTGTATGCCTAATTTTTGCATTTTGCCTTGCGCTATTTTTGAAAGATTTAATTTGCCGTCTATTAGAGGCGTTTGAAAAATTTTTTCAAATTCAGAGCCGACCTCATAACAACAAGATTGTATATGCGCCCCTATATACGCGCATAAATCTTGAGGGTTTATATTGAATGTTTTGTCAAAGATATTTACGGCGTTTTCTATTATACCTGCGGACAACCCTTTCCAACCGCTATGTATTGCGGCTTTTATTTTTTGATTTTTAGAGCATATTAGTATAGGCATACAATCGGCGGTAAAAATCCCGAGTCTCATATTTTTATCATCTGTAATAAAACCATCGCAATTTTCAATGCAGTAGCCGCCGTCGGATTTTGAGACTATTTTTACGATATTGCTGTGGATTTGTTTTGCTAAAACTAAAGTTTGAGGGTTTATTTGACAAGATATGAGAAAACGGCGGCGATTTTCTTGGATTTTCATATCGCCGTCCGCTTTTGTTGTAGTGAAATGTTTTAAAGGAAAGAGCGCCGCGTCTGACATAATCCGCCTCTACTTATTCAATTTTTTTACTTTCCAGTTTTCATAAGCGGGCTTTGAAAAAAAATCAGCCTTCTCATTTATATCTATAAAAGGCGGATTATCATTTTTAGCAAACAATTCGCTTTGAGACGAGGCGGACGATTCAGATTTTAAAGACTGAGCCGTATCAACAATCTTTGTTTTAATTTCTGCCGATATTCTCCTTGGAGAATTAAAACCCGTCGCTACTATCGCGACTTTAAGTTTTTCCTCTATCCGTTCATCATAAGCATGTCCAAAAAAGATATGCCCTTTTTTCATTTTAAAACCCGGAATAAGAGCGTTTAATTCATCAATGACTCTTGCGGGCGCATTTCTATTGGTAGTGAGATTTATAAGCATCTTATTTGCTTTTGATATATCATAATTATCAAGCAATGGGCTGCTCAACGCTTTTTCAACCGCCTCTTTTACGCTGATAGACGAACTTTCACCTATGCCTATTAAAGCGGTTCCAGCGTCTTTTAAAATTGATTTGATGTCTTCTAAGTCCATATTGATTTCGCCCTTTTTTGTAATGGTATCCGTAATAGCCTGAACGCTCTGTATCAAGACGGCGTCAATTATGTGATATAAATCAGGAAGCCTCATACTCTCATTTATCACAGGTATGACTTTTGCATTTGGAATAACGATAAGAGTGTCTGTATATTTTGTTATAGTTTTAATTCCTTCTTCAGCCTGCTGCATTCTCACCTCGCCTTCAAATACAAAAGGTTTTGTGACAACGCCGATTGTTAAAATCCCCTCTTCTCTGGCAATCTGAGCGACTATGGGAGCCGCGCCAGTTCCCGTTCCTCCGCCCATACCGGTGGCGACGAAAATCAATTCAGCGCCTTTGACGGCGTCTCTTAACCCGTCTATATTTTCCTCAGCCGATTTTCTTCCCCTTTCGGGATTTCCGCCGACGCCCAAACCTCTTGATTCTCTTTCTCCTATCTGTATCTTTGTAGGAGCTGGCGATACTCTTAAAGCCTGAACATCCGTATTGACCACTATAAATTCCACATCGCTGATACCAGCCGCTATCATTCTGCCGACGACATTACAGCCGCCGCCGCCGACGCCTATTATTTTGATTACATCTGAACGACCTTGATTTTCTAAAACAGGATTTAGAGAATCAAAATTTCCCGAAGGAAGTAAAATATCAATCATATTAAAAAATCTCCTTGAGCCAATTTGTAAATTTTCCAACTTTTCCCGTTGACGAATCAGACGAATAATAAAAATCTGAAAGAGCGCAATAGACGGCGCCTATGGCGCAGGAATATACGGAATTTCCGACAATTTCGCGGGGACCTGCGACTTTATCCTCAATAGGAAAGCCTATGCGGACAAAGGGTCTGGCTTCATCAAAATATTTTTCAAAAGCGCCGGCTATATATTCAAGTCTGCTGCCTCCGCCCGTAAGAATTATATTTCCCGGCATAGAGCGGGATGCTTTTTTCTTTACAACTTCGTCTATAAAAGCAAATATCTGTTCAATTCTTGGAGTTATAACTTGCTCTACAATTTCGCGTCTATCGGCTTTCATCATAGTGACTCCGTCTGCGGCGCGATATTCAAATTCTCTGTCTTGAAATTCATCTGCGCAAAAAGCCGCTCCGTGATTGATTTTTATACTTGCCGCCTCTTGAGATGACGCTCTTAGTTTATGCATTAAATCTTTTGTTATGTATTCTGATCCTACGGGAAGTTCATAAGCGTATTTTAAAATGCCGTCGTCGTATTGAACTATGCCTGTCGTATAACCTCCAAAATCCACAAGAAGACATCCCGATTCTTTTTCCTCTTTTCTGAGCAGAATATCGCATACTGCCATATAACCGTAAATTTTATTAGAACAATTTATCTCGGCAATATCCATCGCTTTTAATATATTGTTTAAATTCATCGTATTGGCGACAAAGCCGAGCGCGTCAATTTCGAGCATATTGCCTTCCATCTGTAAAGGATTTTGCACCCTTTGACTGTCTAAAAAATATTCGCGCGCAATTATCTGTAAAACTTCTTTGCCGTTGTCAAGTTTAATGCCTTCTCTGGCTGAATATAAAGCCTCGTCTCTGATTGACTCAGAGACCTCTTTGCTTGGAATATTGGCGACGCCTTTTGAATTTATTCCTTCAATAAAATTGCCTCTGACGGCGGCAATGACGGAATCTATCTGTCCGCCCGCAACTTTTTCAGCCGTTTTAAACGCTCTTCCTAAAGCGCTGGCGGCTTCTTGAATGTCTATTACA
>JAITTG010000116.1 GCA_031287095.1 Candidatus Parendomicrobium reticulitermitis | reverse complement strand
TAGTAACTTTGATTTAGCAAATGGAGATAAAGCAAATCTTATTCTCCCGTCCAATACGGATAATCTTGTTAATATGGTCACGGGCAATAATAAAAGTTTTATTGATGGAACATTGAATGCCTATAAGAATGGAAAGATAGGCGGGAATGTATTCTTTCTAAATCCTAATGGAATAATAATTGGGGCGACGGGTATTGTCAATGTAGGAGCTTTAACGCTTGCTACGCCAACGAGACAATATATAGATGATATTTTAAATAACCCTGCGGGTTTTAACGCAGGAAACTTTTCAAATGCAGTTTTGAGCGGCGATGTCCCTATAAATCCAAATGGAAATATCTCAATCAAAGGAAAAATCAATGCTTATTACGGGGTTGCTGCGCATAGTAATGATGTTGAAATAAAGGGCGGGACGGCTAAGATTAATACTTTGTCTGCTGTTAATCCTGCTGATATTGTCAATTTGTCAGGTATTCCAAGTAGAGTAGAGATGGTTGAAAATGCAGATGGCAGAATTTTGATAACTGGTAAGGATATTGAAATAGATGATGGTGCTACAATAAAGTCAATCAAAGATAGCGCTAATGGATTTAATAGAGCAGGTGATATTGATATATTAGCCGAAAACAAGGGAAAATCATTGGCTGACAGCAGAACTGCTTCAATAAATATAGGGAGAGCTGATATCGAAGGCGGACATGTAAATATTGAAGCGATTGCTGAGAATAAATATGAATATAAAGATTTACCGCCCATTATGACCGTCAATGATATATTTAATGTAGTAAAGTCTGTTGTTAGCGATATTGTTGAAAATCCAGAGAACGCAGAGGAATATATACAAGATATTAAAGGACTTGATACAAGCGATTTGTTTGTACTCATAAATGCAGGATTACAATTATTAGATGATTATGGAGTTGAAGCGAGATTTGCGTATTCAGATATTAATGCGAGCGTTTCGATAGGAGATAATGCCAAAATCAAAGCAAGCAACGATATAAACATTAAGTCAATTGTTGAATCAGATACTAAAGTAGAAACCGAAGGCTCTGATATAGTAAGCGCGGCGATGGCGATAAATAATTCTTCGTCTCTGATAAAATTAGGTTTGGCGGCTTTAGAATCAGGAAATGACATAAATATTAGTGCAAAATCGGTAATAGAATCGAATTTGAAAGCGGGAATAATCGGAGATGAAGATTCTTCTTTTGCAACAGCTCTTGCATTATCGGTAGTGACAAATAATACAGAAATTATATCAAGAGCAGATATAAAAGCGGATAATGATATATCAATATCTAATAATGTTGAAAAAAACAATAAATTGTCTATAAAAACAAATTCGGAAAATGATGAAACGATTAGCGTTGATATTGCGGCGGCTTTGTCTTTCTTAGATAATCATTTAAATATCGCTGGTAATATAGAGAGCGGCAATGATTTTAATGTCCAATCTAATTTCGCCGAATCCAATTCAGGTATTAAAGTAACAGACGCTGGAATAGGAATTGGAATCAATAATAATGAATTGACTTCGGACATTAATATGTCTAACTCAAATATCAGAGCCAATGGCGACATAAATATAAATGCTAATACACGATTAAAAGATAATTCAAGCATTAAAGGAACCCCTCTTTCAACAGACAATGTTCTTTGGAGCGCAATCGTCGCTTTTTCAAAATTCAATTTCAATACTTCAATAAACCTATTAAATAATGTCCAAATGGGAAGCCAAAAAAATATTAATGTCTCGGCAATTACTCAAAAAGATATTTCAGTATCTGCTGATGCTACGACAGAAAATGCAGAAAATATTGGTATTGTTGCGGCTTATAGCGGTTCTGATATTGAAAATAAAATTGTAGTCGGCGGGGCTCAAATAAATTCTAAGAATATCAATATGGATTCGACGATAAATAGCGTAAATAATAGAATGGAAGTTGAGGTAATTAGCGGGCAAGGCGTAAATGGACGCCAGCATTCTCTTAATGACAATGAAAATCTATTGCTTAATACAAGCAATAATATCCTAATCAAACAACTCAGTAAAACGACTGGCGGGCAAGACCAAGACGAAACTAATTTTTCTATTGGAATAGCAATGGGATACGCCGAACATACTAATAATTCTGAAATAAATTTGGATGTCGCCCGCTTAAATGCCGAAAAAGATATCAATATAAATGCAAAAGTGATAGATGCCAATATAACCAATGATATCGTAGCGGTGTTAAGACAGAAACCTCAATATTCATTTAGCGGCGCTGTTTTATACGCTTTATATTCCGACTATGCCGATGCATTCATTGGCAATTCTGATATTTATGCAAGAGAAAATATAAGCATTTTGTCTGAACAGAGACTCCCTACTATATGCGCTATCAGAAATCCTTTTCTTACCGAATTGGAAGTTTCAAATGATATAGAAGAGAGAAATATTGAACATGATATTTACGAATATACCAAAAATGGCATTTTAAATGTGAACGACGGTTATTTTAATAATTGGGTGAGAAGTTCTATGATTGATGACAATCGTAATATTAATTCGGATGCGACTATATTAGGCGCTGCTGATTTGACGCATTTTGATTTGAGAGCGCAAAGCCAAATAAATAATTCAAAAATTAATCAAGATGGCGTCAAAACAGGCAAACAAAATGTTAAGGTTGAGGCAAACTCTGATAATTCATTTATTAGCGTTGGTGGAATAGTTGGCGGCAATACAAGTCAAGAGAATTCTTTGTTGGGAATAGGAGTCTCCTATAATCAAATTGATTATGTAAATAATACCAAATCTTTTATTTATGGGATAAATTCTGAAATTTATGCGGATAATTTATCAGTTGTTGCAAAATCAAATCAAAATGATATTACAGTAGGGCTTGCGGGATTGGACAGCAGAAATCTTGATATAAAAGGAGCGGTAAATCGCGTAGGAATTAACAGTAATGTTGATGCCTATGTAGACGATATTAAAAAACTTGAAGTTGCCGTAGATGGCTTATTGAGTATCAATGCTCAAAGTAATGGATATATTATCAATATTGCAGGCAATGCTTTTGCATTACAATCTTCCGGCATTGGAACTTCTGTTGCATTGTCTAATATTGATAGAAAAACAAATGCTTATATGAAAGGCTTAAAGGATGTTAAAGTAGGGAAAACAAATATTTTTGCATTAAATGATGGGCTTATGCATACATATTCCGTTGCTGGTAGTATTGGAAATGATACATCTGATATAGGAAATCCTTTCAGTATTGGACGGTATTTAAACGACTTCTTTTATGATTTATTTTCTTTTGAGTTATACATAAAAACTAAAAATCTAACAAAAATTTATGAGAAATTTGACGACATAGGCGAGGATTTTGATATAAAGCAACACTTAATCGGATTTCTGTTTGATTTGAAAAATTCCGAATTAGGTATTTCAGGAAGCGTAAGTGTAAATGAAATTTTTGATAACTCCAATGCTTATATTGAAGATTCTGACATAAATGTAGAAAGTGATTTGTTAATTAAAGCAGATAATAAAGCGGCAATAATTAGCGCTTCCGGCGATATTTCATTATCTCTTATGGGAGGAGATGGAAGAGACATTACTGGAGCGGCGAGCATAAATAATGTGAATAATACCGCAAATACATATATCACGGCTTCTGATATTTATGGAAAAGGAATAATAGATTTAAATGCCGTAAACCGCTCGCCTATAATATCCGTTGCTGTTGGTCTTGATGGACTAATTTCTGATATTTTTGGATTTAATGTTACAGGCTCTATAACTTCTAATGAGACTGATAATGAGACAAAAGCATACATTAAATCGTCCCATATTGTAAGCGAAAAAGATGTATTCTTAAATGCCAAGGATGATTCCGACATCTTTTCTCTTGCAGGCGTTGCGGTATTTGGGAGCGTTGTTGTAGGCGCTGGGGCAAGTGTAAGTGCAAATGTTTTAACCAATAAAGTGTCCGCTTATTTGAATAATACGGACATAAATATAGGGTCAAATAAAATATCTATCAGTGCTTACAATAGCCCCAAAATACAAAATTTTGCCACTAATATAAGCAATGTAGGGAGACTGAATATTGAGGGTAGCGCAATATTGAATGATATAAATAATAATGCAAATGCTTACATTGAAAACTCTGATGAGTATCGCGTTTATCAAATCGATTCAGGTGATATTGATATAAAAAGTTTAGATGATACTCATATGCAAGGTTCGGATGGCACAGTTGATATTGCAGATTGGTTGAGTATCGGGGCTAGTATAGTCAATAATAATATGCACAATAATGTAAATGCTTACATAAGTGGAAGAAATGGTCAAAGAATCATAATCAATTCATTAGGCAGTATTAATGTGAACGCTATATCCGACACAAAGACAGATTTTAATATCATTTCTGTTGGTTTTGGCTTTGAAAGTCAAGAGTATGTTTCCATATCTGGAGCGGCAGAAAAAAACGATATTGCAAATATAGCCCATTCTTATATTGAAGAAGCAAATATTTTTGCAAGCGGCAATGTTAATCTATTTGCTGAAAATAAAGACAAGATGGATTTATTTATCGGTAGTCTTGCTATTTCATCAATATTTAGTGTGGGAGCTAGTGCTTGGCAGAATACAATACATAATGAGGCGATTGCTGAAATCAAAAACAATTCTAAAATCAATTCTCTACAAAGCATATTTGTGAAATCAAATCTTAATGAGGAAATAAACAATTATGCTTTTTCTGCGGCAATAGGAGGATATGTAACAATTGCTGGTATGGCTATGCTTACTGATATTGGCAATAAATCATCAGCTTCTATAAAAAAAGCGATGATGTTTTAGAAAGCGGAAATATTATGATAGAAGCAAATAATGTTACAGTAGAAGCAAATAATGAAACAGATATTGACTTTTATGGCGGCGTAGTATCTAGTAATAGATCTTTGGCAGGAGGAGGACTTTATAGTTCAGTTGAGATTAACAATGAAATAAATGCAGAAATAGATGGTTCTATCGTAAACACAAATGACAATGTCGCTGTAAAAACAAACAATGATGAAAAATATAATGTGATAATAGGCGCAGGTTCTGGTTCGAACGGAGTTGGTCTTGCTGGGATTAAGTCAGACATTAAAATAAATGATAAGAATGACTCTTCCATTTCAAATAGTAAAATAGAGTCGGGCGCAAATGCAAATGTCATTGTAAATGACAATGTTAAAATAGACAGTAATATTGGAGCGGTAGGCGTAGGTCAGTATGGCGGCGGAGCAATAATTTTTAATAATGACATTTCAAATGAAGTGAAATCTTTTGTTGACGCTGCCGAGATAAATGCAAATAAACTTGTAAATGTCGCCGCTTATAATATGCAAGAAATAAACTCTTTTCTTTTTGCGGCTGGAGTAGGAACGGCAGGAATTAGCGGTAATGTAGGGACAAATTTAATACATAACAAAATTATTGCTGAAATTTCAAATCATTCCAAAATAAGTGCTTTAGAGGATGTGTCCGTAAAATCAAATATTGATGAAACCATAAATAATTATAATTTTGCCGCAGCATTTGGCGGATATACGCTTTCTGGCGCTGTTATGAATACCAATATTAATAATGAGTCTTCTGCAAAGATAAAAGAATATAGTGTAATAAACGAAAATAATATAAATGGCGGCAATGTATTGGTAGAAGCAAATAACAGTACTGATATCAATTCTTATGGTGGAGTAGGAACTGGATCTGGTAATATTGCTGTAGGGGCAGTGGCTGATAATGTCAATTTGACCAACAAAATAAACGCCTCAATAGATAATTCCACAGTGAAAGCCAAAAAAGATGTTTCTGTAAAAACAAATAATGATGAAAAATATGACGCTATAATAATTGCAGGCGCAGGTTCAGGCGGGGTAAGTGTGGCGGGGAATATAGCTATTATTAAAGTGAACGATACAAATAATGCCGTTATTTCAAATAGCAAAATAGAGTCGGGCGCAAATACAAATGTCATTGCAAACGACAGCGTTGAAATTAAAAGCAGCATCGGCGCAGGCGCGGGCGGTTTATACGCCGGAGTAGGCGGAACTATTTTTTATGGAGATATTTCCAATAATACGAACGCTCATATTTTCAGTTCAGAAATCAATGCTGGAAAGTCCGTAAATTTGAACGCTTATAGCCGCCAAGATATAGATACTCTTGTCATATCTTTGGGAGGCGGTGTAGCGGGCATAGGGTTGTCTGGAAATTTACTTTATTTGAACAGCCAAACCAAAGCGATAGTTGAAGGAGACAAATTGCTCATCGCGGGAGAAAACATAAATGTTGAGGCTAAAAACAAACTTATCCTTGATAAAAAAATAATGGGGGCAGGAGGCGGGCTTGTAGGGGTCGGGGCTTCTGTGGATGTTACTATAATCAATAATAATGTCAGCGCGGGGTTTGGCGATGGAACAAAGGCTAATGCGGCAAAAAATATATTCATCATAGCCGATAATGAAAGAGATATAGATAATATCACAATTTCTGCCGCAGGCGGTCTTGTGGGCGCTAATGGTTCCGTTTCTGTTTTAACTATCGGCTCCAATTTGAGCGATAATGACGATATTTATAGCGCCGTAGCAGATTATAAAGATGATTTTAATCCCGCCATATCAAATACCAATTCCAATATAAATAAGTTTTTTGGAAATACGGAAATCAAAGACGGCACAAGCGCTATTATCGGAGCAAATTCTCAAATTACCGCCGATGCCGATATAAAAGTTCAAGCAAACGAGAAAACAGAACTTGATAATACGGTAGGCGGAGCAAGCGGCGGTATTGTAGGCGTGGGCGCTTCTGTAAATATAGCCGATATTAAAACTTCGGCAAATTCTTATGTTGATACGGGCGCAATTCTTAAAGCGGGGAAAAATATCAATATATTGTCCGATAATAATAGCGATATTGATTTACAGACATTTATAGCAAACGGCGGTTTTGTCGCAGTCAATGCCGCTGTTTCTAAATTGAAACTTTCCGATAATTCAACCGCTAAATTAAATAATGATGTAAAAATTTATAGAGCGCAAGACATAAATGTAAAAGCAAATTCCAATTCAACAATAGACAATAATATAATTCGGGTAACCGGCGGGGCTTTTGTCGCAGGCGCGACAGTCGCTATTATTGATAAAAAAGGAAAAATCGAAGCCTCGATAGGCAATGGAGTTATTATAAAGAATGTTCCTTTGAAAGATATAGCGGTTGAGAAATTGGCGAGAATAGATGAAGTTGACAGCGAAACTCTTGCAAACGGCGAGTATATAAGTTTGGATTTTACAGGCAGAGAAATTGACGCTGAAATAGAAGCGGAACTTACGGAATATCTAAGAAGTATCGGCGCAGAATTTAACACTCTTGCGGACTTACAAGATTTTGTGATTGTCTTTGATATTAAGAGCGTTGAAAGCGGCGAAGTAAGCGGAGTAAATAGTCTAAATGTTTTGGCTGTCAATAATACTGATATAAATACCAAATCTTTTTCAGGAACAGCGGGAGCAATATCAGTTCACGGAGATATTTTTGATGTTAAGACCGACGATATTACTAAGGCATATATAGGCAATAATGCAAATATATTAGCCGATAAAAACATATCTGTTATGACAAATGGAGATGTCAAAGTTAATGCTGATTTTACTTCAGTATCTATCGGGCTTATTGATTTCGGCGCTACTGCGGCAAATGTTAAAATAAAATTTGATAATGATGTTTATCTCGGTAAAGATGATAAGCAAAAAGATGACAATGAATATAATGTTTTAGCGGGCGATATAACCATAGCCGCAAATCAAACTGTTAATTCTACCGTTCAAACTTCTATACTATCAGTCGGATTAGGAACTGTAAGCGGCAATTATGCTTCAACCGATATTAGCGGCAGCGTGGATGCAGTTATAGGCGAAGGCAATCATATAGCGGGCAATAATATCACTGCCGCCGCTAATGCCTATACCAATCAAACAGCGGATGCCGTTATGGTGCAGGCGGGCATTGCGGCAATTGGGCTTGGTTGGGCAAAAAGCAAAGCGGATGTTAAAGTTAAAACGCAACTTGAGGACGGTTTAAATATATTTGCAGGCGATGGATTAAACTTAAAAACAGAGTTAGAAAATACTTTGTATTCGCAAACTCAGTCCGGCAAAGCGGGTTTATTGACAATAGGAGGAGCATTAGCCGAAACGGAAAATAAATCCGTCAACAATATACTTATCGGCTCCAATAATTCTCAAAAGCAATCAATAATCAATGCGGCAAATCTCAATATCTCGGCAAATACTCTAACAAATCAAAACGGCGCAATTGATGTTAAAAATGTTTCGCTGTTAAACGGCGCATATTCGGATAATAAGAACGCATCCAATTCAACAATCAATATAGACATCAACGGGAAAACTGATATTACCGCAAGCAATATCTATATTGCGGCGCTCAATAAATATATAAAAGACGATATAAGAAATTCTAATGCCGCAAGTTTATCAGGCTTGGACATATATCATTCTAAAAATATTACTAATATCTCCAATGATACGACAATAAATTTCGGCGATGATACAAATGTTAGAACTTATAAAGACAAACAAAATCACAGTTTATTTGTAATAGACGCGGCTAATGATATTTATGCAAGAGATACTGCCGTTTATAAATCTTTTTCTTTGGCAAACGGCTCTCATATAACGGATAAAATTACAAACAATGCCTCTACTGTAATAAACTTTAACGGTAAAATCACCGCTTTGGGAGATTTAAACGCCAATGTTAGAACAGACCAAGATATAAGAGCGGCAATATACGGCGATATTCTCTCAGGCGGAATAAAGTTTAGCGGCGACGCTTTGAGCGAATCCAATATAAGAAATACTATAAATGTTAACGACGGCGCGGATATTTTTTCAGGCAGAAATGTTTATTTGAATTTATCTCAAAATGAAGATGAAACCGTATCAATATACAATACTGCGTCATTTGTAGATGTTTATCTTTCCGCGCTGATTCCTTTAGACGATTCGACTTCTAAATCAAGAATTACAGTAATAGACGAGGTCAATATCGCGCAAGGCGGAGCGGTAAAAGCGGCGGAATCAGTAGAGATAGGTTCTTGGAATAGAGAAGTAAGAGGACAAGGACTTTTGAATGTCTATAAAAGATGGTTATATTTTATTCCTGACGACGACCATCGCGAGGATACAAGCAGAAGTTATAATTCTTATCTGAATAATAACGGGGCTTTGTATGCGGGATATAATAACAATATAAACATTGATATCGGCGAAATAGAAAGAGAAGTTTTTGTAGAAGCCGATGCTCAGATGACGGCTGCAGGTATTGTAAGCGGAATAAAAAAATATAAAGAATATGTTGTAAGCAATGCTAATTCTAAAGAAGCGGTCAAATATAAAATAAAATCAAAAAATTTAGCGAATAGTCTATATGATGAACTTGATAGAATCAATGAACAATTAAAAGATTATAGCGGTTCAGGAGAAACAGAAAGCGCTTTGAAAATAGAAAAAGAAAGAATTTTGTTTGAATTAGCATCTTTGGGCTTATCTTCTAATATAGGCGGTCAAAGCGTGATAAACCATTATACTGTGGACTATATAACTTTTGACGATATATATGTCGGCATAGGCGATATAAAATTGAATGTTGATAATGTCGGCGGGTCTGGAGCAATAGCGGCGTCCGATGCTCCAAAAGTCGTAATCAATAATAATAGTTCATTGTTTATGGAATTTGGCGATATTGTGGTTTCAAATAGCAATAATGGAGCAAGCGGCAAAATTTATCAAAATGATATAGTTTTAACTTCTCAAAACGATATTAAAAAGTTGAATAAGAACAAAGATTTGGCTGTAAATTTTAATGAATTTGCTTTCGGAACAGGCGATACTGATTCTGCAATAATCATTGAATCAAGCCAAAGAGATATAGACCTTGATATAGACGGTTTATTGCCCAATATTACGCTTAGAGGCGATATAGAGAATTTAAAAGGTTTAGTTTCTGTCAGAGCGGACGGCGATATATATCTATACGGCAGAGTAGGCGCAGACGACCTTCAAGTTGAGTCAAGAAATGGCAATATAGTTCAATCTTATTGGAATGATTCTTATGTGTTTCATCTGTCTAATCCTCAAACGCTTTGGGAAAATATAGCGAAAAACAATGAGAGCCAATATAGAGGAGTGACTACATACAAAACTGTTGATATTGTTATTCCTCTACTCTTTGGAAACCGTATATTTACTTTTCAAAGGCAGGTGGAAGTTGCGCCTGTAACAGAAGCCCATTTATCGGATGATTCCAATAAAATATCAAACACAAGGTCTTCTATGATTGCCAATAATATCTTTATAAGCGGCAGATATTTGGATATAAATGGTCTTGTCCAAGCCGGCATTGCCGATTGGAATTTGAATATACTCAACAATAATTTGCAATTAAAGTTGGGCGGCGGCGGCATAGGCTCAATAGCGGATGCGGAAAGATATTATAATCAAAACGGCGCTTCAAAGACTAAAAACACTTCTTTTGAATTAGCCGATGCGCACGGCAATATAACAGCCTATTATGATATTAAAACAAAGGAAATCACAGTTGATACGGTTCAAGTAAAGGGCGGCGGCAAACTTGAATTATACGGGCATTTATTAAATACCAATGCTAATACCGGACTTGGCGGCGAACTTAGAGCATTAGACGGGTATAGTAAAGTCAATGTAAATAATCAGTCTGATTTCAAAATCAATGTTAAAAACATAGATACAAGCGAAAGAAATACGGGCGAAATAAAAATTACAGATTTAGCTAAAGGCGTGCAGACTATTTATCGTTTCAATGGGACCGATATTGTCAGAATTGATAATAGGGGAGAAAGTATTTTAAGCGGCAATCAAACTAATTATCAGACAAAAGCCAATCAAAGATATAATTGGACAAGAGGCAATACTGCCAATGAAAATTCAACCTATAAAAGAGTTGATTCTTACAGAAGTTTTTTGGGAATTGACTGGCTCAATATGGGTTCGTCAAGTCTTGAAGGGTTTAGCAGAATGAATATAAATGTTGGCAATTATGACCCTCTTGCGGAAGCTGAATATATAAGTATGGGTATAGCGGGGGATTCAAATTATAAATTTGATTATAAGTCAAATCAATTTAAGGATAATGTTACTGACGGCGACACTCAGAAAAGGACATATCGCACAGGGCTTTTTGGCGTGATAACAGTTACGGAAGTAACCAGAACCAAATATAGAGATAGAGGCGTCAAGAATTTCTATACGCACAGCATAAAAGCCGACAATCCAATCAAAATAAGTTTCATAGGATATAATGAACAACAAGATTTGAACATTAATTCCAAAGGCGCTATAGCGATTAGAGGAACTTTAAATGCGGGCAATTCAGCCGATGCGGTCATTTCTTCAAATAAATCAATAGAAAATTTAGGCAGAGGGAGCATAATAGCGGAAAATGTCAGTCTTTCTGCCGTCAACGGCATAGGCAATAATTCCGATATATCAGTCATTTTAAAAGGCGGAGAATTATCCGCTGTCAACACTGTAAAAGGCAATATAAATATAGCGGTAAAAGGCAGCGTGGATTCCGGCGATACCAAAATAAAAAACATTTCTAATAATGGCTTGGGCATTGTTAAACTTGTGTCGGATAATAGTATAGCCGCCTCAAATGCCAATAGTAAGATAAAAGGAGCAAGCATAGATTTAATTTCAAAAACAGGCTCCATCCTTGGTTTTAACGGCGCGGCTTTTGAAATTCAAACTAATTTGCTTAAAGTTTCTGCTAAAGAAGATATAAATCTCACTAAGAAAATAAATGGAGATTTATCCGTTAGTAAAATAGAGTCATTGTTTGGAGATGTTTCTCTTGAAGTTAGAGGCGGAAATTTACTTAGCGCAAAGATTACTTCTACAGATGAAAATGCGAGAATAGAGCATACCGCCGCTTGGGATGCTCTTGGTTTGATTGACGGAGATTCCGGTTGGAGCAATGAGCAATTATTATATACGCTCCAAAAACCAGAAATTATTGAAGACGCTAATATCATAGGCGAAAATGTAACTATTAAAACAAGCGGCTCCATAGGCGCAGATAATTTAGAAGGGTTAACATTTAACGCTTCAGAATTTAATTCTTTATCTGAGCAACAACAATCTGCCGTCACTTTTGCCGCCTCTAAAGGTAATGTGTCAATACAAGAAGAAAGCGGCGGGCAAATTGTCAGCGTTTTATTTCGCGATGATTTCAGCATCAATGCTAAAAATGGTATGACTCTTGCGTCAGGCGGCAATATATTGTTGGGCGGTCGGGAAGACATAAATATTATATCTATAACGGCGGCGGGAGATGTGGATATAAAAGGAAATAAGGGTATAAATAATGCCGCCGCTGATAATAGCGCAAATATAAAAGGCGCAGACATTATATTGAATTCTAACGATGATATAGGCGCTTCTGATAAAGAATTAAGAGTTGAAGTATTGGGCGGATTAACGGCAGAATCAGAAAAGAATATATACATTTACTCTGAAAAAAACATAAGCGTAAATACAATTGATGCGGGTCAAAACTTGTCTCTTGTTTCTGACAGCGATATTATTTCAGATAAAGTTGAGGCGGGCAAAAACATTGCGCTTGCGGCAAATAATATCAATGCTAATCAAATATCTGCTGGATTGAATATCGCGCTTTCTGCCGGCAATGATATTGTTTTAAATGAAACAGCCTCTGCTGGTTTGGATATGTCGTTCATTGCCGACAATAATATAACGCTCAATACCGCTATAGCAAAACAAAACATATCTATTATTGCTAAATCTGACGGCAATATTGTTTCAGATAAAGTTGAGGCGGGCAAAAACATTGCGCTTGCGGCAAATAATATCAATGCTAATCAAATGTCTGCTGGATTGAATATCGCGCTTTTTGCCGGCAATGACATTGTTTTAAATGAAGCAGCCTCTGCTGGTCTGGATATATCGTTTATTGCCGACAATAATATAACGCTCAATACCGCTATAGCGGAACAAAACATATCTATTATTGCTAAATCTGACGGCAATATTGTTTCAGATAAAGTTGAGGCGGGCAAAAACATTGCGCTTGCGGCAAATAATATCAATGCTAATCAAATATCTGCTGGATTGAATATCGCGCTTTCTGCCGGCAATGACATTGTTTTAAATGAAACAGCCTCTGCTGGTTTGGATATATCGTTTATTGCCGATAATAATATAGCGCTCAATACCGCTATAGCAAAACAAAATATATCTGTTATCGCTAAAAAAGATATAACAAGAATTGATGCGCAAAAAAATATTGTAGGGCAAAATATCTATATAAATGCCGACAATATCGGGACAGAAGATAAGAGTATAGGAGTGGAACTCAAAAACAATACTGATATTTCTGATATGGTCTTAAACGCTAAAGCCAATGATAGCCTATACATTAACAATGCGGCAGACAATCAAGACTTGTATTTTGGGAAAATAGAATCTGGCAATAATGCAGTAGTAACTTCTGAAAATAGAGATATTTTAAATAAATATGAATACTCTCAAATATCGGCTAAAAATATAATTATAAACGCCAAAAAAGGTAATATAGGAAAGGCAAATGACAAGATATTTTTGACCGATTTTGACATATTTTCAGCCTATGCTTATAAAGATATACATATAAGAAGCGGCGAAAAAATCAATAATGTTGGAGATATAAAATCCCAGAGCGGCGATATTGATTTATTGGTATTTGACGGCGATGCCAATATCGTAGGTAAAGTGAACGCTTATCAAAATATCTTTGCAAATATTCTTGTAGGCAATATCACAGATGGAGACGGCGCGGCTGGTTTTTATGCTAAGGATATCAATTTAATAGTTGATAATGGAAGCATAGGAACTTTGGGAGATAGTATCAGGATAGGCAATAATACTGAAAGCGAAGATACAAGATTAAACGCTTATGGCAAACAAGGCGTCTATCTTGAAAGTTCAGATACCGATTTAACCGTTGCCAAAGTAAAAAGTCCAAACGGAAACATAAGACTTGAAACAAATAGAGCCGTTGATGTTGAAAAACCAGCGTATAATGATTCTAATTTTGAGGCAAACAATATAACAATACATTCGGGCGATAGAATAGGCGGCGCGGATAATAGGGCTGTGTTTGAAACTTTACAGACCGACGGTAGAATAAATCTATCGGCGCAAAACGGAATATCGCTTGAGCAAATAGGCAGCCGCAGATTTTATTCAGATTATATAATCAATGAAAACAGCGGTTTGGTTTCTTTGCTTTTGCCAAACAATCATGTCTTTATAAAAAACATATCTTTAAACGATAAAAACGCTTTGAATATACAGTTCACGAACAATATCTACTTCAACGGCATAAATATTGGTTATAACGATGTTAGAAAATTAGTAATCAATCCCGCCTCTGCAATATCGCCGTTTCAACAAGACAGAGAAAAAATCTATGAGATATTAAAACTATTCAATGAGAATATAATAGTAAGCCCCGACCTTTTTAATTTTGCGAATATGCGGTATTTATATAAATGAGGAGACGATAATGAAAAAAGTTTATTTAATTTTTATGTTTGCTATTTTGATTTTTGCGATAGGTTCTTGTTCAACTAATTGCGATATAAGGGATGAAGAAGAGGCTACTAAACTTGTTTCTTTCTCTATAAGTTCGCCAGACAGCGTTCAGGTTGGCGAGACTATTGAAATATTTGTAAATAGATATGAAGATGGAGTTTTTGTAAGAATAGTAGGAAACGGATATCATGACAAAATTGATAATGTTGCAGTGTCGCCTACGCTTGGCGCTGCCACTATTAATGTAGACAAGGTAATATTTACTGCAACTAGTAGCGGAAATGCGGTGGTGTATATTTACGGTGATAGCGGTGTGGCAAAAAATGACTATAGAAGCATTACTGAGTTTGATGTGTTCAAAGCAATAACAATCTATGATTAAATACAAATGAAACCTTTAATCTCGGTTATTTTTATTTTTATATTATTTTCTTGTTCAGAAAACGCGCAGTATATAGTTGAAAATAAAGATATAGAAAAAAAGACTGAACATTTTGATATTGTTTATTTTGAAAATGGCTCTCATGAATTAAGCGTCAAAGCAAAAGATGTTTTAATGAAATTTGCCCGTTTGTCTGATATTTCTCAAAAAACAATATATTTGAGCGGACACACAGATAAAAGCGGCGCAGAAGCCGCTAATAATACTCTTAGCAAAACAAGAGTTGATGCTGTTAAAGATTTTTTGATTCAGTTGGGAATGAAAGAAGAAAATATAAAAAGCGAATTTTTTGGAGAAAAGAAACCCATTCAAAAAGGCGATAGTCAGCAAGATTATGCGAAGAATAGAAGAGTGGAAATATATTTAATACAAAACATAGGAGGCGGCAATGAAGAACATTAAAACGAAAATAGCGATTTTGGGTTGTATTCTTATTTTTTTAGTTTTAACAATAGGCTCTTGCACATGCACAGTTGAGCCTAAAGACATAATAAAAATCAGAACATACCGCATACATACGGATTCCGATACTGTTTCAGTAGGACAAAACATCAGAGTCTATCTATATGAATATGATGATGGAGCTTATGTTAGAACGGTAGGTATAAGCGATATCACAGAATATACAAGCGAGCCTTCTGGCATAGGTCATTTTCTTTCGCCCATAATTGGAGTAGGAACTTATATAAATTTTAGAGGAGATGCGTCTGGAGTTGCCATAATCACTCTTGTTTATAAAAACGGCGAAGCCGTTGTCAGCAAAAAAATAACCGTAATATCATAATGGATTAAGGTGATTATTTGAGAGCGTCAATATCGTTTTTAATATTGCTTTTATGTTTTGTTTCTTTCGTTTATGCTCAAAATTCAATGCCTATTGAGAATTTTAAAGGCGGCATTGTTGAAAGAGAAAGAACAAAATTGCTTGAGGGTTTAGTAGAAAAAATGAAAGCCGGCGCTTCAAAGCCAAAAGAAAGATCAAGCAAATCCAAAAATATCATTCTCCAAAAAATAGAATTTTCTCAAGTTGAAATCCTACCGCAGTCCTTTTTTGAAGACATCAAAAAGAAATATGAAAATACTCAAGTCGGCATTGAAGATATATACGCTATTGTTGATTCTATCAACAATGAATATATGCTCAAAGGCTATATAGCCTGTCATGCTTTTTTGCTTGAACAAGATATTACAAGCGGAAATCTTTTTATATCTATAGTAGAAGGGTTAGTTAGCGAAGTAAAAATCAGCGGTCATAAAACCACAAGCGAAAATTATATAAAGAGATATTTGCATTTTGAAAATATAAGCAACTTTAACGCAAATACCGCCAATACCGAGATTTTGAAATTCAATGCCGAAAACGACGCAAAGGCAAGAATTGCCTTATCGCCGGGGCGGGTTTTTGGAACAAGTATTGTTGATATTGTTTTAGACGAGCCTAATAGATATTCTATGAGCGCTTCTATTGATAATGCCGGACAAAAAGAGACGGGTTTAACAAGATACGGCGGATATGTCGTCGTGAGAAGTATTACAAGATATAGAGATATATTTAATATAGGCGGCGTATTTTCTGAGGCTTCAAACGCCGTATTTACTTCTTATGAAATCCCAGAACCTTTTTTAGGAACGAGAATCGGCATAGGTTTTGATTATTCCGACAATGAAATTATTTCAGGCGGTTTAGAAGCGCTCAATGTCAACGGCAGATATTATAATGTCTCGCTATATAGCAAAAAGCCCTTTTTTATTAGAGATACAACTGTCACTAATTTCACTTTGACGGTAAATACTAAGAAAGGCGAGAGTTTTATATCTTCTTTTAAAACTCAAGATACAAAAACTGACGCCGTCTCTTTAAGCGCCGACAATACCCTATTGTTTAGTTGGGGATATTTGTTTAATTCTCTTTCATATTATCAAGGCTTTAGATTGATAGAAGGGGATACGGTATTTGAAAAAGCCTCTTATTACGGCGAAACTCTTATCAATATATACAAGACAATAGCGGCAAATATAAAGGCAAGAGGACAATATGGAGCGGATATTGTTCCATCTTCAGAACAATTTTCTATAGGCGGCATAAATACAATTAGAGGCTATAGAGAAGGAATGCTCTCAGGCAGAGACGCGATAAGCGCAAACATTGAGATACTTTATGATTTGCCTTTGCGAAAATTCAAG
This sequence comes from Candidatus Parendomicrobium reticulitermitis, assembly GCA_031287095.1. Lineage (GTDB taxonomy): Bacteria > Elusimicrobiota > Endomicrobiia > Endomicrobiales > Endomicrobiaceae > Parendomicrobium > Parendomicrobium reticulitermitis. The sequence continues at coordinate 11,132 of JAITTG010000116.1, read as the reverse complement.
TTTGCGGCATTTAGGCTATATGCTTTTTTTGATTTTGGCATAGTATATCCCGACAAAAATGCAAATCTTCCAGACGATTATGACAATAAATTATACAGCGCAGGCGGAGGGCTTAAACTCAATATCTTAAAACATATAGACGCAAACATAGTTTATGCCGCTCCGCTTTTGGAGCATAAGTATTATGAAAGCAATAAATACTCAATCTTATTTATGATTCAAGGAAAAATTTGATTTGTTCATACTCTCGCCTGTTAAATCATTTAAAAATGGCGACGAACTCAAAATAATAGCAACGGCTTTCTCGCAAGTTTCGCAAGTTTCAAAAACGCAAAACGGCAAAGACAACAGCATAACTGCCTTTGATTTGTTATACTTCCGCGAAGCATTTTGAGCGTATTTTGGCATAATTTATCTGCGCGTGTATAAGCAGCGCTATCCAAGCAGATAAATTGTGTCAAAAGACGCCAAAAGGCAAAGCGATCTTTCCGTCGCACTTAACTTAGAGCCAGTCGTGTGTATCGCGGCTTTGCCGCACCTTTGTTGTCGTTTCATTTGAATTTAAGGAAAAAATTGATACAATCCGCAGACTTTTTTGGAGGATAACTCAAAATGGCTTTAGTAGTGATGAAATTCGGCGGGTCTTCTGTGGCTGATGCGGAAAAAATTAGGTTTATTGCAAATAAAATATGCTCAAAGAAAAAAGACGGCGATAAGTTGGTTGTTGTTGTTTCCGCCCCGGGCGATACTACCGATGATTTATTGGAAATGGCTCAAGGCGTCAGTCCAAATCCTCCGGCAAGAGAAATGGATGTTCTTTTATCAACAGGCGAGATGATTTCCATATCTCTTCTTTCTATGGCGGTTGAAGTTCTCGGAGAAAAGGTCATTTCTTTAACAGGTCATCAGGCTGGTATTTTTGCAGATACCAATCATCTCAATGCAAAGATAAAGAAAATCAATCCTCAAAAAATCAAAAATCTTTTATCAAAAAACTATATAGTTATAGTCGCTGGATTTCAGGCTGTAAACGCTAACGGCGATATTGCAACGCTCGGCAGGGGCGGTTCTGATTTGACCGCCGTTGCTTTAGCCGCCGCTCTTAAAGCGGACGCTTGCGAGATATATTCGGATGTGAACGGGGTTTTTACGACAGACCCGAGAATAGTAAAAGAAGCCAGAAAAATAGACTGCCTTTCCTATGATGAAATGCTTGAGATGGCTTGTTCCGGCGCTCAAGTTTTGCAATCAAGAAGCGTTGAAGTGGCAAAAAAGTTTGGGGTTGTAATCAATGCAAAAGGCTCTTTTAGCCAAGACAACGGAACGATAATAGCGAGCGAAGAAATTATTAAAAAAAGCAATGGAGGTCGTAAAATGGAAGCGATGTTAATCTCAGGAGTAACTTTTGATAAAAATCAAGTTAAATTCACAATAATAGATTTGCCGGATATGCCGGGCGTAGCGTCTAAAATTTTCATAAATCTTGCAAAAATCAATGTCAATGTGGATATGATTATTCAATCCGCAGCCATTGATAAGAAAAACGATATATCTTTTACAGTGTCAAAAAGCGATATGAAAAAGACCAATATAGAGATTAGTAAAATAGCGGCTGAATTAAAAACCGTAAGCCTCATTTGCGACGAGCATGTTGCAAAAGTCTCAATTGTTGGAGTAGGTATGAGGACTAATCCGGGAATTGCCGCTCAAATGTTTGACATTTTGGCTAAAAACAATATAAATATAGAGATGATTTCCACAAGCGATATCAAAATATCTTGTATTATAGACGAAGTGGATACAATGAAAGCGGTCGGAGCCCTGCACAAAGGATTTAAACTATCAAAAAAATAAAATCCGAATTCGGGATTGTCATTGCAGGCTTGACCGTAGTCTCAATTCGGCGCGCGGGCTTGACCCGTAATCTCTGTTGTTATCGCGCAGGTCGGGCGGCAAGAAACAAAAAAGAGTTTTAAGAATTCGCTGTAAAAGGCGAAATTTTTTTATTTAAAGGGAGGGGCGTAAAATATGGGGATTCTTGATTCAATAAGCGAGATCTTTGGATGGATTATAACGGCTTTTTTCACATTGTCGGCAGTAGTGTTGTTTGTGGTTTTTCCAGCGGTTTGGTTGATTGCCTTGCTGTTTGGATTTGACCCGTTTAGATAAAGAATAGATAGAAAAGAGAATAGAGAAAATAAGACAAAAATGCGAAATAGCCGCCGTCATCTTTCCTCTATTACATATTTAATTAAAGGATGATATTATGAGAAGCGACCAAATAAAAAAAGGCGCGCAAAGAGCGCCTAATAGAAGTTTGCTTTACGCTACGGGGATTACTCCGAAAGATTTGAATAAACCTTTTATTGGAATAGCCTCGTCTTTTACCGATTTAGTTCCGGGACATATTTCTATGCGCGATTTGGAAAGATATATAGAAAGAGGCATAGCCGCAGGCGGAGGAGTTCCTTTTGTTTTCGGCGCGCCTGCCGTTTGCGACGGCATAGCGATGGGACATAGCGGTATGCACTATTCTCTTGCTTCAAGAGAAATAATAGCGGATTTGGTAGAAACTGTCGCCAATGCCAATATGCTCGACGGACTTATTCTTTTGACAAATTGCGATAAAGTAACCCCCGGTATGCTTATGGCGGCGGCGCGGTTAAATATCCCGTCTATAGTTGTGACAGCGGGAGCCTCAATGACGGGTATGTTTGAAAAAAAACGCCGTTCGCTTGTTCGCGATACTTTTGAGGCTGTAGGACAATTTCAAGCGGGAAAAATAACTGAATGTCAATTGACAGGTCTTGAGATGGCGTCTTGTCCGGGCGCCGGTTCTTGTCAAGGATTATATACCGCCAATACTATGGCTTGTTTGACTGAAACACTTGGAATGTCTTTGACGGGTTGCGCGACCGCTCTTGCGGTAAGCGCAAAAAAAAGACGCATAGCCTATGATTCAGGCATTAGAATAGTCGAACTCGTAAAAGAAAATTTAAAACCCCGCGATATTATGACTTTGGACGCTTTCAAAAATGCAATCACAGCAGATATGGCTTTGGGAGGCTCTACAAATACAGTTTTACATCTCCCCGCTATCGCTTACGAGGCGGGTATAAAATTGCCTCTTGCTCTTTTTGACGAAATCTCCCGCAAAACTCCTCAAATATGTTGTTTAGAGCCCGCGGGCGACTATTATATGGAAGATTTGGACAACGCTGGCGGTATGCAGGCTGCGCTTTCCGCCCTCAAATTAAATTCATCAAAGACAGTCAATGGAAAAGATATAGTTGATATAGCAAAAGATGGAGAGATTTTAGACGATGCCGTAATCAGACCTAAAAATCCGTATAAGACGGAAGGCGGTATAGCGATTTTGCGGGGTAATCTTGCGCCGGACGGCGCAGTTGTAAAACAAGCCGCAGTAAGCGAAAAAATGAAAGTTTTTACGGGACAAGCGAAAGTTTTTGACAGCGAAGACAGCGCTATGCAGGCTATATTAGATAAAAAAATCACAAGCGGTTCTGTTGTCGTAATCAGATATGAAGGACCCGCAGGCGGACCCGGAATGCGCGAAATGCTAAATCCTACTTCGGCAATACAAGGCATGGGTCTTGCAGACAGCGTCGCTTTAATTACCGACGGCAGGTTTTCCGGCGGAACAAGGGGACCCTGCATAGGGCATGTTTCTCCTGAGGCTGCCTCAGGCGGAGCAATCGGCGCAATAAATGACGGCGATACTATAAATATAGACATTCCCAAGAGGATATTGAATGTAGAATTGACAGACGCCCAAATAAAAGAGCGCATAGCCAAAGCCAAAAAACCCGAGCCGAAAATTAAGATAGGTTATTTGTCAAGATATTCAAGAATGGTTCAATCCGCCGACAGCGGCGCGGTGTTGAAATAGAATGAAGCGCCGATTAACTAAATTCTTTTGCCGTTGTTTGCAAGTCAAGCCCGCATGCGTCAGATTAGGAGAATTAGACGAGTTAATCAGCGCTTCCAGAAGTAAATTAAAAAAACTCCAAGGAGGAGAAAGATGAATGGTTTAACAATGATAGTAATATCAGCAATTGTTTTACTTGCAGGTTATCTGTTTTACGGAAGGTATTTGGCAAAAAAGTGGGGCATAGACCCTGACAAAAAAACGCCGGCTTATGAATTTGAAGACGGTATTGATTATGTTCCAACAAAACCAAGCGTAGTTTTCGGGCATGAATTTGCATCTGTAGCGGGCGCGGGTCCTATAACTGGTCCTATAATTGCGGCGATGTTCGGTTGGCTTCCCGTTTTGCTTTGGATTTTAATAGGCGGCATATTTTTCGGCGCTGTGCAGGATTTTGCCGCTATGTATGCTTCAGTTAAGAACAAAGGCAAAACCATCGGCTATATAATTGAACTATACATAGGCAAGACGGGCAAAAATCTTTTCTTGATTTTTGTATGGCTTTTTTCCATTTTGGTTGTAGCCGCTTTTGCCGATATTGTCGCCGGCACTTTTGCAGGCTGGACGCCTAAGGGAGATTTAAGCGTAGCAAACGGCGCAGTCGCCACCACTTCCACTTTATTTATTTTCGTATCCATCGCTTTAGGATTTTTTATAAGGAGAGTTAAACCGAGCGGGTTATTTAGCGCTATTGTCGCTATAATTGTGCTTGTTGTATGTATAGCGTTAGGTCTTGCATTTCCTATGTTTATAACAAAAGGAATGTGGTTATATATAGTGTTTATCTATATTTTCATAGCGTCGGTTACTCCCGTATGGGCATTGCTCCAACCGCGCGATTATCTCAACTCTTTCTTGCTTATCGCTATGATAGCGGCTGCTTTTGTAGGTATAGTCTTTACAAATCCATCTATAAATTTGCCCGCTTTTGTCGGCTTTACAGTCAATGGACTGTATCTTTTCCCAATTCTTTTTGTGACCGTCGCTTGCGGAGCTATATCTGGTTTTCACAGCCTTGTCGCTTCAGGCACATCCTCAAAACAAGTTGAAAACGAAAAGCACATGCTTCCGATTTCTTACGGCGCTATGATAATTGAGTGTTTCCTCGCTGTAATCGCTCTTGTTGCCGTGGGGTCTTTGGCTATTGACGGCAAACTCCCTTCCGGAACTCCGCCTGTGATTTTTGCAAGCGCGATAGCTGGATTTTTGTTAAAACTCGGCATATCTGAAACTATATCTTATACGCTTATAACTCTCGCGGTGTCGGCTTTTGCCTTGACTTCTCTTGATTCTGTGTCGCGCGTAGGCAGACTTGCTTTTCAAGAGTTTTTCATAAGCGAAGAAAGCAAATCTCCTATAACAAAATTTTTCGCCAATAAATATATCGCTACTATAGCGACTTTAATTTTCGGTTATCTTTTGGCTATTGTGGGCTATCAAAATATATGGCCCCTCTTTGGCTCTGCAAATCAATTGCTTGCGGCTCTTGCTCTTGTAGCTTGCGCAGTTTTCTTAAAGAAAACAAATAGGCAGGGAGCAATGCTTTATGCGCCGATGATTATAATGCTTGCTGTAACTTTTACCGCTCTATTTTTTACAATTAAAGCCAAATGGTTAAAACTTTTTAGCGATTCTCCTTTTGTCTTTACATCGGATGGTTTGCAATTGGTTTTTGCCGTATTGCTTTTGATCTTGGGCGTGATGGTTGCTGTTAGCGGTATAAAGAAATTGAAAGCAAAACAAGCGTAAATCGTTTTTGAGAGGCGCTTTGAAAAGAGAGTGAGGGGCGCGAAAGGGGACGACGCTAAAGTCAGTCGTTGCGCCTAAACCTTGAAAGCGTTTGATGTCGTTAGTAACCCCGTATTGCCTATGCTATGCGGGAACATAAGAGCGCTTTGCGTCCCTCGCCTGTTGGTTCCGCAACACCCTCTCTTACGGGAGAAGGACTTTGAGCAAAGCGAAAAGAGGGATAGGGGACGCGAAAGCGGGAGAGGAGAAAGTTGAAAAAAGGAGATATACTATGAAAGAAGCAAAAATGTATTATGAAAGCGACGCTGACTTAAATTTGTTGAAAGGAAAGACAATCGCTGTTTTAGGTTATGGAGCGCAAGGACGCGCGCATTCTCTTAATTTAAGAGATTCGGGGTTGAATGTTATTGTTGCTCAAAGACCGGGTTCGGCTAATCATAAGAAGGCGATAGAAGACGGTTGGAAAACCATGAGCATTGCGGAGGCTGTAAAACAAGCCGATTGGGTGCATATACTTTTGCCTGACGAAGGGCAAAAAAGGGCTTGGGAAGAAGATATAAAGCCGAATATAAAAAAAGGCGCGGTTTTGAGTTTTTCACATGGTTTTAATATACGCTTTAAACAGATAATTCCAACGCCGGATCTTGATGTCGTTATGATAGCGCCAAAAGGTCCCGGCAAACTTGTGCGCAGTCAATATGAAGAAGGAAAAGGCGTTCCGGATTTAATCGCTATTGAGCAAAATGCAAGCGGAAAAGCCAAAGAATTAGCTCTCGCTTATGCAAAAGGCATAGGCGGAACAAGAGGCGGAGTTTTAGAAACCACATTTGCCGAAGAAACAGAAACAGATTTATTCGGCGAACAAGCCGTGCTTTGCGGCGGTCTTGTTGAATTGGTAAATTCTGGGTTTGAAACTCTTGTGTCCGCGGGGTATCAGCCTGAAATCGCTTATTTTGAGTGTTTTCATGAAGTAAAACTCATAGTTGACTTGCTTTTTGAAGGCGGCATAGGAAGTATGAATCATGTCATATCAGACACAGCCGAATATGGAGAATATGTCACAGGCAAGAGAATCATAACAGACGCGACAAAAGCCGAGATGAAGAAAGTTTTGTCCGATATTCAGTCTGGAAAATTTGCAAATGATTGGATAAAAGAAAATAAAGACGGCAGACCTTTCTTCAACAAAGAAAGAGAGAAAATATCAAAGTATTTGATAGAAGAAGTCGGTTCTCGGCTGCGCTCAAAAATGGCTTGGATAAAAAAATAAAGGCGGATAAATTTTATGCAACCAATGTTTAATGGTAAAAACAAAATAAAGTGGGGCAGAATTGCAGTCATCGTTTTGGCTATAGGCATAGCGGCATATTTTTCATTTAATAAAGTGATGAGCGCGATGACTCACAATAAAAAAGAAGTAATAGTTCCCAATGTAGTTAAAAAAACTCTTGACGGCGCGCTTGCAGAACTTTCTTCTGTAAAACTTGCCATATCCAAAGGCGGAGACGAATACAATATGAATGTGCCTCCGGGCGTGGTATTGAGGCAGAACCCGCCTGCTGGAATGAAAGTTAGAGAGGGTAAAGTTGTAAAAGTTTATGTCAGCAGAGGCGGCGAAACTATTTCTGTCCCAGATTTATCGGGAATGTCGGTTCGCAATGCCGATATCGCTCTTAAAAATGAGGGATTGACATTGGGCGAAATTACTAAAAGATATTCTGAAACTGTCACAAAAGACGGCATTATAGACCAAGACCCGCTTCCTGGAACTTCTGCGGACGAATGGGCTCTTGTGAATGTTTCCGTTTCAGAAGGACAGCCTCCCGACAATGTCAAACTCATGCCTAATTTCCTTGGCAAAACCCTTGCCCAAGCCCGAGAAATAGCCTCAAAGAATTCAATCAAGATTGACATAAAAAATGAAAAATCCAATGAGCCTGAAAACACAGTAATCCGCCAAGCCCCAGAACCAGACGCCGACATTACCAAAGGAAACAAGGCGGTCACAGTTTATATCTCCGCAAAATAAAGCAGCTCGTTAAAAAGATGTAATTAAGTAATCAAAAGAATCTGTCATTGCGGGCTTGACCCGCAATCTCTCCGCAAAGTGTTTTTGAGACAACTGACGCAGAGATTACGGTTCAAGCCGGCAATGACAAACTAAAGCCAAAACGAAGTCGGCAGACGGCAAAAACGAGAGGCATAAGATGAATAGAATTATAGTCGCTCCTTCCATATTATCCGCAGATTTTGCCTCATTAAAAGACGACATAGAAAAAGTAGAGAAAGCTGGAGCCGATTGGCTTCATATAGATGTGATGGACGGTCATTTTGTTCCAAATCTCACCATAGGCGCAATGGTAGTTAAATCATTAAGAAAATATACAAAAATGTTTTTTGACACCCATCTGATGATTTCAGATCCCAAAAAGTATTGGAAAGACTTCCAAAAAGCAGGCGCCAATCTTATAACTATTCACAAAGAATCAAATGACATTTCCAAAGCATTCATACAAGAAATAAAAGCAAGCGGCGTTAAAGCGGGCATTTCCATAAAACCCCAAACGCCCATATCGCAAATTTTAAATTTGCTTCCTATATTAGATTTAGTTTTGATTATGACAGTAGAGCCGGGTTTCGGCGGTCAGCCTTTTATGGAAGATATGCTTGAAAAGATAAAAGAATTGAATAGTATTATTAACAAAAACAAATACAACTGCATCATAGAAGTTGACGGCGGCATAAACGCCCAAACAGCCCCCAAATGCGTCCAAGCCGGCGCAACAGCCTTAGTAAGCGGCAATTATATATTCTCATCTCAAAACATCCCAGAAGCAATACAATCATTAAAGAATTTCTGATTATTTCATCAACAGACCTCTTGCGCAACCGACACATAAAAAAGAGGGCTGGTGTCATTCTGCGCCCTGCGACTTCACGCAGGGTCAACTCCGTCGCAGAATCTATCTTATGCGCTTATTCAAGCATTTTTTAGGGATAGCGTCATTCTGCGCGAAGTCGCAGAATCTATTTTATGCAGTTATTCAAGCCTTTTTTAGTGAAAAATGAGTTTATTGTGTGGATTCTGCGACTTCGCGCAGAATGACAAGATTGTTTCGCGCAGAATGACAGGCTTGTTTCGCGCAGAATGACAATCTCCGTCAGCGCGCAATGACAATGCCTATATTTTTACATTTTTTATATGTCAGTTATGCGAGGGTCTATTTTTCAACTACAACAATCCAATCGTTTGAGCGGCTTTGTTCAATGGAGATTACCCTTTTGCCGATAATGAATTTGTCCACCTCATGCTTGCCGCTGATTTTATAAGAAATCGTATTGTTCCAATTCTTATTGTTTTTGTCCCTATAACTTCCCCTTGCAAACTCGCGGATTGAAGCGAAAGATATGGAAACAATTAAAACGATTGCTAACAAAGCAAAAATTAACTTTTTCATTTTAATCTCCTTTTTCTCAACATTTTTTAAAATTTTTCAATTTCATTTTTATATTCTATTTTAGTATGTCGGCTTTATCTTTCTCATTCCATTTCTCAAGTTCAAAATTATCATCTTGTGAACTGCTTAACGGCATAAACATCTACATGAATAACCTTGTGAGTTGCTCCCCATGCGTCTTCGTATGTAAATGTCCCGTTCGTTTTGCCCACGCAAATTATATACATGCCGTCTGCAAAATCTATATCATGATTTGCAAAAGTAGCGTGGAACACATACCTATTACCAAGAGTCAACAAAGCGCTTCTATTATATTCTAATGATTGAAACACCTGGAAAACTCCCGCTCCTATAATTCCTTGTTTTTTGAAAGCTATTGCCGCCATGAGAGAGGAATCATGTATGTTATAAACTTTCAATATTTGACTTGAAGGTATTATCCCAGCGTCCCAGTATTGCTCTACTTCTTTTCTTGTCGGAACTTTGGTTTTAAACTTTTCAATAAGTTCGTCTTTATGAAAAGTCAACATCTCAATAACCTCTCTTTTGCTGGGAGAAAGAGCATAATCTATTGCCGCCAACTTAGGCAATTTGTTAAAAATCTCTCGCTCTTTTTCAGAAAGAGAATGGGACTTCTCTACCGCCATATCCCACACATCCAGAAACATAAGCTGAAATATTTTAGGAGATTTATTAAGAGTTTTTCCCGCTTTAAGCGACAGTATATTGGCAAATCCTTTTGTTCCGGGTAAATCCCACCACTCATTAAGAAACTTCTCAGAATTGAATTCGTTTTTTACTATGTCGGGATATTTTTTCTTAAGTTCTTTCAAGTGTTTTTCATTGTCATTTATTGTATCAGAGGCTTGGGTTCCCCAATCTTTCTTGGGGTCGTCAAAACATCCTGTCAATCCTAATCCCGCGAACAACAAAATTAGGCACAAAAATGCCATTACTGAATTTTTCAACCTATTCATATAATCTCCTTGTTTTAAAATTTAGCAGTTATGCCGCTGTTATAAGATTTTTTTGGAAAAATTTATATTTTTTTCCAACAAGCGCATTTAGTAAAATTATCGTGGATATTTTTCGACCAACTATCCCCAACTTTTTCAATTCCTGCGAGTTCGTCAATGACTTGAATTACTCGGCTGATATAGCCATGATACAAATCCGTGTTCTGATTTTTGTGAGCGGACAAATAAGCATCAGAATTGTTCTTTAATAAATAATTGATGACTGTGTGCGTATCAAACAGGCAGCCTGAGGGAATTTCTTTCAATACATTTTTTACCGCTTCTTTCATTTCCATAATAAATCTCCTATGCGTTTTTAGTCCGCCGACTATTTATTTCGGGCAAGCCCGATTAGAAAGTTGTTTTTAGTTTTAACGACATTTTGGACAAATGATTATTTACCGCTACATATATTAGATCTCTTACATTCTTTGTATATCAGTTGTGCAATAGGTCTAATGACACCTAGTTTTCTATAATTGTTACACTAATAAAGTCTATCCTATCATTTCGTGTCCCAATCTGCTCCTCTCCCAAGCCAGCGCGATATTTTTTTGATTCAAATATAGAAACACCTTCTAATTTTTCAATGAAAGTGTAACCAAGACTTTGTAATTTTTTTATGGCAGATACCCTTTTATTCCGATGGTCGTCGGTACTTAAAGTTTGATAAGCAATATTTGATATTACTACATTGCCTTTGTCATTTGTGTGCAACCTATACACCATAAAATTGTTATTCTCAAGTCTATAATATTCATTAACATCAGACATTTCGAATCCATTTGGAACTTTTTTCCCTAAATAACCAATCAACTTATTATATTCCGCATCTGTTAAAGCAAATACATTAGTTTCAATAACAGATATTACATTTACCACCAACAGAAAACATATTATTTTTTTCATTTTATACTCCTTTAATTATTTTTTTTAACAACAGATTTTTCCAAACTACAA
>JAITTG010000045.1 GCA_031287095.1 Candidatus Parendomicrobium reticulitermitis | reverse complement strand
CAATCGGATTATATAGAAGCATTTCCGCATTTGTTATTACAAGCGTTCTTACAAAGGGTCTTAAACGGCGGCGGAGATATAGACAGGGAATACGCGGCAGGCAGAGGGAGAATGGATTTAAGGGTTGAGTATAAAGAAAAGTCATATATCATAGAAGTAAAAATGATAAGAGATTACAACAACTTTGAGATAGTCAAAGAGGAAGGGTTAAAGCAGATAAAAAAATACAGAGACAGCGTTGCGCCGCAAGCGCCGTCATATTTATTGATATTTGACAGGCGGACAGAAAGCAAGAAAGCAAGTTGGGAAGAGAGGATTTCGTGGACTGATACTGACGGCATAGCGGTATTGGGATGTTAAAACAAAAACATATAAAAGGTGCGGCAAGCCGCGATTACACACGACTGTCTCTAAGTTAAGTGCGATGGGAAGGTCGCATTGCCTTTTGGCGTCTTTTGACACAATTTGTCTGCGTGGATAGCGCCGCTATACGCGTGCAGACAAATTCTGCCAAAATACGCTCAAAATGCTTCGCGGAGCGCGTCTCATACATAAAAGGAAAAAATAACAAAACAACAAAAAAATCAAACAACAAAACCCAAAACTTCGTATGATGTGGGTTTCAAACCCGCCTTCTGGACGAACGGTGAACCTCAATGGGAAAGATTAGGAACAAATGACGAATAATAAAACCGAACGAACGACAATAAGTATGGCAGAGTCGCGGATACACACGGCTGGCTCTAATCTAATTGCAGGACTGAAAGGTCGCATTGCCTTTTGGCGTCTTTTGACAGAATTTGTCTGCGTGGATAGCGCCGCTATACGCGTGCAGACAAATTCTGCCAATATGCTCAAAATGCTTTGTGGAAGTATAATAAATCAAAGACAGTTAATTCCCAAATTTCGTCATCAACCTACTTGAAAATAGGGTAAAAACCGTTTCTTTTTTTCGTCATTCCCGAAATTCGTTATCGGGAATCCGAGTTAAAAAAGGCAACGGCAAAAGTGGATTCCCGACAGAGACATTCGGGAATGACGCATTGGGCGCGCTACTCGGGAATGACGCGATAGGCGCGGCTTTATCACAATTGATAGATTGACCCTTAATTTGAATACGGCTTATATTTTCTATACCGTCAATTGCGGGTTCATTTCCGCAAGCGGCGACAGACAGCAATAAATGAGTAAAATGAAATCTCTACCGTAATGCAGCCATTTACAAGAAGTAGAAATGATAGAAACTTAAAAAAATATAGTTTGAAAAACGGAGGACAAAAAATGAAAGAATTGCCTATTGGAATTCAGTCATTTAAAGATTTAAGAAAGAATCCAATTGATTATTTGTATATTGATAAAACCCCATATATTTATGAGATGAGCACAAAAGGTAAAATTTACTTTTTATCCCGCCCGAGAAGGTTTGGCAAATCTCTTTTGATTAGCGCCATAGATGAATTATTTAGCGGCAATAATGAATTATTTGAAGGACTTTATATTTACGATAAGTGGGATTGGAATAAAAAATATCCTGTTATTAGAATTGATTTTGGTTCTGGGGACTATTCTTCAAATGAAAAATTAAAAGATAGTCTTGCCGATTTTCTTAAAAACTATGCTGATAAATTTAATGTTATCCTTGAAAATAGCGCTATTCCTACGAGATTTGCAGAGTTAATACAAAAAGTTTCTTTATCGGCAGGCGGGAAAGTCGTAGTTTTAGTTGATGAATATGATAAACCGATTCTTGATAATGTATTAAAGCCAAAAATACAAAAAGAAAATAGAGATACTTTGCATGATTTTTACCAAGTTTTAAAAGCCTCTGACGACCATTTGAAGTTCATATTTTTAACGGGAGTATCTAAGTTTGTTGGATTATCAATATTTTCAGCATTGAATAATATATTTGATATGACTATCGGAGATGAGTTTGCTGGAATTTGCGGATATACTCAGCAAGAGTTGGAATACAATTTTAGCGAACATATTGATAGCGCGGCAAATAAACTTTCAATGGGCAGACAGGAATTGTTAGACAATATTGCAATGCATTATGACGGGTATAGTTGGGATGGAAAAACGAGAGTATATAATCCTTTTTCAATCTTGATGTTTTTTAGAAATCAGATATTTGATTTTTTTTGGTATAGGACGGCGACGCCGACTTTTTTGATGGATATTATTAAAAACAAGAGTAACATAAATGAAATTATTGAACCTCAAACAGTAGGGAGCAGTTTTTTTTCTATTTCGGATGTAAAAATGATTAGCGTAAGTTCATTATTATTTCAAACCGGATATTTGACGATAAAAGACAGCGAGATAATAAAAGGAATAGCAAGATATAACATAGGCATACCAAACAATGAGGTAAAAGATGCGCTTTTAAACAATCTATTTAAAACTTACAGCGATTATCCTTCGGATAATATAGAAATTTTAAGAGACGATATGAGAAACCAAATTGAGGAGCGCGATGAAACAGGTTTTGAAAAAAATCTTAAAATGTTATTTGCCTATATTCCGTATACTTTGAATTTAAAATATGAGAAATCATACCACGCTTTATTTCTTATAACAATGAAATTATTGGGTTTTGATATTGATGGAGAAAGTTTGACTAATTTGGGCAGAATTGACGCAGTGATGAAATTAGGCGCTTACAATGTGATAGCAGAATTTAAGTATAGCGCCAAAAAATCAATTAAGATAATGTTGGCAGAAGCGATGAAACAGATTAAGAATAAAAAATACTATGAAAAATATACGGACAGACCGATTATTTTTTTGGCGATTGCTTTTAAAGATAATGATTTGAAATGCAAATTTGTTCAATTTATTGGGAAATAAAGAGGCGCTTTATGTTAAAACTTTTATTAAATGCCGATGATTATGGATTTTCTACAATCTCTACGGATAATATAAACAGATGTTTAGATGAAGGATTGATAAACGGCGTCAGCATTATGGCTGGCGGCGCAGACATAGAAAGAGCCGTTGAATCATTAAAAAATAGAAAAGCGGCTATTACAATTCATCTCCACTTATTTGACGGTCATTGCCTTGCAGATAAAAGATTTATTCCCGACTTAATAAATTCAGACGAAAAATTTAAGTTTAATCTTTTGAGTTTATGGTATGCGCTTAATATGTCAAGCAAAAGAGAGAAAATAAAAGAGCAAGTCTTCGTTGAATTTTGTTCGCAAATAGATTTTGTCTTAAAGCATTTTCCAAATATCCCGATTAGAATTGACGGACATCAACATATTCATTGTATGCCTGTTCTAAAATCTGTAATAAAAAAATTAATAGGCAAATATAAAATTTCTTATATAAGAACGCCGATAGAAAACGATTATCCGTTTAAAGCGCCGTTTATAAAAAAATCTAAGAGTTTATTACGCAGATATTTATTGAAAAAGTGGGGATTTTCCATAAAATCTATATTAGATAAATATAATGTCGCAACGGCAGATTATTTTATAGGTTCCGCTTTAAGCACTGATATGAAATTTGATTATTTGAGCGCAATTTTAAACAAATTGTCCGATAAAAGCGGACTTGCGGAAATAATGCTGCACCCGGGATATGAAAATGATTTCAATTTAATTTTATCGCGAAGTTTTAGAAATTTAATTGACGATAACAAGTTTATAGGAGCGTTTTAATGCCGAAAATTTCAGTAATAATACCAATGTATAATGTTGAAAAATATATAATACAATAAACCTTTTGCGCAACCGACATATAAAATAAACTGACATTGTGCGCCTCCGTCATTCCCGAGCGTCTTTGTCGGGAATCCGCTTGCCGTTGTTTTTTAACTTGGATTTCCGATAACAACTTTCGGAAATGACGCATTGTGGGCGATTTTCGGCAATGACAATAGATATATTCTTACATTCTTTGTATACCAGTTATGCAAGAGGTCTAATGTCAAATAAAATAACAAGAAGGAGATATTATGATAAAAAATAAGATTCGTTTTTTTAATACGACTGGTCCTTGCAATCCGCAAGACCACTATATGCTGCCCCCAGAAGACAGATTGGTGGGAGCGCAGTTGAAACGGTATATTGAAGATAAACTTTATTGGGTTTTGCACGCGCCCAGACAAACGGGAAAGACGACTTTTTTGCATAGTTGGATGAAAGAGATAAATTCAAAAGATGAAGCGATTGCCTGTTATGTTAGTTTAGAAAGATGTCAAGGAATTGAAGAGCCTCAAAAAGCGATTGCTGAAATATGCGAGGCGATAAAGATAACCGCCCAAAAGTATGGATTGCCTGTTCCTAATGTAAATACCAATTTGCCAAATTCTATGCTTAATGAGATTTTGTTTAATTGGGCAAAAATTATATCCCCCAAGCCTTTAGTAGTTCTTTTTGACGAAGTAGATGTTTTGGTTGGAGATGCAATGATAAGTTTTTTAAGGCAGATGCGCGACGGATTTGCAACAAGAGGGGTAGGCTTATTTCCGACTTCAATAGCGCTTGTCGGCATGAGAGATTTAAAAGATTATATAACGATGGCAAAAGACGGAAAACCTGTAAATCCCGGCTCGCCGTTTAATATCAAAGCAGATTCTGCCGTATTGGGTAATTTCCATAAAGACGATATAGGAAAACTATTTGCTCAACGCGCGCAGGAGACAGGACAAAAAATCACGCAAGAAGCGTTAGACTTTGTTTATGAGCAATCCAAAGGACAGCCTTGGTTAGTCAATTCATTGTTTATGAGAGCGACATTACGGATATTAAACGAAGACAGCAAAGAAACGGTGACAATAGAGCACATAAAGCAAGCAAGAGAGCAGATGATACTTGCAAGAGAAACGCATTTAGACGCTTTGGCATATAGATTGCAAGATGAAAGGATAAAAAAAGTTATAGAAACCTTGATGACGGGAAAACCGGACATTGCGCTTGCGCAAAGCGAAGGATTTAGACTTTGTATTGATTTAGGGCTTGTCTCATTAGAAGGCGGGACTCCGCAAGTTTCAAATCCGATATATAGAGAAGTTCTCGCAAGAGAAATAACCTATGGGATGCAATATGCGATAGTAAAACCGGAGTGGAAATGGGAAAAAGATGATGGGACGCTTGATATGGACACGCTATTACAAGAATTTCAAAAATTTTGGAGAGCGAATGCCGATATTTGGGAACAGCAATCGGATTATATAGAAGCATTTCCGCATTTACTATTGCAAGCGTTCTTACAAAGGGTATTAAACGGCGGAGGGCATATAGACAGGGAATACGCGGCAGGCAGAGGGCGGATGGATTTAAGGGTTGAGTATAAAGAAAAGTCATATATCATAGAAGTAAAAATGATAAGAGATTACAACAACTTTGAAATAGTCAAAGAGGAAGGGTTAAAGCAGATAAAAAAATACAGAGACAGCGTTGCGCCGCAAGCGCCGTCGTATTTGTTGATATTTGACAGGCGGACAGAAAGCAAGAAAGCAAGTTGGCAAGAGAGGATTTCTTGGACTGATACTGACGGCATAGCGGTATTGGGATG
>JAITTG010000031.1 GCA_031287095.1 Candidatus Parendomicrobium reticulitermitis | reverse complement strand
CCGCGATTACACACGACTGGCTGTAAGTTAAGTGCGATTGAATGGTCGCATTGCCTTTTGGCGTCTTTTGACACAATTTGTCTGCGTGGATAGCGCCGCTATACGCGTGCAGACAAATTCTGCCAAAATACGCTCAAAATGCTTCGCGGAGCGTGTCTCATACATAAATGGAAAACAATAAAAAGAAAAAAACGACAAAAAACAAAAAAATCCAAAATCCTCGTAGGGTGCGGGTTTTCAACCTGCCCACATCGCAAAGCGTGCCGTTGTCTTTGGACGAACAGTGAACCTCAACGGGAAAGAGTAGGAATAAACGACGAATGACAAAATCGAACGAACGAAAGTCGTAGGGTGTGGGTTTGAAACCCACCCTCATCGCAAAGCGCGCCGTTGCCGTTGCCTTTGCCGTTAGGAGCGGGTTTCAAACCTGCCAGCTTGGACGAACAGTAAATCAAAATTGGAAGGAGTAGGAATAAACGGCGAATGACAACGACGAACTAATGAAAGTCGTTCGGTGAGGTTTTTCAAACCCGCCCGCCATTACGAAATAAAAAAACAAAAGGAGCATAAAAAATGGAAGATAAAAGCAAAGCATTAGGGGGGGGTAGTAGTCTAAGAAAATTCGCCACAAAGTTTTTTGAGGCAATTTTTCATTGTAAAAATGATGGGATATATAAGGTTATCAATATATTAGGGTTAAAGTTTAGATTAAAAAATAAGCATAAAGAACTATTATTAAAATTAGACGAGCAAAATAAGGTAATAAATAGGCTTTCACAACACAGCAGAAAGTATTATCATATCTTGCTTACACAAACATCCCAAGCAATGAATATATACGATGTCCATAAAGAATCTTTTGGAAAATATAAAAATTATTATAATGGCAGGGATTTGGTTGTTTTCGGCAATGGACCGAGTTTAAATTACTATAAGCCGTTAAACAATGTTATAAATATAGGAGTCAATTTGGCTTTTTTGTCTGACAAGATGAAACTGGATTATTTGTTTATATCAGAAAAAATGTGTGTGGAAAGGTATTTGAATGAATTGGATAAAGTGGTTGCTAAGAAATTTTATGCTTTAAAAATCAATGTCTCATCGGGAGATACTCCGCATACTCCAATCCATACTCATATACCTGAAAGCTATTGTATAAGGCATAATGCCCAACGCTATTATACAATTGAAGCCTATCCCGACGATACTTTTCTTTGGAACAATAGAAAGCATTATTTCACATATAAAATTGACAGCCAATATCTAATTCATGGGCATACAATTATTTTTGACCCTCTGCAATTTGCTTTATGGACTAGTCCAAGAAAAATATATCTTGTCGGCTGCGATGCGGGTCACGCAATTGGAAAGCACTTTTACGGCGAGGATAAAGAATGGTGTAAATATAGAGCAAAGTTTAAAAAATTTAAGAATCAAGACGATGAGGATAAATACTTTAATCCATATAGACAACAGGTTAAAAAATGTTGGATTATGCTTAAAGAATTTGCGCAGATGTATTATCCCGATACTGAGATAATATCTATCAATCCCGTAGGGTTAAAAGGAAACTTTAAAGATATATATACTCAAGAATTTGCAGATAATTATCTTTCGCAAGAAGAAAAAAAGAATATTGAAATTTATTAAATAAAACAGATAAAGAGACGCTGATAATTTATCAAATATCTTTAAGCCGCCATTACAGGCTGCAATTTGTCATTGGGGTTACAATTTGTTACTATGAATTACAATTTGCGGGCAAGACGGCAAAGAGGTTTAGTTAATCAGAGTTTTTTTATAAAGGATTATTATGTTAAATGGAAAATCAATTTTAATCACAGGCGGGACGGGTAGTTTTGGCAAATGTTTTACCGGTTATGTTTTAAAACGATATCCTTCGATAAATAAGATTATCATTTATTCAAGAGATGAGTTTAAACAATTTGAAATGCAAAATATGCCGGAATTTAAACCTTTTTTAAGTAAATTGAGATTTTTTATCGGAGATGTCCGCGATAAAGACAGATTGCTTATGGCTTTTGAAAATGTTGATTTTGTAATTCATGCCGCCGCGTTAAAACAAGTTCCTTCTTGCGAATACAATCCTTTTGAGGCAATCAAAACCAATGTAATTGGAGCGCAAAATGTTATTGAAGCCTCTTTTGATAGAAATGTAAAAAAAGTTGTGGCGCTTTCTACAGATAAAGCCTGCGCTCCAATAAATCTATATGGAGCGACAAAACTTTGTTCTGATAAACTTTTTATTACGGCAAGCGCTTATCGCGGCGGCAGAGATATAAAATTTGCAGTAGTCCGCTACGGCAATGTAGCGGGTTCAAGAGGTTCTGTAATTCCTTTCTTTATGAAACTTGCCAAAGAAGGCGTTAAAGAATTGCCCATAACTTCTGAGAAAATGACAAGATTTTGGATTACATTAGAAGATGCCGTTGAAACGGTAGATTTTGCTCTAAACGATATGAAAGGCGGCGAATTATATGTCAAAAAAATTCCATCAATGAAAATAGTCGATTTGGCAAAAGCAATAGCGCCAAATTGCAAAATTAAAATTATAGGCGTCAGAAGCGGAGAAAAAATACACGAGCAGATGATAACAAAAGCAGATGCCGTTAATACCGTTGAATTTGATAGCCGCTATGTGATTTTACCAAACATAGATAAAAACAAAATAAAAAATGCGTATCCAAATGCAAAATTTGTATCAAGCGATTTTGAATATAATTCCGAAAACAATAATCAATGGCTTACAGTAGAAGCGATGAAAGAACTTATTATGAAGAATATGTAATATAAAATAAATTATGTAAAGGAGAAAACAAATGGCTATGTCAAATGTTAGGAAAGCTAACGGCGACGCAATGAAAGAATTTAAAAAACAATTAAATACGGCTCAAAGATGTGAAATTTGTAATCAATGTATGATTTCAAAAGATGCATTGCAGACATTTAACAAAAAATAAAAAACATGGGGTATTTTATGGGAGAATACAAAGAAAGATTATCTAAATTTAGACAGGTTAATAAATTGAGCATTGAGCCGCCGTTTCCATCAAGCGGAATAATGATAGAGTTGACAAATGTCTGCAATCACAAATGTATTTTTTGCGCCAATAGAAAAACAACTGCGAAATACGGATATATGAATTTTGATTTTTTTAAAAGAATATCTAAAGAAATTTATGATAACGGCGGACGGGAATGCGGTTTGTATGTTACTGGAGAACCGTTGTTGTATCCCAAGATACAAGAAGCGGCAGCCCATTTAAAAAAGTTAGGTTTTGAATATGTTTTTATGGATACTAACGGCGCTCTTGCCGCGCCTGAAAGAATTATCCCATTGATAAAACGCGGAGTGGGGATAGACAGCATAAAATTCTCAATCAATGCCGGCAGCCGAGAAACTTATCGGTTTATACATGGCAAAGACGATTTTGATTTGGTCATAAACAATTTAAAATTTATAGACGAATATAGAAAAGCAAATAAATTAGATTTAAAGTTATATGTGTCGTTTATCGTAACCAAGCAAACCGTAGGTGAAGTTTCTAAATTCAAGTCCGAAATCGGAAAATATTGCGATGAAATTGATTTTGCAAAAGTTAATGCGCGCAATGGACTTAATGTCAAAATCAATGATTTATTATTTCCCGCAGGAAACTTTAAGGATGTAGGTTATTATTTAAGGAAATTGCCTTGCGAACGCTTATTTAATGGATTAACAGTAACTTATGAAGGATATTTAAGTCCTTGCTGCGGTGATTTTTATAGACAATTGATAATTGCCGATTTAAACAAAGTTTCAATCAAACAAGCATGGACTTGCGAAAAATTTAAAAACTTAAG
>JAITTG010000018.1 GCA_031287095.1 Candidatus Parendomicrobium reticulitermitis | reverse complement strand
GCAAACGACGCATACGAGTTCCCAAAATACATCGCCCCACCATTTGTTGCCGCAATATTGTTTAGAAATTGCATCGAGTTCGATTGCGTAAAATACGCTCTCGAATTTAAAAAATACATCCCACCGCCGCTTCCTCCCGCGCTGTTTCCGTCAAATATCATTGATAGAGGCGCGCCAAATGTTGCATTTGAATACTCTATGTATATAGCCCCGCCATGACCAATAGCCGTCAACGCCATGTTCGTCTTAAATGTCATGTTTTGTCCGCTAAATACCGTAGTCGAATTCGTAAAGTAAAAACCGCCGCCTCTACCATTAAACGCTGTGTTGCCCGTTAATTCCATCGTCGTCCCTGTGAAATTAAATGAAATGTTTGGCAAATATAATAATCCCGCTTGTCCCGCTTTGTTGTATCTGCCTATCAGACTGGATATATTAGTTAAAGTCATTACATTGCTGGCGCCAAGACTTATGTTCCCTACAGAAGCGTTATTCCAAGAAGTATTGCTCGTGAACTCTATGCTTCCATTTTCAAAGGTCACCCTAGCGTTTCCTGCTAACGCTATGATTCCTCCGTACTGCGCTTTGTTATTATCGGCTCTAAATGAAAAGTTTTTAAATTCCACTAAAGCATTGCTCTGCGCCCATATAACTCCGCCATCCACTATTGAAAGATTATTGTTAAAAACTAAATTTGTGTAATTGTAATGCAAATTTGTATCGGTATATAAAGCCAAAACTCCGCCATGCGAATTTCCGTAATTTGCTGTGTTTCCTATGTAATTGACAGTTATACGATTGGCATCGCTAACGCCAAAAAAATCTATATTACCTACGGCGCCGTTGAATTGAATCACTCCGCCAGCTCCTTCTCTGTATGGATTGTTGGAAGCAGTATTGTAAAGAAATTCCACAATCTTTGCCATGAATGTCAAATAATTTGTTCCGCCATTTCCATATATAGCGCCGCCAAATGCTGAAGTGTTGCTTGAAATTTGAATGCGGTTGACTGTGTTCGGTATTTGTAAATAGCGCGTTCCACCGCCATTAAAAGCAAATGACCCGCCGTCTGTTCCGCCTTGATTCTTGTAAATTATAATGTTGGCGGCAGTCATAGTTACATCTGTATCGCCAGTAAAGTATATCGCCCCCGCCCCATTTCCTGCACCGCCTTGCGCTGTATTCTCTCTAAAATACAATGTCCCTGTGATATTAAAGTAGAGTTTTCCACCACTCATATATATAGCGCCGCCGCTTGCCGTTGAGCCGTCTCCATTTCTATAAAAATCAACATTGCCTGTGAAATTGATATTTACTTGCGTTGCCGCGCCTGATATATATATAGCTCCGCCATTACCCCCGCCATTGCCAGATATTAAACCGCCAGCTGGGACTGGAAAAGTATTAGTTCCGCTTGTATATGACTGTCGAGCGGCAAAAGCAGATAAAGACAAAAAGACGACAATAAAAGCAGTTAAAAGAAATTTGAAAGAGAGTTTTGATTTTAAAGACGAAAACAAAGGCAGAGAGAAAAGGCGGCAAAGACGATTAAAAAACAACGACGCGCTCCGCGGTGAAAATGGATTTCCGATAGGGACGCTCGGCAATGACGGAGTTGGGGAGACATTCGGGAATGATGAAAAAAGGAAACGACGGAGATTGCGGGTCTTGCCCGCAATGACAACACAAACATGGGATACGCACGCAATGGCAAATCCAAAACCCGTGACGACAAATTTACGGTTTAGAGGCAAATTTATTTGAGACGGGCAGACACGCGGGTCTGCCCCTACGGAGACATGTACAGATGCGGGTTTTGAAACGGAGACGCATATAGATATATATTTTGAAATTGTTTTGAGGATTTGTTTTATTTTTTTCATTTGATTTTTAGTTTTTCCATTTTGCATTTGACATCTTTGCCGTTAAAAGCAACTCCTAACATTATAATAGTCTTGTCAAGAAATCTTTCGTAATATTTTTTATCAATGATTTGTTCAATGGCTGCCTGCGTCATCTCTTCAAGAGACTTTTCTGCGCTGTATTTGAACTCAGATATCACAACAAAATCAGACAGCCTCAATACGGCGTCTATTCTGCCGGCATTAGTCAACATCTCGCCATAAATGTCAAAACCCAATAACGCAAGCATCACTAAAAACATCGATTGATAGTATTTCTCATTTTCTATCTTTAATAAATACGGGATATACGCATACAATAATCTAAAACTCTGCTCCAAACCCTGTTCGTCGCTATTTCGTATCTGCGCTTGCATCTTATCTCTTAAAATAGGAACTTTGCCCGCCGGATATTTACTATATGAACTTAGCAAATTTTCTAAAAATGCTTCTCTAACTTCTAAGTTCGGCATTCCAAGCGTATATATATTGTCTATACCCCTTTTTTTACTTTTTATCGTTAAATATCCAGTTTGAAATAGCAGGGACAAATCGTCCATATCTCCAACATCCGCGCTCTTGAAGAAATTCTTTCCAACTTCCTGAGGCTCTAAAATATCCGTCACTTGATTTCTGTTTTTTATCATGTCTATCAAAAAAGTAGGAGTTCCCGTAGCAAACCAATAACTATCAAATACTCTCTTGTCAAAAAATAGCAGCGTTGAAAACGGGTTATATACAGTTATTTCGCCGTCCCAACTATACCCATCATATCTTGAACGAATAGTATCCATCAAATTTTTCTGACTATAACCGAAAACTTTAGCCGCCGCTTTTATATGCTCGCTAAAAACGCTTTCCAATTCCTCTTGCGTGTATCCGCATATTGCGGCATATTTTGCATCAATTGTTATATCGTTGATATTATTTAAGGCTGAAAATACCGATAAGCCGGCAAATTTTGACACACCCGTCATAAAGACAAATCTTAGATGGTCGTCTTCTGCTTTTAAAACTTGATAGAAATCGTGAAGAAGTCTTTTATTGCTTTCAGCAACTTCCAATTGAGACATATTGTCAATTATAGGTTTGTCGTATTCATCTATCAAAACTACTACTTTTTCACCCGTGGACAAATGGAGTTTTGTTATTAACTCTCCAAACTTATCTGGAAGTTTGGAACTTTCTAATCTAATACCGTTGTCCGACGCTTCAAAGTTTAAAAAGTCAGATAGTGAAATTGTTAAATCTTGAGGAGTTTTGTTAGCCCTTGCCCCAAAATCCAATCTAATAACGGGATTTTTCTTAGTCCAATCCCATTTGTCGTAAATATAAAGACCTTCAAAAATGTCTTTGTTGCCGTTAAATAGCTCATTCATCGCGCTTACTAAAAGCGATTTGCCAAAACGACGCGGACGGGATAGGAAATAAACATTTCCCTCGCTAACCATATTATAAATATGCCGCGTTTTATCAACATACAAATAATCATTGGAATTTGTCCTTAATTTACTAAATGATTGAATTCCTATTGGTAAATTCTTCATTGACCCAATACTCCATTTTCATAAAATTTACTGCAATTTTCTAATGCGCTTTTACTCTTAAATTGCGCCGCGCAGCCGCTCTTATTTGAAACTTTGTTTGCGTTGTATTTTCTCTTGCCGTTTTAGACGCGCGCATCATAGCGCCGTCTCTACAACAAATCTATTTTTCTTTTTTCGGGTCTTTTTAAGAGTTTTCTTAAAAATATGCGCAGAGCGAAAGCGTATTCAAAGACTGCCGGGACTATTAACAATGTCAAGAAAGTTGAAGTCAATATGCCGCCTATGATTAAAATGCCTATGCCTTGGCGGAATTTGCCTACTTCTGTCAGCGCTAACGCTGTGGGAACCATGCCGCCGATTAAAGCAAATGAAGTCATAAGTATAGGTCTTAGACGGACTTTACCCGCTTCTATTATCGCGTCGTCTATGGAGTCTCGCCCTCGCTTGATTAATTGTTGTATATAGTCGACAAGTATAATTGAGTTTTTGGCTACTATGCCCAGCAGCATTATCATTCCTATCATTGTAAAAATGTCAAGGGCATGACCTGTGAAAAATAAAGCCAATAAACCGCCTATGCTGCCTAATGGAATGGCAAGCATAATCACAAAAGGCGTAATTATAGACTCGTATAAACTCGCTAAAACCATAAAGATAAAAATTAGAGACAAAGCCCCCGCTATAAGCATATTGCTTTTTAAATCTTTCATATCTTCGTAGTTGCCCGAGAATTCTGTTTGTATGCCTGTCCATAAATCTTTACTTGCAATTTCCGCTTGGCTTGCTTCTACGGCTTTATTGACTTCTTTTTGTATTGGTCCGAGAGTATAACCTTTGGATAAATTGCCCGAGATTTGTATGAATCTTGAACGATGACGGCGGTAAATTCTATTTGGAGCGCGCGCCTGTTTTAAATCGGCAATTCTCGATATTTTTACTCTTTTGCCGTTCACATTAGCGACATATAAATCGTTAAAAGAATCCATTATCCGTCTTTGAGGCTGCTCAAATACAACTCTTATATCGTATTCAAGACCATTGCTTCTAAATACCGCGGGGGTATTGCCTTCTACCATAGCTCTAAGTTCCGCGCCTGCGGCTATGGTATTGACGCCGAATTGTTTTGCTTTTGAGGGCGCGATATCTATTTGATATTCAAGTTTTCCAGATTGAAAATTTGTAGTTAAATCAACAAGACCTGGAATGGTTTCAAATCTTGCGATTAAATCGTCGGCAAGGTCTGACAATTGAGTTGTGTCCTTTCCATATAATAGGTAAGCGAACGGTTTTTGATTATTGCCCATCATGCCGCCCGTCGCGTCAATAGATAAATCTATATCTTTGTCTATAGCCGCTCTTATTTTTTCTCTAAGCAAAGATTTGACATCTTCGGTTGAAAGTTTCCTTTGCTTTGACGGCACAAGGCGGACATCCATAGCGGCTGTGTTTAATTGATTGTTCCCGCCGACTTGAACGACCATAAAATCAACTTCAGGCGCGGACATCGCTATATCTTCTATTTTAGAACTCAAAGCGTCCGTCATAGACACCGCATAATCGGGCGGAGCGGTGATACTTATTCTAAATTCTCCAGATTCAGATGCGGGCATAAAATTCATCGGTATTTTTCCGTAAAAAACCGGCAATAAAGACGCGATAAAAACTATGACGGATAAAATGAGAGTTATTATTTTATGATGAAGGACTATTCTTAAAATCTTTTCATAAAGCGCTACGACCGCTTTATATACTTTTTCAAACCAATTGACTGTGAGACCTCTTATAAGCGCGCTGAAAAAAGATACAAAAGCATTCGGCTTTTTTTCTTTTTCTTCTTTATGAGACGGGATGATATATGCTGAAAGCATAGGCGCGATAGTTAAAGCGTCAAGTATGGATATGCCCATAGCAAAAACAACGGTTAACCCGAATTCTTTAAAAAACTTGCCTATGAGACCGCTCATAAAAGCGACGGGTAAAAATACCGCAATTACGGAACAAGTTGTGGCTATGACGGCAAGAGCCACTTCGTCCGTGCCGTTTTGCGCGGCAATATCGGGTTCTTCGCCCTCTTCATAATGCCTATAGATATTTTCGCGCACAACTATAGCGTCGTCAATGAGCAGACCTACGGCAAGCGACAGCGACATAAGAGAAACTATGTTTATGCTGAAATTAAAGAAATACATAAAAACAAAAGAGCCTATTAAACTATTGGGCAAAGCAAGAGCGGTGATAAAAGTAGAGCGCCAACTTGCAAGGAAAAAATAGACTACTATGATAGCTAAAAGTATGCCCTCATAAATTGTATGCTGAACATCCGTGATATTGTCTTTTATGCCCTTTGCATTATCCGTCACAAGAGTAAGCCACGGACTGCCGTCGGCATTTTTATATCTTTCGTTTAAATCTTTTATTCTTTTTATCACGCCTTGCGATATATTTACTTCATTGGCGCCTGATTGTTTAAAAATAGCAAGAAGCATGCCTTGCTCTTTTAAAACTTTTCCATCTTGCCTAAAATCCATTCTGCCTATGCTGTATCTTTCAGCGGTTGTATCTTCCACTCTTGCAACATCGCGCACCGCCACAGACACATCATTACCCATAAAACTTATCGGAACCTCTTCTATATCTTTAACATTGCGGTATTCTCCCAAAGTTCTAAACGATATATCGCCTGTAGGCGTGGCTATTCTGCCTACGGGAACATTCATGCTATTATTTCCAATAGCGGCAGACACCGCTGAAAGAGTTGTGTCGTATAAATCTAATTTATGCCTGTCCACATAGACATCAACTTCTCTTCTTGTCGCGCCGAACATATTGACATTGGATACTCCGTCGATTCTTAATAATTCTTTGACATAATTCTCATCGGCAAAATCATATAATTCTTTTGGCGCAAGAGACGACCTTAGACTGATTAGCATAATCGGACGGGATTCCGGGTCAAATTTTTGAACTACCGGCTCTTCTATATCGTCGGGAAATCTGCGTCTAGCGGCGGCGATTTTATCTCTGACTTCTTGTAAGGCGAGTTCCGGGTCAACGGAAAGTTCAAACTCGGCAAAAACCTGCGACCGTCCGTCATTGCTTATTGAAGTGATTGTTTTTATGCCTGCGACCGAGCTCATAGAGTTTTCCACCAATCTGCTCACGCGGCTTTCTATTTCTTCAGGACCTGCGCCGGGATAAACGACGCTTACCACAACAAAAGGATATTCTACATCCGGCATCATCCTCACCGGCAGCCTTTGCATAAGCAAAAGCCCGACTATGATAAAAGCTAAAAGTAAAGAAAAAACAAATGTCGGTCTCTTGATTGCTAAACTTGCTAAATTCATTGATATTACCTCCGTTATTTATAAACTCTTTTGCCGCCTGCGGAACCATTTGCGGTTTTTAGACGCGCATACAGCGCGTCTCTATATTTGTTTTTGCCGTATTGTTTTAACAGCCTTTGCCCTCTTTTCTCTATATCTTTCTGGAATTCGCTTTTAGCAAACAATCATTATAGTTCAATCGCTCTGCGGCTAAACTTGGATTCCCGACAGAGACGCTCGGGAATGACGGCGAAAGACAAAGCCGCCGCGTCATTCTTGAATGTCCCCTCAACTCCGCCATTCTTGAATACCTCTCCAACTCTGTCGTTCCCAACCGTCTCCCCAACTCCGTCATTCCCGAATGTCTCTATCGGGAATCTACTTTCACCGCAAAGCGCGTCGTTTGTTTTTGCCGTCTTTTCTCTCTGCCGCTTTGTCGTTTCGCCGTTTTTTTCTTTTTTGTTTTCTATTTTTAAGTTATTCTGCGGCGGTTGTATTGCCGTCTTCTATATATATCTCTATCCTTCTGTTTTTTTCTCTGCCGCCTATTGTATTATTGTCGCCTTCGGGAAGCATTGAACTAAAACCTACATATTCAACATTGTTTAATCTGCATTTAACAAATATGTCATATACCGCTTTTGCGCGTAATTTAGACAATTCCATATTTTTATCGGGATTGCCCGTTGAATCAGCGTGCCCTTCTACGACAATGCTCTTATAGCTGGACTGTTTAAGCGCTTGCGCCAATACCCATATTTCATTCTTTGCCTGTTTAGTCAAAATATATTTGCCGTTTTCAAATATGCCTGAATTAAATTTCACAACTCTAATATCGGCATTTGCTCTTCTTTCTTTCGCTTTTATAATGGACTCTTTTAAAAGTTCGGCATCGGGAAGAGATGCGTCAACGGCTCGGACAGCGTCGTATTCTTGCTGAACGGCTTGCTCTTCTTGAACTGCGCTCCCTTTTTGTTCTTGGATTTTTTCAAGTTCCGTTTTTAAGAGCGCGAGTTGTTCTTCTCTTGTCAATTCTTTTTCTTGCGGTTCATTTTGTTTTTGCGCTTCTTGTTGAGCCTTTAAAACGGCGGCTTCTTCTTTGGCAAGACGCTCTTCTTCTTTTTTACGCGCTCTTTCTTCTTCTCTTTTAATTCTATTGGCTTTCATTTCCGTTGCGGACAGGACGCTTATATTTATTCCCGCTCTAAAAGAATATCCTAAATTTCCGTTTTGATTTATATTGACGCCTGCATTAGCAAACAATTTCCACCCTTCAAACATTTCCACAAAACCGCCGACCGCGCCGCCGAAATATAAAGCGCCTGTTTCGCTATTGCGTATAGACATCTTGCCGCTATCTGGACTTTTGACAAAACTCATATCGTATTTTATTTCGTCTCCGTTCAATATATAACCCGCGTATACTTGACCGACTATACTATATGCATCCTTTACAAAAGCCGCTTTTATACCGCCTTTTGCATCCATTCTCATAAAATTTGCGGCAGGCGCAGACAAACTCAATGCTCCGCCCGTTTCTTCAAATTTGGAAGTCATAGCGTATATGCCGTCTATGCCTAAATAAGGGCTTATTCTGATTTTATCCTCGCGCGTCTTAAACTCTATTTGAGCGCCGCCTCTTGCAATAGTCATATTGATTTTTCCATCGCCTTCAAATCCGCCGTATTCAATTTTTCTTAATGTTTTAATTTCTCCCATATCTGCGCCTGCGTTAAATAAAAAATTGACTCTACCGCCATAAACAATGCCGTATAATCCCGCGCCCATAAGAGCGGCGTCGGCTTTGTTGTTTTCTTGCTTTATTTTATCGGCGCTTTGAGAAATATATAGACCGACGACTCTGTCCTCATTATTTAAGAAATCAAAACCGCCTTCTATTGAAGAAGCGCCGCTCTTTAGATTGAGAACTTGACTTTCTTCGTCTTTATAATCTCCGCCGTCAATAATATATTGAACCCAGAAATTTGCTTTTCTGTCAAAATCTTGAGGATTTTTTACGCTCAATCTGTCGTAAAGTCTTATACTCATATCTTTTTGCGCCGCTATATATAAAGCGTTGATTATAAATACTCCGCTTATATCGTCTAATGTTTCCTTTATATCGTTGTCGGACAATAAATTTAGACCGCTCCTTATGCTTATGATTTCATTATTGTCAAAAACTGAATTTAATAGATTTTGAGTTTCCTTTTGATTTGGCGTCAAATTGTTTATGCTTAAAGACATAGTTGAACTCAACAATAAATTGAGCGTTTTGTTGACAGAATCAAGATTGAGAGTGAAAGGCAATTGTCTAAAATCTCCGCCGTCCATATACCAGTTGATATATCCCGATTGATTGTAATTAATTATCGGCATAGTTCCAGAAGAACTCATTATCGCAACGCTCAAATTTGAACTAATCGCAGTCAATTGACCATAGGCGTCAAAATTAAAAAATGCGCCGTTTATATCTATCAAAGTATCGGCTATTATTTTGTCGCCGTCTATGCTGGATCCGCTAAAATATATTGAAAAATCAAAAATAACATTTCTCGCCGTCAAGGAATCTGTAAGAGTGATTATAGGAGTTGGAACTGGATTTATTGCCGCGGCATATACGGTTCTTGCCGAGCGCGCCGATATAGCGGGGCGCGCGTTTGCATAATTAGGATTTTTCATAGAATATCTCGCGTTATTTATGACAAAAGAACTTATAGATATGGTTGAATAAGAGACTGTCATTGTCCCGCCGTTAACAGTCCAATTTCCCGCAAAATCAATTTTGCCTTTGAGATTGAAAGCGCCGCCGCCTTTATGCTCTATTGCGTCTCCCGCTTCGCCGTATATGCCGCCGTCCATATTGACGGCATTTCGCGTTGATATATCAAATAAAACTATATTTGCGCCGCCGTCCAAATATATGTCAAACCCGCCGTCAGGCGCATTGTTTGAAAAGACAATATCTGAACTATTTGCTTTAAGAGTTAAATAAGAATCTTGGACAAAGAAAACCGCGCCGTTTGTATCAGCCTTATTATTTGTAAAAGAGCCTTGTCCCGATATGGTAAGGCTTGAATTATTCATTAAATAAGCCGCCGCGCCGCTTGACGCTCTATTATTATTAAATTCAACGCTCCCCAAAAACGATATAGACGAATTGTCAATATATAGCGCGCCGCCGTCTGAGCCGTTTGACGCGCTATTATTATTGAATTCAACGCTCCCCGAAAACGATATGGACGAATTGTCAATATATAGCGCTCCGCCGTCTGTTCCATTTGAGACATTGCTATTGAAAGCGGCTTGAATAGAACTAAACAAAACGCTTGAATTAGAGATATTTAAAGCCGCCGTATTTGAAACATAAGAAAAAGTATTTTGGACGCCTTCTACTTGAACATTTGATATATTAAACGATGCCATTCTTTCAAAATAATTATTGCCGCCGAGAATAATTTTTTCATTTCCTCCCGCCGCTTGACCTAAAATTGTTATAGAGCTTTGGTTTGCGGCATATATTCCGCCTTGCAAAACTATCGTATTGCCGTTCACTAACAGATTTAAAACGGAATTTGAAACATATATATCCGCGCCAGATCTTGCGCTATTATTGATAAATACAATGCTTGAAATATCCGCAATGATATTTATTTCCCCGTCCGCGCTATATACCGCGCCGCCTTGATTTGCGCTATTTTGGGCAAAAGTTATAAAAGCACCGCCAAAACTGATAGTGGAACCGACGGCAAAAATCGCGCCGCCTGTATTTGAAGCAAAATTATTTATGAAAGACGCGCTGCTTGAATTAATAAAAGAAATAGAAGAATTTTCTAAATATAATGCTCCACCAGAATTAGCGCTATTGCCCAAAAATACTATTGTAGAGCCGTCAAAATCAAATTTTAAATCATAAGCGTATATCGCTCCGCCGGCAGAAATGCCCAACGAAGCGGGCTTGCCTGCGATATTGTTGACAAAAAAGCCTCTTGAATTTGTCCAAGACATTGTTGAAGACATAATATAAGCCGCCCCGCCTTTTGAAGCGCTCACAAAACCATAATCCGCTTTATTAGATATCCACGACGCGCTTGAATTATCAAATGAAAATAAAACGCTTTGGGCGGATAAACTTGCTCCATCCGAAGGGGCGGTATTATTTATAAAGGATATTGTAGAAGCGGCAAGATTCATTTCATTTTCTAAATATAAACCGTTCAAAGCGCCTTTGTAAGAAATGAATGAATTTGTAGATATTATGCCGCCTTCCATAGAGAAAGCATAAGCGCCTGCGCTCATCATTAGAATAGAATTATCCAAATAAATATCGTTTAAATTATCTCTGCCGTTTGCAGCATTGTTTTCTCTAAAAATTATATCGCCGCCCGCATTGATTGTGATTGTGGAATTTTGAGCATAGAGCGCGCCGCCGTCATTTACGGCGATATTTCCTATAAAACTCGCGCCTTTATTTTCAATTTTAAGGACGCTGCCTATAGAATATAATGCCCCGCCCAGAGTCGTTAACGCGCCATTGCTCGAAAAACTTATTACCGCTTTATTGAAAACAATAGTAGAATTCTCAATATAAATACCCATACCATTTTGCGTATAAGTCCAACTTGCATTTTCAACGGAAACTATGCCGCCGCCAATAATTACAAAAGAAGAGACTGCATTAAAATAATTGATTCCGCTCATATAGACCAAGCCGCGGCTTGTGATATTGATTTCGCTTGCATTAACGGCATATATTCCGTCTTCAAGCCTTATCTGCCTATTTTGCGCGCTCTCCAATGTCAAAAAACTCGAATCTAAAAAGAAATCATTTGGAGCATTGCGGGATGTTTTATTTCCTTTAAAAACCAAATCTCCGCCGTCCGTCAACAATTTGATATTTGAGCCGCCATCTGCATAAAACGCGCCGCCCGAGCTATTAAATTGATTGTAAGATATATTTCCAAAACCTTTAATTGACGCAGAAGAGTTTGTAAGATAAAAAACCGCTCCCAAGTCTGCCGAAGCGCTTGAAATGTCTATTTTGGAACTCTCAATACTTAAGAAAGAACCGTCAAGATAAAAAACTCCGCCGCTTGCGGATTTATTTGCCCTAAATACAATAGTTGAGCCTATAAAAGAAGCGGAAGAATTTTGAAAATAAAACGCGCCGCCGCTTGAAAGAGCGATATTTGAATTTAATAGTATAGATACGGAAGAAAAAGTTATTTCGCTAAAATTAGAAAGAAAAAATGCGCCGCCGTTTGCGCCGGCGCTGCTTGCTCTAATCGTCATACTTGATATATTAAAAAAGATAGACGAAGCGTCTAAATAAAATCCCGCTCCTTCTTTGAGCGCGGTATTATTCGTAAAAGACAGAATTGTTTTTTGAAAGTCTATCATCGCATTGACCAAATAGACAGCCGATCCTGAACTGGCTATATTTCTATCGGCGTTAAAAACAGAGTTTGTAAAAGACAGCGTTGAAACGGAAACGAATAATGCGCCGCCTAAATCGGATTTATTTGATGTGAAATTAGCCGTTGAATTTTTAAACGCAATTGACGACATGTCAAGATATAATCCGCCGCCGCTTGCAAGCGCGGTATTTGAATTCAAATGTATTGACGATGAAGTAAGATTTATTTGCGAAGTATTCATATATATGCCGCCGCCAATTTGAGCGCTGCTCATACTTATTGTCATGCTTGCCGCGGCAAAATCTATTGATGAATTATCCATAAATACAGCCGCACCGCTATTGGCGGCGGTATTTCTTAAAAAAGTTAGAACCGAATGAGACGATTCTATATTGCCGTTTAATAAATATACGCCCGCCCCGTCAGTTCCTATATTAAACAGAAAATTTGCGGTTGAAACTTTAAATGACACGCTTGAGTCTGCGGCATTAAACCCGCCTCCGCTTACCGCCGTATTGCCGGCAATAGTCATTTTATCCGCATAAAAATCAATAGTTGATATATGGACGAATACCGCCCCGCCGTTTGACGCCGCATTGTTAAATGAAAAATTAAGAACAGATGATGAAATTTTTAAATAGCCGCTTTCCACAGAAATTGCGCCGCCGTCAGTTGATACCGCCGTATTGCTCGTCCAACTTATACTGCTTTTCATTATGGACATAATATTATTATTTAGCGAGATTGCGCCGCCGCTATTTCCAGAATTTAGTTTAAAGTTTATTGTGGTTATTGTAATGGTCAATGTTGAATTATAAAAATAAAACGCGCCGCCGTTAAAAGCGTCTGCTGTGTTTGATGTAAATTGTATTCTTGACGAACTTATAGAAATTTCAGAGTCAAACGCATACAAGCCTGCGCCGTCAAAAGAAGCGGTATTAGACGAGAATGTAACGCTTGAATTCATAAATACAGCCGTTGAAAGACTTATATATAAGCCGCTTGTATTTGCCGTATAAGTAAATGTAGAGCCTTTAACAGTCCATAAACCGCCGTTGATTACTCCAAAAGAACTAATTCCCGCAAAATAATCAAAACCTTCAAAATTGACTTTGCCCGCGCCGATTATATTTATAAAACTTTCGTCTATAGCGTATATTCCGCCTTTGCTGAACTTTATTTCCATATTTGCAAAAGCGTTTAAATGAAGTTCGGAACTGCTCAAATATATATCATTGCCCCTATTTGCCGCAGTATTGTTTTGCGCCGTAATTGAGCCTATGCCCGCTATTATGCTGACGGAAGAGCCTTGCGCATAGATAAATCCGCCCGAACTTTGCGCTCTGTTATAGGATATTGTTCCAGCGCCTACTATAGCGAGAGTAGAACCGCTCAAATAAAACGCTCCCCCCTTGCCGCCGATTCCCCTTGCCGTATTGCTTGAAAATATGAACTCATCTAATATCTCTAAATCAAATTCCCCGCCGTTGACAAAAATAAACCCGCCGTTTAAGGCTTCGTTTTTTTGAACTTTCAATATAGATATATTTACAAAATCTAAAATTCCGCCGTTCAAATACAATATACCGTCGCCGCCTGTGGATTTATTATTCGTAAAATACGCATCGCCGCCGCTAAAATGCATCTCGGCATTTGACGCTATATATGCAATAGCCGCGCTTGAAGCCGTATTGAATACAAATGATACTGTTGACCCGTTAAAAGTTATTATTGCCGAATTTTGCGCATAAAACGCTCCGCCGTTTGACGCAGTATTAGAAGTAAAGAATACGCTTGACGATAAATTAAAATCTATTATTGAACCATTGTCTGCAAAAATAGCGCCGCCGCTTATAGACGCCGTGTTCTTGACAAAATCCAATAAGGCGTTCTCAAAAACAAATTGAGCGCTATTATCCAAATATAAAACTCCGCCCGAACTTTTAGAAAAATTGTTGCTAAATACCGCGCTTGAATCTATAAAAGAAAGTTGAGAAAAATCGTCAAGAAAAACTGCTCCGCCGCCAAAGGCGCCGTTATTTATGAATTTGACTAAAACAGGAGAAGAACTAAATGAAATATTTGCCGAATTTTGCGCAAATATTGCTCCGCCGAAACTAAACGCCGTATTGTTTAAAAAAGAGATTGTGGTATTTGCAAAAGATAAAACCGCTCTCTCTCTAACAAAAATAGCGCCGCCGTCCGCGCTGGATATATTGGAAATAAAATCTATACTTGAATACTCTATTGAGAAAGACGAATCCGCGCCAAAATACGCGCCGCCGCCGGAACTAACGGCGGTATTTTGTCCAAAAAGAACAATGGAACTCGTTATATATACCGATGCCGTTTCATCTATAAAAACCGCGCCGCCGCCTTGGAAAGCGGTATTTGCAAGCCAACGGACTGCGGAACTTGTAAAAGATACGGATGAAAAATCCTCGCTATAAACCGCGCCGCCGTTTAAAGCATTATTGCTTGTAAAAACAATTTTTGAATTGAAAAAATCAAAATTTGAAACTGCATATAAAGCAGCCCCGCCGCCGTCTTGGAAAGCGGTATTTGCGATGAAATTGATTGTGGAGGCTGTAAAAATCATATTGGAAGCCGACGCGTATAGGCTTGCATTTGTGGATATATTGCCGATAAAACCAATCGTTGAAATCTCAAAAGAGATATTTGAAGAATCAAAATACAAAGCCGCGCCGTCATCTGCCGTATTAAAAGCAAATAAAGCAGACGAGGCGTTAAAAGAAAAACTTGACCGCGAGCCGTATATCGCCGCTCCGCTTACAGCGGTATTGCTCGTCATATTTATACCGCTTATATTAAAAGATACGGTTGAAAGAGAACTATATATTGCGGCTCCGAAATTTCCCGACATATTGGATAGGAAATTTATGGTTGATAAAGAGAAAGAACTTTGAGAATTTTCTAAAAACAAAGCGCCGCCGTCATTTGAAGCGGTATTGCTCGTCCATTTTAATACAGACCGCTCAAAAGTTAGAGTAGAGCCGTTAATATATAAAGAGCCTCCGTCCGCGCTTTGATTTCCTATGAAACTGATTGTTGAATAGAAAAAATTTATGTTTGAGTTTTGATGAATATAGGCGGCTGCGCCAAAATTAGCCGCCGTATTATTTAGATAATCAATTCTTGAAAAATTAAACGATGAAAGACTATCGCCTATATAAAGAGCGCCGCCGTCAAACGCGCTATTGCTAATAAAAGATATTGTGGAATACTCAAAACTGATTGTGGAAAAACCCGCGTTTACAGCGCCTCCGAAATTTGAGGCAGTATTGCTTGTCCAAGCAAAAATCCCATGAGCCGCTTTTAAAACTGCGCCGCCTCTCATAAACATTGCGCCGCCGTCGTTTTGCGATAGATTACTGCTAAAAGATACTTTTGAATTTAAAAATGGAAAGAGTTTGTCGTCGTCAATCGCAATAGCGCCGCCGTCTTGTATTGCGGTATTTCCAAAAAATGTAACCGTAGAATAGGAAAAAGAGGCTGATGATAGTCCGTTTAAATGTAAGGCGCCGCTATTGTTTTGAGC
Organism: Candidatus Parendomicrobium reticulitermitis; assembly: GCA_031287095.1. Lineage (GTDB taxonomy): Bacteria > Elusimicrobiota > Endomicrobiia > Endomicrobiales > Endomicrobiaceae > Parendomicrobium > Parendomicrobium reticulitermitis. The sequence goes on along the minus strand of JAITTG010000018.1, from coordinate 28,069 downwards.
GGTATTGCTTGAAAAAACAACTATGGAAGAGTCAAATAGTATTAGCGAAGAATTATCTAAAAATACGGCGCCGCCGTCCGACGCGTTCGTATTGCTTGAGAAATAGAGCGTTGACTTCAAAAATGCCGCCGTGGAATCGTCAAGAGACATAAAATCATTTAAACGATAAGTAAATGTCGCTTTCTCAACAGTGATAGAACTTATCGGCGATATAAAAAAATATGCCATTTCTGAAAAATTATTGTCTCCGCTAATATATAAGCTTGCGCTTGCGGAATTGTTAAAAACAAATGTGCTTTGCAAAATAGCGTATAGACCGCTTTCAAATCTAACTTGATTGGGGCTGTTTACTATATATAGAGCGGAACCGTCAATATAAATATCATTTGCGCCATTATTCATTATATTGGAACTGAAAAATATCTCCGAGCCTTCAAAATATAATACAGAACCGTTTTGGGCATATATCGCGCCTATATCTCTTCTTGCGCTGGTATTGAATGAAAATGTTACAGTGGAATTGATGAAACTCAATGAAGAACTATTAAGATTAAAAGACGAGCCGTTTCCCGTATTATCTCTTGAATTTGACGAGAAAAATACTCGGACGGCAGTAAATGTCATCGTTGAATAGTTTAAACTTATTTGAGCGGTATTTAGCGTATAAGTCCAATGTCCGTTGTCAATAAATATCCTTGAATTGTTTCCAATATCAAAAGACATTCTTTGAGAAAATACATTGCTCCCGCCCAAACGCCAAAAACCTAAATCTGCGTTAGAGTAAATTATTTTACTGCCATTATAGGCATTTATGCCGTCTTCTGTTTTGAACTCATAGGCATTGGCGTATAATGTAAGTTGGGAATTGTCTAAGTAAATATCATTAGGCTGCCAATTGGCATAATTTCCCGTAAAAATTATATCGCCGCCGGCATTAAACTCAATCTGTGAATCGCTTGCAAAAATTGCGCCGCCGTTTGAAACATAAGACGAATTATTATTAAAACTGATTGTGCCTGAAAATATAATGTTTGAACCGGAATCAATCCTTAAAACAGCGCCTTCGCTTGCGCTTATAAATTGGGAAAAGTTTATATTTGAAAACTGCAATTGTTTCCCGCTTAAAACAAAACCCAGATTTTCAATTAAATTAGAATCCACAATAAAATTCGCGCCGTCAACAGTAAAGTTATCGCCTGCCAAAGGCGCGTTAAAAGACATTGACGCTATAACCGTATTGGACGCCGTAATATCCCTTATCAGAGAAATAGTTCCTGTGGTGGCGGTGGCGCTTCTATATAGACCTGCAAAATAATCCCACATTTCGCCGCCTATAAATTTAATCCATAATTGACCGTTTAAGTTGTCCATAACATAACTTGTTGACAAATTCACATCAATATAAAAATCGCCGCTTATATTATTTGCCTGCATAAATAGAATTTTAGCGCCGTATTTTTGATTTGTCCCCAATATATTTATGGACAAAGAGCTTTGAGAAATGCCTATATTACCGCCGCCTGCATAAATATAGTCGCCTATAAGATTTGCAAAATCCATATCTACGATAATTTCGCCCGACAAATTAGCCGAGTTGAGAAACAATTGATTAAATTGTCCGACTTGCATAGATAAAACCGTATCAACGCTCATATTTAAAGAGTATATAGTGCTTTGCGAAACATTGAAAACGACAGTTCCAGCATCTATACTAAATATATTTCCGATTTTTGCCACGCCGTTAAACTCTAAAACCCCCAGACCCGTTTTGCGCGCAATTGCGCCGGCTGCGCCGCTCGTTATAATGCCGTTTGTCAAATTGATTGTAAATGAATTATCAACAGAAAATAATAGTTCCGAATTATCGTCTGCAAAATATACGTCATTTTCAACGCCGTTAGCGCTGTTATTGTAAAATTGTATATCCATGTCCGATAAATCTGCGGTAAAAGATAGGTTTGAATAAGAATCCAAATACGCGACCGCTCCATTTGTTGTTGCGGAATTGTTATTGAAAGAAGCATTTGTGTTGACAAAAGATATTGCTGAATAATTATCGGCGGCAAAAACGCCGCCTGCGCCCGTTCTCTTAAAATTCTGTAAAGTTATATCGTAAAAAAAACTTTGAACGCTTGAAAAAACAAAACCGCCAAATTGCGAGCCGTCTATATATCCGCCCGCGCCGTTTATAGTAATAGACGATACTGACGGAGCGTCTATGTCTCCTGCGGCAGATATATCATTGGACAGATTTATAAAATCAAAATTCGGGTCGCCGTAAGCGGCGGTAAAACCAGCCCAACTGCTCACAGAAACAGACTGTGAATAAGATGATGTTATAAAACCTAAAAATAAAATTATTGATATTAAAATTTTTTTCATTATAAACTTCCTATCGCGCTTCAAACCCGCGCCCTACAATCCTTTCGGGGTTTTTGTTTTTGTCGTTTTTCCGTTTTTGTCGTTTTCCCTTTATGTATGATACGCGCTCCGCGAAGCATTTTGAGCGTATTTTGGCAGAATTTGTCTGCGCGCGTATAGCAGCGCTATCCAAACAGACAAATTGTGTCAAAAGACGCCAAAAGGCAATGCGACCTTCACATCGCACTTAACTTATAGCCAGCCGTGTGTATCGCGGCTTCGCCGCACATTATCGTCTGTGCGTGAGCACCGTCTCTACTCAACAAAGACCTCTACTCTTCTGTTTTGACTTCTTCCTATTTCTGTGTCATTCGTTGTTGCAGGCAGCATTGAACCGAAACCCACATATTCAACATTTTTAATTCCATTTTTAATAAGTTCCTCATATACCGACTTAGCCCTTCTTTCCGATAAAGATTGATTTACTTTTTCATCGCCTGTGTCGTCGGTATGCCCTTCAACTACGACTTTTTGGTATTTGTATTTCTCTATATTTTTGGCAAGCTGCCTTATATCCCTTTTGGATTTTTCAAGCAAAAAGGCGCTTCCTGTTTTAAATATAGCAATAGACAATTTAAAACTCTTGATATCTGGTTTATTTCTTCTTGCTACCGCCTCTTTCATATAATCTTCAACGGTTTTTGCCGCAAAGCGCTCAATTTCATCTTTAGCCGCTTGCTCGGCGGCTAATGCTTGCGCTTTTTCTATTTCCGTCTGCAAGCGGGCTATCTCTTCGTCTTTAAGTTTCATCAACTCAGCGGCTTGCCGCTCTTGAGATATTCTTTCCTCTTCTTGCGCAAGTCTTTTTGCTTCTTGCGCTTGAGCTTTTGCTAATTTGGATTTGGCTTTGTTTTGTTCGCTTGCTTTATGCGAGAACAATGAGATATTTAATCCGAGTCTCATCAAATAAGCCAAATCTCCATCAACCGTCATATTGAAACCGATATTAGCGAACGCTTTCACAGAGTTTGATAGCGCCTTATAGCCTCCAGCCGACGCTCCAAAAGATAAACTATCAACGGCGCTATTGTTTATGCTCATTTTTCCCGCGCCGGGGCTTTGCGCAAAAGCAAGAGCATAATTTATATTGTCCCCGCTAAGTATATATCCGCCAAATATCTGACCAATAAAATCATATTGTCCTTTCTTATATACGAATTTAAAACCGCCCTTAGCGTCCATTCTCATAAAATTGCCGGCGTCAACAGTCAAATTCAAAAGATTCCCCTTTTCGGCAATTTCAGGAGTCATAACATATAGCCCGTCAATCTCTATATAAGGTTTTACATAAGTCCCTTTGCTTTCTAATTGAATGCCGCCTCTTACCGCAACAGCGTTGAAAGAAGCGTCCATTTTATAGCCAAGGACTTCTCTTTGAGTAGTATAATCTCCAATATCAGCGCCAAGATTAAATAGTATATTGACCGATTCTTTAAAGACTATGCCGTATAATCCGACGCCGACGCTTATCATATCGGCTTTGTTTGCGTCCTGTTTTATGGAATCAGCCTTATAACTTCCATATAATCCCAAAACCATATTTTCATTGTGTATAAAATCAAAACCGCCTTCGGCAGAACCGCCTGAACTGTCTATGCCGCCTTCTTGCGACTCTTCTCCTTTATTGCTTGCTCCCGTTATATTGTATTGAACCCAGATATTTATTTTTTTGTCAAAATCTTCTTTAGCCTTTATGGTCAATCTATCATATAACCGCGCGCCCATATCTTTTTGAGAACCTATATATAAAGCATTGACTAAAAATACTCCGCTTATATCGTCTAAATACTTTTTTACCGCCGCATCAGACAATAAATTCATTTGTCCTCTCTTTAAAATTATGTTTTGATTATCGGAAACGCTGTTTAAGAGATTTTGCGCTTCATTTTGATTATGAGTCAACCCTTTTATGTCCAATGACATATCGGTATCTAATGACAAATATAATCCTCCCGCTCCGTCATAATTAAGACTATACGACAATCGTCTTAAATCCCCGCTATTCATATACCAATTGATATATCCCGACCGATTATAATTATTTACAGTCATCGGATTTTGAGAACCCATTATTTGAACGCTGCTTATAGATCTGTCTATAGAAGTCAGTTCGCCATAGGCTTCAAAATTAAATTCGGCTCCGTTTATATAAATAGAATCAGATGCTATTATGCTATCGCCGTCTAATTGAGAACCGCTAAAATATAATGAAAAATCAAAAACCGCGCTTTGAGCGTTTAGCGTATTTACATAAGTAATTATAGGAGAAGGCAAAATGTTAACGGCAAATGCCGCTCTTGAAAGTTTTGACATTCTTGTCAAGGCGCTATTTGAATTTGGATTTTTCATTGAATATCTTGCGCTATTTATCACAAAAGAACTTACGGATACGCTTGAATGCGACACTTCAAAGACTCCGCCGTTAAATCTAAAATCTCCTGCAAAATCAATTTGTCCTTTGACGCTCAACCGTCCATCGCCTTTCTTTTCTATGATATCGTCAGACAGACCTCTTATGCCGCTTTCTATGTCAATACTCTTATTGTCCGCAATATCAAAAAACATATAATTTGCGCCGTCTAAATACAAATCAAAACTATTTGCCGCGGCATTTTTTGAAAACGCCGTATTGTTTGACCCGGACTTAAAAACTACGCTTGAACCTATAGAATATAAACCGGCGCCTTGCCTGTCGGCTCTATTATTTCTAACGGAAATTTCTCCCAAGAAATAAACTTTGGAATTCTCAATATATAAAGCGCCGCCGTTAGAGATTGTTCTATTGCTTTCAAAAATAATCGAATTGATAAAAGATACGGAAGAATTTGCAATGCGCAAAGAGCCGCCGCCGTCCATAGAATTCATATTTGAGTTAAAAGAATTTCTTGAGGCTTTAAAAGATATTGTGGAGTCGGCAATTTCTATTGCGGAATTATTTGATATATATTGAAATTCCAACCCGCCTATATCAACGATAGCGCTGCTTATCGTAAAAGATAATATTTCCTCAAAACTATTATTGGAGCCAAAAACAATTTTTCCAGGTCCATCTATGGAAATGCCGCTGTTAAAAGCAATATATACGCCTCCATTTAGAGCAATCTGCAAATCTTGAGCCGCCGTCAATGCAAGAGAGGAATTCAAAAGATATATATCGCTTCCAAATCTATCCGACATAGAAAAATTATTTTCAAAAGATATGCTTGAAATATCGGCGTTGATATAGACTTGCGATAAATTTATTCCATACAAAGCCGCGCCTGTATCCGCAGTATTTGCAGAAAACGAAATGCGCGAACCATTAAAACTAATTATTGAATTATCCATATAAACCGCGCCGCCGGCATTAGAGGCAAAATTGTTCGTAAAAGACGCGTTTGAATTTATAAAACCAACGGACGAATTGAGCAAATACAAAGCGCCGCCGTAATTTGCATTGTTTTTAGTAAATGCCATAGTTGAATCAACAGAATTGATAATAGAGGAAAAAGAATATACCGCCCCGCCGGAAGCCTGCCCTCTTTGCGAACTTCCCGCTGTGTTTAAAGCAAAGACGCCTTTTGAATTGACCCAAGAAATTATAGTTGCGGAGGAATATACAGCGCCGCCTTTAGAAGAACTGCGAATGCCGGAATTGGATTTGTTAGATAAGAAATCGGCGCTTGAAGCGGCAAAAGTAACTGAAGCGTTCTCAACTACCAAAGCGCCGCCGTCTGATGAAGCGGTATTATTGGTAAAGGAAATGCTTGAAAATTGCAAATTCATCTCATTGCCTAAAACCATGCCGCCGCCTAAACCATTAGAATAAGCGATAGAACTGTTTAACGCTATAATGCCGTCTTCAAAAATTACGCTATTTTTACCGGCATTGATAGAGAGCATTGAACTATCTAAGTAAATATCGTTTAAACCGCCTCTTGCGTCCAAAGATTCATTGCCGCTAAACAAAAGTCCCGCCGAATTTATAGTAATTGTGGAGTTTTGAGCGTATATTGCTCCGCCTAAAGCGTTTCCTCCGCCGTCATTTGCAGTGTTTCCTAAAAATTGAGCTCTGCTTGCGCCGGACAAATCAAAACGGGAATTTATTAAATAAACCGCGCCGCCCATTGCAGCCGTATTGCTTGAGAATGATATGGTAGAGCCTGCGGCGCTCAAATAAGAGTTTCCAACAAAAATTGCGCCGCCAAAATCTGAAACCGAAGCGAGCGCATTTGAGAAAAATAGAGTATTGGAATTTTTAAACGCCGCCGTAGAATCGGCAAGATATAAACCTTTATCATTTAATGTATAAACAAAAGTTGATTTTTCTATATTGACTGTCGCGCCCTCTATAATCCCGAAAGAAGAAATTGTCGTAAAATAATTGTTTCCGCCCAAATATATAATGCCGCCGCTTGTGATGTTTATCTCAGAAAGATTGACGGCATATACGCCGCCTTCAAGTCTAATTTGTCTATTGTTTGAACTTTCCAATTGCAGAATTGAATTGTCTAAAAATATGTCATTGTCAAAACCCCGCAACCCTTTATTGCCCGTAAATACGATATTGCCGCCGTCGGTAATCAATTTTAATATGGAGTTTTCGGCATAAATTGCTCCGCTAAAACCGGCGCTTGATTGATTATAAGAGACTCTGCCGTTTCCTATGATTGTAAGTTCTGAAAAATTTATAAGATATGCGGCTGCTGCTGAACTTGCTCTATTATAAGACCAGTTGATTATTGCGCTTGACAAATACAAAGTTGAAGCATCGGCGTAAATCCCTCCGCCTAAATCGGATTTATTTGATATGAAATTGACTGTGGATCCTGTAAAACTTATAGACGAAGTTTGAAGATATAGTCCTCCTCCGTTTGTAAGGGAAGTATTTGAAGCGATAAACAGCGCCGAAGAACTAAACGAAATTTGAGTTTGTTGCGCATATATCCCGGCGCCTTCTAAAACAGAACTGCCCTTTATCACAGAAACGCTCGAAAAATCAAAAGAGATAAAAGAATTTAAAAAATAGACGCCCGCGCCTTGACCTGCGGATTTATTATTAGAAAATGTCAGTTTTGATTTTAAAGAAGCAAGACCAGCGTCTTCTAAATATAATGCGCCGCCAAAAACATCGGATTTGTTCGCATTGAAAGATATAGTTGAAAATTCAAAAGCGATGGTTGAAAGTGAAAGATATATTGCGCCGCCGTTTGAAGCCGCATTGCTTGTAATAGTTACAATGCTTGAAGAAAATGAGACGCTTGATAAATTCATATAAAGTCCGCCGCCGTTTCCTGATGCTGTATTTGATATGAAATAAACTTGCGATAAAGATAACGGAAATAAAGCATTTTGTGCATAAACCGCGCCGCCGTCAGTTAAAGCGCTATTGCTTGTAAAATTCAAATTTCCTCTTTCAAAAGACGCCAAACCGTCAAAAACAAAAGCCCCGCCGAAATCAGCCTTATTAGATTTGAATGCCGCTGATGATGCAAAAAAGAGTATGGGAGAATTGACGGCATAAAACGCGCCGCCGTTAAAACCGTCCGCTGTGTTTGATGTGAATTGTATTCTTGTTGAACTTATAAAAATTTCGGAATCTACGGCGTATAATCCCGCTCCATCGGCAGAAGCGGCATTAGACGAAAATGTCATGCTTGAACTTATAAATGCCGCTGTGGACAATCCAATATATAATCCGCTTGTATTTAGCATATATGTAAATGTTGAACTTTGCGCAGTCCATAATCCGCCGTTGATTACTCCAAATGAACTTATGCCTGAAAAATAATCAAAACCTCCAAAAGATACCCGCCCCGCTCCGGCTATATTTATATAACTGTCATAGACTCCGTATATGCCGCCCTTTTCAAATATTATGTCTATGCCGGCGGCGGCTGTTAAATGCAGCTCGGAACTGCTCAAATATATGTCATTGCCTCTATTTGCCGCAGTATTATTTAGCGCTGTAATTGAGCCTATGTTTGCTATTATACTGACAGATGAGCCTTGCGCATAGATAAATCCGCCTGAACTTTGCGCTTTGTTGTAAGATATAGTCCCCGCTCCAACTAAGGAAAGAGTGGAGCCGCTCAAATAAAAAGCCCCGCCTTTTCCGTTTTTGCCTCTTGCCGTATTGCTTGTAAAATCAAACCAATTTAATATGTCTAAAATCATCGCTTCTTCGCTGATAAAAACAAAACCGCCGTTTAACGCTTCATTTTTTCTTACATCCAATATAGATATATTTGTAAGTTGCAATTGTCCGCTCTCCAAATACATTATTCCGTCTCCAGCAGTTGATTTATTATGCAGGAAGTATAAATCAACATTGTCAAAAGACGCTATGGAATTTCCGCCGATATAAATTACCGCCGCGCTTGAAGCGGTATTTGCTATAAAGGATATTGTAGAGTTTTCAAAAGTGATTTCAGCAGAATTTTGAACAAATACAACGCCTCCTATATGGGCTATATTTGACGAGAAAAACACTCTTGACGACAAATCAAAACCCATTTCGGCGCTATTATCGGCAAAGACTACTCCGCCGTCTTTACCCGCCGTATTTTTTATAAAGTCAAACAATCCTCTCTCAAAAGTAATTTGAGCGCTATTGTCCAAATATAAAACTCCGCCTGAACTTTTAGAAAAATTATGCGCAAAGGACGCGCTCAAATCGGTAAAAGAAAGCGACGAATCGTCAAAGAAAAGCGCGCCGCCGCCCGATACATTGCTTGTAAAAGAAATTGAGGAAGTTATAAATTCAATATCCGCGCTGTTTTGAGCAAAAATTGCGCCGCCGAAATCATAAGCAGTATTTTTTAAGAAAGCCGCCGTAGTATTTTCAAATTTCAATGAAACGGAGTCATAAGCAAAAATTGAGCCGCCGGAAACGCTTGATATATTGTTTATAAAATCTACGCTTGAAAAATCTATATTGAATACAATAGCCTGCTCTAAATATAATGCGCCGCCCGAACTTACAGCGGTATTGTTTTGAAAAGAAATAGTCGTATTGATAAGAGTCATCTGAACGGCATTTTGCGCAAAAACCGCTCCGCCTATACCGCTTGACGCATTCATTTTAAAAATTACGCTTGAACTATCAATGCTAAATATCGTCGATTGCCCTAAATACAAAGCCGCGCCGGAACTTATAGACTTATTTCTTAAAAAACTAATGGAGCTATAATTAAAATATATCTCGGTATTGTCTTTAAGATATACGGCGCCGCCTGCTATTGAAACATTGCCGCTAAAATTCGCTATGCTGTTTTCAAACGACAATGAAGAAAAATCAAGAGCGTATATTGCGCCGCCTAAACCTTGGAAATCCATGCTTGATAAAGAAGTCTTATTGCTTATGAAATCTATATCCCCGTCCAAAGATTTAAAGACGGCATTCTCAGACAATACAAGCGCTCCGCCGCCTTCTTGAGCGATATTGCTTGAAAATTTAATCTTGCTGTTTTCAAACACTATTGATTTCGCGCCGCCGCCAAGCGCTCCGCCCATATCTAAAGCGGTATTTCTCATAAAAGAAATTGACGAAAAGCCTATAGTAATTAAAGAATCTGCGCCGCTATAAATTGCGCCGCCCGAACTATATGCGATATTGTTTAAATAGCTCATAGTTGAATTCATAAAAGAAATAGAGGAACTATTCCCCGCAAATAGAACTCCGCCGCCTCCGCTGGATATATTATTGGTAAAAGTTGCGCTTGAATTGTCGGCGTTAAATACTGAAAAATCTCCCAAATACAAAGCCGCGCCGGAACTTATGGAAGTGTTTCTTGTAAAAAGAATAATACTGTCAATATAAGAAATTGTAGAGCCGTTTCCCGCATAAATTGCGCCGCCGAGAAGCGAGGTATTGCTTGTGAAATTGACAATGCTATTATTTGTCCATACCATTGAAGTCAAATCAGAACCATATATTGCGCCGCCGCCTTGCCGTCCGTCAAAAAAAGTCTCATTATTTATAAAATTTGCAATACTATTTGAAAACTGCAAAACGGAATTATCAAACAATATAACCGCCCCGCCGCCGCCTTGGGCGGTATTGTTTAAAAATTTAACATCGCTGTTTTCAAACGCTATCAATTTCGCCGCGCCGCCGAGCGCGCCTCCCATGCCCAAAGCGGTATTTCTTAAAAAAGAAATTGACGAGCCGCTTATTGCAATCAAAGAATCCGCCCCGCTATACATTGCGCCGCCGGAACTAATAGCAAAATTGTTCAAATAACTGATAGTGGAATTGATAAAAGAAACAGATGAATTGTTTCCAACAAAAAAACCGCCGCCTGCGCTTGATATATTCAAGTCAAAAATTACGCTTGATTTGACAATAGTAAAGACAATGCCATTTCCAAAATACATTGCGCCGCCCGAGCTTATAGCGGTATTCATTGAAAAATTTACAATATCATTAGAAAAAGAAATCGTGGAATAATCGCCGATATATACCGCTCCGCCCATGCCGGCGGCGGTATTTTGTAAAAATCTTATATTGCTATTAACCCATAGCGTTGAAGATAAATCAAGAGAAAAAATTGCGCCGCCTCCTTGCGCGCTTTCTCCAATATCTGCGGCATTGTTAAGTCTAAAATCAAATTTCCCATCTGAAAATTTTAAGAAAGCGCCGCCTCCGGAATATATCGCCCCTCCTCTCGCCAATGCCGCATTATTGAAAAATATTGAAGAACTTCTCTCAAAAACAAGAGAAGCATACGCTCCGCCAAACGCGCCGCCGGCGCCGCTTGAAATATTGCTGATAAAAGAAAGAGACGAATTGTTTATTGTTATCAAAACTCCCGAAGCGCCGAAAACAACCGCGCCGGAACTTATAGCGGTATTGTTTGTATAACTCATAGTGGAATTGTCAAAAGAAATAACAGAATTATCGTTTGCAAAAATAACGCCGCCTTCCGTAAGGGAAAAATTATCTCTCAACGACATGCTTGTCATTAAAACTGAAAAAGTGGAATTTTGACCCAAATATAAGAACCCGCCTTTTTCTTGGGCGGTATTTGAAAAAATTCTAACAATATTGTTTGTAAAGGATATAGTTGAATTGTCTCCGATATACAAAGAGCCGCCTGATAAATCGGCTCTATTATTCATAAAAGTTATTGTGGAGTTTTCAAGTATTATTTCTGAAGCGCCGGCATATATGAAACCCCCTGAACTATATGCGGTATTGGCATTGAATAAAAGTTCAGAGTTTAAACGCAAGAATTTTATTCTTGAATTTTCTAAGTATAAAGCGCCTCCGCTATTTCGCGCAGTATTTGCAGTCATTATCACAAATTGGCTGTTTAAATTATCAAAAACTTGCCCGTCTAGATATAGAAAGCCTCCGTCTTCAGCTTCATTGCGGTTAACAATTAAAGTATTTATGCTTGAAAAGGAAATTTTAGAACCGTTCAACTCTATTATCCCATTGCCGGACAAAGAGATATTGCCGATAAATTCCAATTTAGGCATATTGTTGAAGTCTATAGCGGAAACTGCATCCTCGGCAAAAATTGCGGCGCCTTGCTCAGCCATATTGAAAGAGAATACGGAAGATATGCTTGAAAAAGATATTGTGGAATCTTTTAAATAAAACACCCCGCCGTTTTCTCCCGGCAAAGCGGCATTTGAGCGGAAATATAAATAACTGTTTCTAAAAGATATTGTTGAAGCGTTCAAATAAACGGCGCGGTCATTAGACTCGTAAATAAAAGTTGAGCGCTCCGCTTGCAATAATGCGCCGCCTATTACGGCAAAGGACGAAAGAACTGTAAAATAATTATAACTGCTCAAATAAACCGTTCCCAAACCTTCAATACTAACAACGCTATTATTGTCGGCATAAATTCCCCCTTCAAATTTGATTGTTCTATCTTGAGCGGGTTGAAGCGATAAAAGCGAATAATTTGTTAAATATATATCGTCTCCGCCGCGTTCCGCCCAATTGCCCTTAAAAATTATATCGCCTATATCGGCTATTATATTTATTCTAGAATTTTGCGCGCTTATTGCGCCGCCGCTTCTGCCAGCAGTATTTGACGAGAAAACAATAATTGAAGATGAAATGTATAGGTCTGCATCATTTAAGAAAAACGCGCCGCCGTCAAATCCCGAGACATTTGAAAAAAATGAGACTGTGGAGTTGTAAAAAGAAATTGTTGAATTCTCAACTGACAAAGCGCCGCCATCGGTAGAAATGTTCTTTAAAAATTCAATATCTGAATTTGTAAAACTTATCGTAGAAAAAGAAAACGCTCCCGCGCCGCCTCTATATCCTGAATAATTTGATATAAACTTTGCAGTGGTAGAAGAGAAATCAATCAAAGACTGCGCAACAAACAAACCTCCTCCCGTTCCGCCCACGCTTACCGCTCTATTGCTTGAAAAATGAATATAAGAATTATCAATAATCAAAAATCCTTCGTTCAAAAACACTCCTCCGCCTTGCCCAAGGGTGATATTTGACATAAAAGATACGCTTGAATTAAGAAAAGATATTGTGCTTTGCAAAGCGTAAACTGCGCCGCCATTGGTTGAGGCGGCATTGGATGAGAACCGTATAGTTGAAGAGGCAAAATAAAGTTGAGATATTGAGTCGGCGTATATAGCGCCTCCCATATTGCCCGTATTGCTTGAAAAAATTACTGTGGAATTGAAAAACAGAAGAGAAGACGCGCCAATATATAAAACAGTATCCCCGATATTTGCAGAAAAAACCGCCGTTGAATTAAAAAAACTCATAAAAGAATAATCGAGATGCAAATTTAGAATGTTATTTGAGATATAAGTCCAACTTGCATTTTCAACAGTTATACTGCTTGCAGAGCCTACATTAAAAGCGCTCATTTGTGAAAATAAGTTTATTCCGCTCAAATACCAAGCGCCTCCAATACCATTATTCCAGTTAATAGCGCTTCCAAAAACAGCCTGAATGCCGCCTTCCATTCTTACTTGATTTTGATCGGCATCCAAGTTTAGAGTAGAACTCGTCAAATAAATGTCATTGGGTTTTGAATTTGCCATATTTGAAGCAAACAAAATGTCGGAAGATATTGAGGCGATGGATATTATACTGCCGCTTGACGCATATATCGCTCCGCCGTTTGAGGAATTGAAATTTTGAAGTTTTATATCTTTAAAAAGAATGGTATTTGCCAAAAAGGAAAAACCGCTTTGCGCGCTTGCCCCATCCATAAAATAACCGCCGCCGTTTATAGTGATTGAGGATATGGCAGGCGAACCTATATTAGCGCCGGCATTTATATCGTTTGACAAATCTATAATGTCATATACTGAGCCGTTATAAGCCCAAGTAAAACCGTTCCAACTGCTTATTGATACAGACAAACTATGAGCATTTGCAATAAAAAGAAATGCAAAAATGATTGATAAAACAAGTGTTTTTTTCATTTTTTCCTTTGAATTTTGCTTGTAGGCGCAAATTATATCAATTTTAAAACACAAAACACAAATAAAAATCAATGACTTTTTGATTTTTTAAAGGCTGTTTTTATGCCTTATCGCAACTGCGGACTTGAACCGCAATCTACAATGTTTTCAGTTGTCATTACGCTCAAACTAACGACAAAAATCGCAGACGCAAGTTTCATACCCGCTTGCCATTATAAAATGCAAAACCAAAAATTTATTGAAATTGAAAACGCATTGAAAAATCAATCTGAAACCAAAAACATAAAAACCCCGAGCCTTGTAGGAGCGAACGAATGGCAAAAATAGACGGGAAATGGTGAAGAATAAAATGGCGGACGGCAATGGCTGGCAAACGACAAAGACAAAAACAATGACAATAACGGCAACAGATTTCTCGCAAGTTGCGCAAGTTTTAGAAACGCAAAGAACGCAAAACGACAAAGACAAAAATCAAAAACAAAAGAAAGCCGAAAACCTGTATGAGCGGGTTTCTTTTATTTTTATTGTCTTTTCTCGCTGTCGTTTCCATTTTTGCCGTCTGTCTGTTATGTTCTGTTTTGACATAAAAGCGTCAATGAAGTATAAGAGTAATATGAAAACCCTATATGAGTATCAAAGAGAGCAAAAAATAGCAGTCATTGAAGCCAAAACCTTTTGGCAGAAATTTAGCGGCTTTATGCTAAAACAAAAGGCGGATTATGGTTTACTGTTTAGAAACACAGCCTATATACACACTTTTTTTATGTTTTTTGATTTGGATGTTATTTTTTTAGATAAAAACGATAATATATTGAAAATTCAATATAAAATTAAGCCTTGGCGTTTGGTTTTGCCGCCAAAAAATACAGTTTCAATTTTGGAAGTCCCCTCTTTATCAAGGTGAGATGGATACAAAGGATATCTAATGTTTTTACCCACAACAAAAGAAGAAATGCAAAAACTCGGTTGGGACAAGCCTGATATAATTTTAATATCGGGCGATACCTATATTGACAGCCCTTTTATAGGCGCGGCGGTAATAGGAAACTTTTTGTATTCAAAAGGGTTTAAAACCGCAATCATCGCTCAACCGAATACAAAGACGGACGATATAGCGCGGCTTGGAGAGCCTCGTCTTTTTTGGGGAGTGACGGCTGGAGCAATGGACTCTTTAGTCTCCAATTGGACTGCTTTAAACAAATTTAGAAATGACGACGATTTGACGGCAGGCGCAATAAATAACCGCCGCCCCGACAGAGCGAGTATGGCATATACAAATTTGATAAGACGCTATTTTAAAAATACAAAGCCCATTGTCCTCGGCGGCGTTGAGGCAAGTTTAAGGCGCATAGCGCATTATGACTTTAAAGACAATGCCTTGCGCCGTTCAATTTTGTTTGACTCAAAAGCCGATATTCTAATTTACGGTATGGGAGAAAAAACAACTTGGGAACTTGCAGAAGAACTGCGAAAAATAGACGATAGCAACGCGCTGCGCGCGCGTCTAAAACAACAGACGCAAGATGAAAATGTCAATTGGCAAAATCGCAGGGGCAGATCCATGTGTCTGCCCTTTCAACAGATACGGGATGAAAACGCCCCTTGGCAAAATATCAAAGGTTTATGCTATATTTCAAAAACCCCGCAAAAAGACGCTTTAGAAATTGCATCTTTTGAAAAATGTATGGAAAACAAAGACAATTTTCTTGAAGCATTCAATACTTTCTATAAAAACTGTATAAGCGAAAATGAAAAAACTTTAATACAAAAACACAATGACAGATATTTGATACACAATCCAAAACAACCGATTTTAAAAATGGAAGAACTTGATGAGATTTATGATTTGCCTTATACGCGCGAAGTTCATCCTTTTTATGCAAAGTTTGGAAAAGTAAAAGCGCAAGACACGATTAAATTTTCAATTACTTCGCATAGAGGCTGTTTTGGCGAATGCAATTTTTGTTCTATCGCAGTCCATCAAGGCAAAGTCGTAGTGTCAAGAAGCGAGAAATCAATAATCAAAGAAGCGCAAAGCATAACTCAATTAAAAGATTTTAAGGGATATATAAGCGATGCGGGAGGACCTACGGCAAATATGCTCTATGCTTATTGTAAAAAACACGAACATGCGGGATGTGAAAAAAACCGTTGTCTTTTTCCAGAGGCTTGCCAAAATTTGATTTATGGACACGATAAACAAATAGAAATTTTAAAAAAAATCTCCGCTCTTGATAATGTCAAAAAAGTCTTTGTATCCTCAGGGATAAGATACGATATGATTTGCGCGGACAAAGAAAACGGGCAAAAATATCTTGAAGAAATATCTAAAAATCATATAAGCGGACAGATGAAAATTGCGCCCGAACATTTTAACGATAAGGTTTTAGAACTCATGGGCAAACCATCGGCAAAAAACCTAAACGAGTTCAAAGATAATTTTAAAAAAGCGTCAAACGGCGCTCAATTTCTAACTTATTATTTCATAGCCGCCTATCCCGGCTGCTCTCAAAAAGAGATGCAAGACTTGCAAAACTTCATAAAACGAGATTTAAAATTAAGACCGGAACAAGTCCAAATTTTCACCCCAACCCCATCGACAATAGCGGCGCTGTTCTATTATTGCGAAAAAGATTTAAACGGCGCGCCCATATTTGTAGAAAAAGACAGAAATGAAAAACAAAAACAAAAAAGAATGATATGCGGATAGCGTTTATTCGTTAACTGCGGCTTGAGCCGCGTCAGTCAATTGCGGACTTGACCCGCAAGCGGACGGACTGTCAAATCATTTAAAAATGACGCTGAAAACAAAATAACGGCAACAGTTTCTCGCAAATTGTTCGTCATTGCAGTATTTTATAAAAAACGGCTTCTCGCAAGTTGCGCAAGTTTCAGAAACGCAAGCAGCGCAAAATGATAAGATTAACGCTGTTGTTATTGACATTGTTTTTATCATTTGTTTGACATTGTCATTTGTCGTTTTAATTTTTTCCATTTCCCGTTTGAGGTCGCCGTTCGTCCAAGCGGGCGGGTTTCATTAGTTCGTTTTTGTCATTCGCCGTTTATTTTTACCATTTCCCGTTGAGGTTCACTGTTCGTCCAGATGGCGGGTTGAAAACCCGCACCATACGAGGTTTTTGGATTTTCGTTTTTGTCGTTTTCCATTTTTATAAGACGCGCTCCGCGAAGCATTTTGAGCGTATTTTGGCAGAATTTGTCTGCGCGCGTATAGCGGCGCTATCTAAGCGGACAAATTGTGTCAAAAGACGCCAAAAGGCAAAGCTACCTTCCTATCGCACTTAACTTAGAGACAGTCGTGTGTATCGCGGCTTCGCCGCACCTTATCGTCTGTGTGCGTATAGCAGCGCTATCCAAACGGACAAACTTGTCAAAAGACGCCAAAAGGCAAAGCGACTTTCCAGTCGCGCTTAACTTAGAGCCAGTCTTGTGTTATCACGGCTTCGCCGCACCTATTGCGCGCAATGATAATCTTATATTATTTGCTATAATCCGCGCTGTTTTGTTATATTTCGTCGTCGGCAATGGCGCGGGGAGAAAGGAGACAAGCATGAAAGCAATAGTAACAGTAATCGGTAAAGACCAAACGGGCATTATCGCAAGAATTAGCGCCTGCCTCTATAATGAAAATGTCAATATAGAAGACATCAACCAAACAATAATGCAAAACAATTTCACTATGATTATGTTTGTGGACTTGTCAAAAGCAAAAAACGGCATAGAAGTTATGCAGGAAAAATTGGATAAATTGGGAAAGGAAATCGGCATATCCATAAGAATACAAAACGAAACAATTTTCCAAGCCATGCACAGGATTTAAAAATGCTAAATAACAATGAAATTCTTGAAACGATAAATATGTTGGACAATCAAAACCTTGATGTGCGGACTATCACTATGGCTGTTTCTCTTTTTGACTGCATTTGCGAGGATGCTCAAAAAACGGCAAATAAAATTTATGATAAATTGATGAACCGTTGCTCTAATATAGTCAATGTCGGACATGAAATAAGCGGCGAACTTGGAGTTCCAATAGTAAATAAAAGAATCGCCGTAAGCCCAATATCTTTGATAGGCTCGGCAAGCGGCGGATATTTGCAAATAGCCAAAGCCCTTGATAAAGCCGCAAACGAAATAGGCGTGGACTTTATAGGCGGATACAGCGCATTGATACAAAAAGGCGCAAGTCTTTGCGAGAAAAAATTTCTTGAAACTATACCTGAGGCTCTTTCTATAACTAAAAAAGTTTGTTCGTCGGTAAATGTCGCGTCCACAAAAAGCGGAATCAATATGGACGGCGTTAAAATTATGGGCGAAAAAATAAAAGAGACGGCGCGCTTAACAGCCGAAAATGATTCCATAGGATGCGCAAAACTTGTTATTTTTGCAAATGCCGTCGATGATAATCCTTTTATGGCGGGCGCATTTAACGGCATAGGCGAAGGCGATTGCATAATAAATGTGGGAGTGTCTGGTCCAGGCGTAGTGGAAAACGCTTTAAAAAAATTGCGCGGCGCAGATATTGCGGCAGTGGCGGAGACAATAAAAAAGACCGCTTTTAAAATCACAAGATTAGGACAACTTGTAGCGGAACTTGCCGCAAAAAGATTAAATTGCAGTTTTGGCATAGTTGATTTATCTCTCGCTCCGACTCCAAATATTGGAGATTCAGTAGCCCACATAATAGAAGAGATGGGCGTATCAATAGTAGGCGCGCACGGCACGACGGCATGTCTTGCGATTTTAAACGACGCTGTAAAAAAAGGCGGCGTTATGGCTTCAAGCCATGTGGGCGGATTGTCGGGCGCTTTTATTCCCGTTTCAGAAGATATAGGCATGATAGAGGCGGCGCGCTCAGGACATCTTACAATTGATAAACTTGAAGCGATGACGAGCGTTTGCAGCGTAGGTCTTGATATGATTGCAATATCGGGAGACGCTCCCGCGTCAATAATATCTGCAATAATCGCCGACGAATGCGCCATAGGCGTAATAAATAATAAAACAACGGCGGTCAGAATTATTCCCGTCGTAGGCAAGACAGTAGGGCAAGAAGCAAATTTCGGCGGCTTATTGGGAACCGCTCCAATTATGCCCATACGCAAAGGCGACCCATCGGCGTTCATCGCAAGAGGCGGGAGAGCGCCTGCTCCAATACATAGCAATAGGAATTAAGGAAATAGAAAAAATCATGCAAAAAGCGCAAGATATTGAGGAATTATTTGACGCCGCAGAAGACGGCGACCCTTATGCTCAAAATGAGCTGGCAATATCTTTTGCCAATGGGATTGATTTGCCCAAAGATATGGAAGAGGCTTATCTTTGGTTTAAAGAAGCCGCAGACCAAGAATACGGCGCGGCTATGATAAATTTAGCAAGAATGTATGAAATTGGAGATTTTGTAGTTCAAGATTATGAAGAAGCGGCGAAATTATATGAAAAAGCCGTTCAGCAAGGAGAAACTGACGCTCTCAATTATTTGGCTAATTTATACTTAAAAGGCAAAGGCGTCGAAAAAAATCCTCAAAAGGCTGTTGATTTATATAAGCAAGCGGCTAATCAAAAAAATAAAAGAGCTTTCTTTAATCTCGGCAGTATATATGAAGACAGCGGCGAAATTGTACAAGATTTAAAAGAAGCGGCTAAGTGGTATGAACTCGGAGCTAAAGAAGGAGACCCAAAATCTCAATGCGCCATAGGTTATTTTTATGATATTGGCGCGGGAATAAGCCAAGACAAACAAAAGGCTTTTGATTGGTATCAAAAAGCCGCCGCTCAAGGCTTCACTTTAGCGCAAAGAAATCTCGCAATTATGTATGAAAACGGCGACGGAATTAAACAAGATATTCAAGAGGCTTTTTTATTGTATAAGAAAGCGGCTGAAAAAGGCGACGCGGGCGCTCAATGCAATTTAGGTTATTTTTATGAACACGCAAAAAGCGTCCCCCAAAATATTGCTCAAGCGGTAAAATGGTATGAAAAGTCTGCCGAACAAGGCGATAAGTACGCTCAATGCAATTTGGCTTATTTCTATGAAATAGGCAGGGGCGTCAAACAAGATTACAAAAAAGCATTGCAACTATATAAAAAATCCGCCGAGCAAGGATTTGGACGGGCGCTCAATTGTCTTGCTATTTTGTATTTGAACGGTTATGGAGTGGAAAAAGACTATAAAGAGGCTTTTAAATTTGCGCAAGAGGCTGCCAAAAAAGGCTCTATTAGCGCTCAATACACGCTCGGCTATCTTTATGAAAACGGTTTTGGCATAGAGCAAAATTATGAAAAAGCCGAGCAATGTTATGCGATTGCCGCTCAAGCAGACGACGAAAGAGCGCAAAATGCGCTGGGATATTTTTATGAAGACGGATTAAACGGCGAAAAAAATTATGAGAAGGCTTTCTTTTGGTATGAGAAATCTGCAAAACAAGATTATGTCTATGCCGCATACAATTTAGCCCGCCTATACGAACTCGGACGAGGCGTAGACAAAGATATGCAAAAGGCTTTTGAATTCTATCTAAAAGCGGCGAACGACAATTACGCAAACGCTCAATATGAAGTTGGAAGATTTTACGAATTTGGATTATCGCCGCAAAAAGACATTAACAAAGCGAAAGAATTCTACGCAAAAGCGGCTGACAAAAATGATTCTTACGCTATTGACCGCTTAATCGCCATAAATAAAAGCGAAAATCCCGATCCAAAAGAAAGACCAATCACAAGAAAAACCGAGATGATAACGGCGACGGCATTTTTGCTCGTATTGACGATTCTAATAGTTGCGCATTGGATGCTAAAAATATATTGATTGTTATGTTTTTGTAAATATCGCTTGCGGACTTGACCCGCAATAGCGGCAGGCATTCAAGTCAAGCCCGTAATGACAGACTACTTTAAACTTGCAATGACGAGATATTGAGTCCGCAATAACTGCAAACATAGATTGTTAGATAAAACATAAGGAGAATATAATGAAAAACATTTTTGAATTGTATGCGCAAGCGCAGGAAGGAGACCCAAAATCTCAAAATGATCTCGCTATGGCTTTTACGCAAGGCGTAGAATTGCCTAAGGACAAGGAAGAGGCTTATATCTGGTTTAAAGAAGCCGCAGACCAAGAATACGGCGCGGCTATGGTAAATTTGGCAAAGATGTATGAGATTGGGGATTTTGTAGTTCAAGATTATGAAGAGGCGGCAAGGTTATATGAAAAAGCCGCCAAACAAGGAAATGCCGAGGCTATGAATAAACTTTCTGCATTATATTCAGATGGTTTAGGCGTAGAAAAAAATAAAAAAACAGCATTAGAATGGCTCAAAAAAGCCGCCAAACAAAAGAAACCCGCCGAAAACAAAGAACTCCTAAAAACAATCAAAGCAAAATTAAATTGATTCGTTGTTTGCCGCATATAAACCGCCGTTTGTTTTTTTAAATAGGAAAGCGCGGTAAATAAGTTATAAATCCAAAGTCGTAAGACCTGCCAAAGAGCGAGACATAGTCGTATAATAACTTAAATTATTAAGAACAGAGTATGTCCTCATCCCGTTTAAAACGAGATGGGATTTTTTGTTTGATATTATTGCTGGATTACAGCGTCCTCATTGCAGAACTACATTAGACTTCTTGCATAACTGATATACAAAGAATGTAAGAATATGGGTATTGCGCGCTAATGAAACCTATCATTTTACGCCAGCAGAGTTTGTCATTCTGCGCAAAGCCGCAGAATGACAGATTGCTATACAAAATGACAATGTCCATCTATTTTTATGCGTCTGTTATGCAAGAGATCTATTGTCCTCATCACAGGATTATAGCGGCGTCAATTGCGGGCTTGACCCGCAGGCAGCGGCAAAAAAATTAGTTAATTGAAGTTTCTTTCAATATATCCGATACCGTTTAAACAGTATCGGATATAGATATGAATATTTAGATAGTAATGTTTTCCATTCTCTCGTCATCCGCCGCAATGATAGACGACGAGCGGATATTATCTAAATAATTTAATATTTACTCCGCCGTAGACTGCTGTCCCGGGCATTGGATATCCGCCTGTATACAGTTCATATTTAGCATCCGCTAAATTGAACCCTTTTAGCCATAGACTGAAATTCTCATTGACTTTATAATTGATATTTATGTCAAGAGTTGAAAAGCCGTTGAGTTTTGCAGTATTAGCGGCGTCCGTATATACCTCGTCTCTAAAAGAAACTACGGCTATTATTGTCAATGCCGTAAGAGGTCTTAAAATCAAAGAATACTTGACGGTGTTTTGAGGCTTAAATGTTATATATTTGCCTTTATTAACGCCTTCGCTTTCGTCTTTAGTCTGCAAATAAGCGTAATTGACTCTGTGTTCAAGCCAAGTAGTTATTATTTGACCGCCTGAAACTTCAACTCCATAACTTTGCGCTTTGCTTAAGTTTTCATAGGTAGACGCCCAAGTAACGGGGTCAGAAACATAGGTGATTAAATCTTCGCTTTCAATAAAGAAACCCGTCGTATTAAGTTTGAACTTTTCGCCGGTATAATCGGCTCCCAAATCAACAGACAAACCTTTTTCAGGTTTTAAATTTGGATTTCCGTAAAATGACCAGACTGCATTGTTTGTATAAAGTTCATTAAATGTAGGAGACCTCCAAACTTGACCGACATTAGCGGATATTTTCACTTCTTTCGCGGCGTTAAAAATCGCAGATATTGCGGGAGCCGCTTGAGTTCCAAATTGAGAGTTGTTGTCAACTCTAAAGCTTGGCAGAATTTTAAAATTTCCTATATTCAAATTTAATTGAGTATATCCCGCAAAATTATCTCTGCTTCTTTCAAAAGAAGCGTCGGGAGATATTGAATCTTCATTTTCAAAATTATCATTGCCGCCCTCAATGCCTAAAAGTAAAATGCTGCCAAGATGAAATTCCGCTTGAGCGCCATAGGCTTTGCCTGTATATTTGTTTTTAGACGCGCTAAATGGATTAGAATAAGACGGGTCGTCGTAATCTTCTTTATTTTCAACTATATAAGCCGAGACTGTTAGATAATTTTTGTCTAATGCAAGATTATAATCAAGTTTTGCATACATATTATTGTCTTTTTGGCGGGCATCGGGAGATAGATAGGTCAAACCGCCGGGAACTCCTAATTGACTATCATAGACTTGACCGGTTAAAGACAAATTAGAATTCTCCGTTAAATAAGATTGTCCGCTAAAAAATCCATTGAAATTTTTAAAATCCGAATTATCTCTTTCCCCATCGCTTGAATAATAAGAAATTGATAACAATGCGCCAAAATTTTGATTTTTATAGGCGCCGATAGCCCATGGATTTAAAGTATTAAAAGCGCCATAGGATATATTGCCGTCTAAAATAGGCGAATTATCTTCCGCTTTTTTTGTAATCACATTGATTACTCCGCCGAATGCTCCCGAGCCGTAAATACTTGCGCCGGCGCCTCTGATAATTTCAACTCTTTCAATGTTTTGAGTCGGGATATGGCTAAAATCTGCGATGCCCAAATTGGGCAAATTCACTTTTCTACCGTCAATTAAAACCAAAGTCTGGACATTGCTTTCTCCTCTGATAGAAATACTTTGAGCCGAGCCTGCGGCTCCATAAGCCATAAAATCAATGCCGGCTGAACCTGCCAAAAGTTCTCCAAGTGTTTCAACATGAGCGTCTTCAATTTCTTTTTGGGAAATGATAGTGACATTGGTAGGAAGTTCGTCAATATCAATATCTGACTTGGTGAGGCTTAAAAAAATCTGTTTTTCTTGCGCCGAAACTGCGCCCGCCGAAAACGACAATACTGCAAAAACCATTGCTGCAAACAACAATACCGCTTTCTTCATACAATCCTCCTTGGGGATTTAGATGCTTTAGCATCTTTTTTATTAAAAATAACGGTTTTCTGACTTGGAAACATTTTTCATCCTCTCCCTTTGATGGAGAACAAGGGCGAGAGATTCGTCGCAGAGCGCGTCGTTGTCGTTGACTTTATTATTAAGATTCGACGGGGTTCGCGTTGCGATAGACCCTTCTCCCTTACCCTCTCCCTCAAGGAGCGAGGGAATACAACAATGTTTCCCTACAGCAGCCGGACTGTTTCCGATTTTGACGGAATTTCCCGTTAATTTTTTCTATATCTTTCCCACTCTCTCCTTGAGGAAGATGGCGGTGCGAGGAATTCGCCGCAGAGCGCGTCGTTGTCGTTGACTTTATTATTAAGATTCGACGGGGTTCGCGTTGCGATAGACGCCTCTCCTTTACCCTCTCCCTCAAGGAGCTATGGAATAATGACTGGTATCACATAAGGCTTGTTTGATATTGGGTTTGTCTTTACTATCACTCTTGTTTGATAGGCTTCTTCTATGTCTTGATAGTTTAAAACTTCCTCCGCCGAGCCGTGTTTTTTTATTTGCCCGTCGTCCAATAAAATCAATTCTTTGCAAAACTCGCCTGCGGAGTTTAAATCGTGAAGACTGGCTATTATTGTTTTGCATAGATTTTCATTTAAGTCTTTTAGGATTTGCAAAATCGCGTATTGAGCGCCTATGTCTAAATGGGCTGTCGGCTCGTCAAAAATTAAAATGTCCGCGTCTTGAGCTATGATTTGCGCTATTGAAACTTTTTGCCGCTCTCCGCCCGAAAGTTCATTTATACTTTTCTGAGCGAAATTTTTTAAATCCATAAAATCTAATATCTTGTCTATAGCCTCATCATCCTTTTTTGACGGAATTTTAAAAATGCCCATATATGGAAATCTTGCAAAAGTTAAGAATTCTTTGACTGTAAAATCAAAAGACGGCTCAAGAGTTTGAGGCATAAAGGCTATTTTTTTTGCCAAATCTATTTTTGATAAAGCGGCTGTGTTTTGTCCGTCTATAAAAATTTCTCCCTTTGACGGTTTTAATAGAGAGCAAATCGTTTTAAGCAATGCGCTTTTACCCGCGCCGTTTCTGCCTATAAGCCCGCAAAAAGAGCCTTTTTTTATTGAGATATTTATATCTTTCAATATATCTGTATCCCCATATCCGCCGTAAAGATTTTTAATTTCAAGCATTGTTTCTCCCCTTTAATAGAAGAGTGATGAAAAATACGCCGCCTGCCATATTTGTGATTACGCCTACGGGAAGTATCACGGGGGCGGCAATTATTCTGCTTATAGTATCGCAAAAAGGCAAAAATATGGCTCCGAAAAGCGCGCTGGACGGTATTAGATAAATGTGATTTGCTCCGACAAATCTTCTCATTATATGCGGCGACATCAGTCCGACAAAACCTATCACGCCGCAAGCCGATGCGGACGCCGCCGCAATAAAAGAGGCTATTATAAAAACTATTTTGATTGCGGCATTGACATTTAATCCCAAGGATTTGGATTTGTCCGAACCCATTGAAATGACATTGATTATATTTGCTATCAAACAAAGAATAATGACGCCCGATATATTGATGAGCGCGACCATTGGAAGCAATCTTTCATCAAAAGAAGAAAAATTGCCAATCATCCACATAAAAGCCGCTTGCATACGGCTTGCGTCCGATATGGCAAACAATAACATTACAGCAGAGGAAAAAACATAACTTATAATTACTCCCGAAAGCAGCATAGAATTTGAGTCAAATCTTTTCTTCATACTCAAAATATAAACTATAAAAACTGCAAGCAAAGAGCCGCTAAAAGCAAAAAGCGGCAAAACAAATAAATTTGACGCAAGACCAAAAACAAAAGCAATAGCCGCGCCAAAAGACGCGCCGCCTGAAATTCCAAGCGTAAAAGGTTCAGCCAAAGGATTTTTTAAAACCGCTTGAAAAATGCAGCCGCTAACGGCAAGACCTGCGCCGACAGTCATAGCCATTATTATCCTTGGCAGTCTTATGCTTTTTATTATCAAGGCATTGTCAGAAATACCATCCGAAAACAAAGATTTAAAAACCTCTATAAAAGAAATATCGCTTGAGCCGCTTATCAAAGAAAAAACAAAAACAACGGCAAGCGATAAAGGCAGGCAAATGTAAATAAATAAAATTTTAGATTTCATAAACTCCTTTTCATTATCCCTTTGAGCAAGAGGGAATGTTGATTTTATTAAAGTTCGGCGGGATTCGCGATGAGATAGACCCCTCCCCCTGCCCTCTCCCTCAAGGCGCGAGGAAATAAATTTTTTTTAGCGTTTTGGCAAAAATGGACGGGGTCAATCCAAACAAATCGTCCGCGCTTAAAACATAAATCCTTTTGTTCTTTACCGCTTTTATTGTTTGATATTTTTCCCAAAAACTTTTTATTTGAGCCTCATCATTGCCGTCCATATCCGCCGCTATTATTATGTCGGGGTTTCTCATTAAAATATCTTCTATATCTATCGGACTATAGCGGACTTTTAAATTTTCATAGACATTTTTTGTGTTTGTATATTTGTTATAACTATTTAAAAAACTTCTACTTCCAGCCGTATAAAGAGGCTTGTCGCCTATCTCCCAAAATACTGTTTTGATTTCTCGGCTGCGGGCGGCTTTGGCAATTTCATCTATTTGTTCTTTGGCTTTTTGGATTATATTTTGCGCCATTTTGTCTTTATCTAAAGCTTTTGCAAGTTGGTAAAAATTCTCGCAAAGTTCTTCAAAGTTCTCGGACATTTCCATACTATATATAAGAAAGCCCGCCCTTTGAAGTTTTTCTACCAAAACTTTACTATTGCCCTCTTTTGAAGCGATAATCAAATCTGGTTTTAAAGATATGATTTTTTCCAAATCAGGCTCTAAAAGATTTCCGATAATCTCTTTTTTGGATTTTCCTTTCGGACAAAAAGAAGTTATGCCGAGCAATTCTTCGTCTATGCCTAATTCATAAAGACTTTTTGTGACAGCCGGAGCAAGCGAGATTATGCGAGCGTAGGTTTTGGCATAGACTATGCTTGAAAACATAAAAATTATAATGACAATTGATAAAAATTTTTGC
This sequence comes from Candidatus Parendomicrobium reticulitermitis, assembly GCA_031287095.1. Lineage (GTDB taxonomy): Bacteria > Elusimicrobiota > Endomicrobiia > Endomicrobiales > Endomicrobiaceae > Parendomicrobium > Parendomicrobium reticulitermitis. The sequence continues at coordinate 1,270 of JAITTG010000018.1, read as the reverse complement.
ATTAGACCTCTTGCATAACCGACATATAAAATAGACGAACATTGCGCGGCTGTATTGTTATTTTGCGCGTATCGTAGGGGCGGGTTTAAAACCAGCCCGCCATTAAATACAGAAATTGCCAATCTGTTTTTATATGTCAGTTTTGACGGATTTCGCGTTGCGATAGACCCCTCTTCCTCAAGGGGAGAGAAAATAAAAACAAAAAAAGTCCGCTTTTGTTAGAAAAAGCGGACTTATTATATTTATCCTCTTTCCCTCGAAAGTTTAAGCGAAATTTTTGATTTCGCTTCAAGTTAATAGACCGGGCTTAAAAGTTTTCACTTTTTTACCGTTGCGGGGCAGCATCCGAATAAGGCTAAAGCCTTTTACGGAATTTCCTTTAACTTAATTATATTGCTGATCAAAATCTGTAAAGAACTTGCGGCATATTACATTAAATTATTTTTGATTGCAAATAAACGGAGAAAGGCAGATAGAAAAGAGAAGAGAGGAAAGGAAAGAGAAAAAGACGGCAAACAGCGACAAAGGCTTTTCTCGCAAGTTGCGCAAAAGGGGATAACGACAAAGGCAACGACCATGCAAGTGACGCAAAAAAGCAAAGGCAGATAAAAGAGAGAAAAGACGGCAGTTCCCCTCTCCCTCTCAATAAAATTCCTTATTTCTCTTTTCTCCTCTCGGGAGAGGCGGGGAGAGGGGCGCAAAGCGGGCTTTGTAGTATTTTCTCTTTCCTCTCTTCTCTTTTCTATTTACCCTTGTCTGTCCTTTAACGACTTCACAAAACAGCCAGAAAGTAATAGAAAGTAGGGTAGAAATTTTAAAACTAATAAAAAAAATCCCAATACTACGGCAAAGGAAATGGCTCAATCTTTAGGATTGACGCTCAAAGCCACCTGAGAAAAATCTAAAGTCTTTAAGAGAAAATCACATAATACAACATATAGGCTCAACAAAAAGCGGCTATTGGAAGATAATACAAGATAGCAGAAAATAGGCAGGTAGGGGTGGCATTTATGCCGCCATCCAACAATAAACGGATTGCCAAAACAAACGGGGTCCAAAATAAAGACAATAAAATCACATTGAAAAATCAATAAAAAAGGAGAAAAAATGAATTTATTTAGTCTTGCGGAAGTCACCGCAAATTATGTTCAGGCGGTTTGGCAGTTTATACTATAAAACTCGCCGCAGCCAAATCATCTCTTTCATTTAGCGGCGCTTTGGTTTATGGGATTTTTTGTAATGTTTTAGTTTGTCTTGGCGTGTTTATCGC
>JAITTG010000048.1 GCA_031287095.1 Candidatus Parendomicrobium reticulitermitis | reverse complement strand
GTAGAAGTAGAAATTGATTATTTGAGATACTAAACGACAAAAAAGAGAGAAGAGAGAAAAGAGGAAAGAATGTAAAAATGTGAAAACCCAAACTCCCAAACCCCAACAAAAACAAAAACAAAAACCCCCGCACCTTATAGGGTGCGGGGGTTTTTGTTTTTTGTTGTCTTTTTTTAATTGCCGGTTGTTCATTAAACCTCTTGCATAACTGATGTATAAAGAATGTAAGAGTATAGATATTGTGCGCTAATAGAGATTGTTTGTGCAAAAGCGAGATTGTCATTGTGCGCGAGAGCTCTATTTTTATCGTTCATCGTTTTTTTACCATTTACCATTTTAGTTTCGCCATTTGTCCAAAGGACGGGTTTCAATCCCGCGCCGTGCGAGGTTCGGGGCTTTTCGCGTTTTTGATTTGATTTTTGACAGAGAAGTTTGCTTTAAATTTGCTATAATCCGCGTTGTTTTAAGACAAATTTTACTCACGACCAAAGAGGGGCCGTAGTTAAACGGGAGAATGCATCGTTCGCAACGATGAGATACGGGTTCAATTCCCGTCGGCTCCACTCAAAAAATAAAATCAAAAATCCCCATATCGCTTTAAAACGATATGGGGATTTTGTATTTTGAACCATGAACTCTTGCCATAAGAAACGGATTCCCGCCATGAAAATCAAAAACAAAAAACCCAAAACCTTGTAGGGTGCGGGTTTCAAACCCGCCCTTAATGATGTGCGCACAGAGGCGCCACTCATCTATTTTTATATGTTGTCTGATTTTATTCAACCCCTTCGGGATTGATATTGTATAAGATTCAAATCCGACGGCAGGCGGCAAGATGTCCGCCGCTAACCGTCGGTTATTAACAGCATAAAACACCTTCGGCGTTTTTGGATGGAGAATAATCAAAAAATCATTGTGTACATTGTTTTGATGTTTTGGAAATGGGCTTGAAATAAAGCGGATGGGCTGATTTCATGCGGGAAAGATAGGATTAGTAAAAGGCTGAAAACTATTATATTGATGATTAAAATCGTCGTCATAGAAAAGAAAACTCCATAAACTTTTAAATCCGGCTGCCCTATGCCGAGAACATATATCGTCAGAGCAATGTGAAAGGCTATGCTAAAACCTAAAAAAAATAAAAAATAAGAATAAAGCGGTCTTATATCTATCTGCCAACCTAACATAAAATATAAGAAAATCACTATAAAAGAATATAGCGGAACAAAATAAGGCGATAGGGTAATCCAGATATTGTCTTTGTCTAAAACAACCGAGCCTGACCGTTTGCCTACTTTGAATTTTTTTATTCTTGCGCCGCTTAATATGCCCGCTATGGCATGAGTGAGTTCATGTCCGAAAACATAAGTTAAGAGGGGTTTGTAGAAAAGAACTTGAAAAACTATATAGCATAAAATGCCTATCCAAAAAGGAATATAATCTTGATTTTTGACGCTTGCAAAAGATAATAATGTTTTTATGAGAGTCCAGCCCGCCGCAAAAACCGCAGGAATAGCAAATAAAGCCGCTAAATTTCTTATAGTTTTCATTTTAAAATCTTCCGCCGAAAAGGAAAGATGCCGTAAAACTATTATCCGATATGCTTTGACTAAAATTTACGCCGAGCGGAAACGGAAAACGCCATAATCTATATGATAAAACCGCGCCTATCCCAGTTTGCTCGTTGAATTTATTTTGGTCTCCGATTGCGGCGCTTTCTATATAAGGAACGAGCGCCAAAATACCTATTTTGCTTTTGATTATATTCCAATTATAAGACAAGCCTGCGCCGATTGCATTTTCCCCTCTAAAATCTCTTAAATATCTGCCTCGCGAAAGAACTTCGCCGGAGCGGATTAAATCAAAAAAAGGACTTTCAAAGGCTTTTGCCGCGGATAAATTTGCAGTGAGAGTATTTCTTGATCTAAACTCAATTAAGCCCGCTGCGCCAAAATATAGTTTTGAGATATTGTAATCTGCGCCCGTTAAATTTCCGCCGTTTTCATAATTCAAATTTAAAGCGTATCCATATCTTGGTTTTGCAAGTTTTGCGATTATGTCTGAAACATCGGAAATTCCTATGCCGAACAATGCTCCCATTGAAGCCATCGCGCCGCCCATGCCGCCGCCGCCTGAAAAATTGCGAGATTTTCTTAAAGCAAAAATAACTTTATTATGTTTGCCGAAATCTGTCGGAGCATTTTTGCCAAAATACTTAACTTCTACATCTGTATAAGCAATTGAAAAACTTAAAGATTTGATTATTGGAAAAGACCATTGAACTTGCATGGATTCTGTTTGTATATTATAAAGTCTTAAAGGTATGCCGAATTGATTTAATTCGGCGGAATCGGCTTTTATTTGCGGACTATTAAAAGAACCGTTCGCATATTGTTTTTCATCATGGTCGAATTTTGCTATTGAAACGCTAAAAAAATTACTATTTAAACCAAATCCCGCAGAAAAAGCATATCCGTCATTCATAGACATTCCCGATAAAAAAACGAGTTCGCCCGCTTTAAAAAGATTGGATTCCATAAGAGCGCCGCCGAACATATTATTTGAGCCGCCCGTAGCCATTACTATCGGAAAAATATAATAACTGTCTTTGGCGTCTATATCTATATTAACCGTCTTGTCTGAATTTTCAGATACGGTAAAATCTATAGTCTTAAAAATCCGCATATTGTGAAGAGATTGTTTTGCCTCGTCATAAGCGGCTATTGTAAAGAGAGAACCTTCTTTGAGTGTAAATTTACTTGCCGCTTTTTGCGGAGAAATTCTTACGGTTTTTATATTGATTTTGCTTATTATTCGTCCTTCATAAGCGGAATAATCTTCGCCAAAAACCAAAGCGGAGTTGATAATAAGGAGAGCGCTTATTATAGTTGCGATATATTTTATTTTCATTTGCTTTGTATTGCGGTATTTTGGATTTCTGCAGAGGAGGCAGATTCTTGTTCTTCTTTTTGTTTTTGTAAATCATCAAGCAGAAGTTTTGTTAAGGAATTTCCGATTGCTTCTTCTTCAAAGGCTATGCCGTCGACGCCGATTTGTTTTAAATGAGCCTCGCTTGATAAAAATCTTGAACGGACAAGCACTCTGGTTTTGGGATTGAGCATTGCGCATAAAGCCGCAGTCTCCGAGGCAACCTCAAGCATAGGCACAGTGACTATCAAATAGGATGCGTTTTCTATGCCTGCGGCTTTTAATATCTCTCTTTTTGTTGAATTTCCATAAACGGCATTTATATCTTTTTTGTTTAAGGAAAGAATTGTGTCTATATTCATATCTATTATAGTCGGTTTTATATTATGCTCTATTAGAGCGGCTGAGACATTTTTGCCTGTTGGTCCATAGCCCACCACTATCGCGCTTTCTCCTTCATGTTTAACAAGAGGCGACAAAGTTTCAATCAATTTATTATTTGCAGTATTTCCTTTTTTGATAGAGATATAATTTAAAACTTTCCAGATTTTTACTTTTGTTCTTAAAAATTTTTCAAATTTAGGAACTTGCTTAAATATAGCCGGGTTAAAAGTGATAGAAACTATGGCGCATACTACCACCGCGCTATACACAGTATCTCCGGCAAGACCTAGCCTTTTGGCTTCTTGAGCGAGTATAAAAGAAAATTCCCCCACTTGCGATAGTCCCGCCGCAACTGTAAGAGCCGTCCTTGTGGAATATCCCAAAAGAGTCACAACAATCAGCGCCGTAAGAGGTTTTATAAAAAATACTATGGCAAGGCAGGCTAAAATCAAATAAGGATATTGGATTAAAAATTTAGGGTCTAAAAGCATGCCGACTGATAGAAAAAATAAAACGGCAAAAGCGTCTCTTAAAGGCAGCATATCCGCACCGGCTTGATGGCTGAGTTTTGTTCTGCCGACAACCATACCGCCCAAGAAAGCCCCCAAAGCCAAAGACGCTTGAAAAATCAGCGCCGCGCCTACGGCAGTGGCAAATGCCAAAACCAAAACTGTCACGGTAAAAAGTTCTTGAGAACGGGTTTTTGCAACTTTTGCAAGTATCCAAGGCACCACTTTGCCGCCTAAACCCATCACTATAATCCATAAAGCCGCGAGTCTTAATACCGCTATGCCTATGGATTTGAGGATTTCTATGGTTTGATTTCCAGTATTGACGAGTTCGGTTGACAATAATATAGACGCAAGGGTGGGCAAAAGAACTAAAATCAAAACAGTCAAAATATCTTCCACAACAAGCCAACCCACAGCCACATGACCGTGAATAGTCGATACCATATTATTATCGGTTAAAACTCTTATCAAAACCACTGTGCTTGCCACAGCCAGACCCAGCCCCAAAATGAGACTTGATTGTAAAGAAAGACCGAAATACATCCCAACATAAGTTCCGCAAACAGCGGCAAAAAAACTTTGCGCAATTGCGCCCGGTATAGCCACGCCTTTTACCGAAAGCAAATCTTTAATGTCAAAATGCAGACCAACGCCAAACATCAACAATATCACGCCGACTTCCGAAAGTTGAAAAGCAAGTTCAGTATCCGCCACAAAGCCTGGGGTAAAAGGACCAATAAAAAAGCCGGCTATCAAATAGCCGACTATAGAAGAAAGTCCCAACTTTTGAGTGATATATCCGCAAATCAAAGCAAAAACAAAACCGACTGCCAAAATCTCCAATAACCCATATTCCGCCATCTAAAAACTCCCGTTTAATAATTATTATATTGGGCAGATTATAGCAAAATTGACGCGATAAACACATTGAAAAATCAAATCAAAAACGCAAAAAGCCCCGAACCTCGCACGGCGCGGGATTGAAACCCGCCCTTTTGACAAATGACGAAACTAAAACGGAAAATGGTAAAAAAACGACAAATGATAAAAATAGACCTCTTGCGCAACCAACACATAAAAATAGATAGACTTTGTCATTGTGCGCGAAGCCGCAGAATCCATAGAATAAAATTCTATTTCAAGCCCCTGCCTTTAATGACTAACAACAAAGACTTGAAGAATGGCATTTTATGGATTCTACGGCTTCGCGCACAATGACAATCTCGCTTTTGCACAAACAATCTCTGTTAGCGCACAATATCTATACTCTTACATTCTTTATACATCAGTTATGCAAGAGATTTAATGAACAAACGGCAATTAAAAAAGACGACAAAAACAAAAAACAAAAACCCCCGAACCTTGCGGCATTGCTCTGTATTTAGTGAGAATATCCAAAAAAGTGTTATTTATCAATGTAAATTTTAAAAATGCCTAAAAATAGGAGGTAAATCAAAATTACTATTGATAAACAAAGATATTTTTAAATTCACCCACTAAATACAGAGCAATGCCTTCACTCGTGAATGGGAATTAACTGACGCTTTGCGGCGCGGACGAATAATTGTTTGACTGTCGTTTGTTTTTTGCATTTCGCAACGGCTTGCCTATTTGAATAATCCTTTTAAGGCGGAACCAATGGCTTTGGATGATTGAGATTTTATTTCTCCCTCTTTGTCTTTTATCAATTTATTGACTATGTTTAGAGCCTCTTGAGAAACTTTTATATCGCCGTCCAATAGTTTTTGAGCGTCTTGAATGTATTTTTGAGCATCGCCTCCCAAACCTTTGGTTTGGCTTTCAACATATTTTTTGACTTCGTCTCTGACTTTATTTTCTATATCGCCAATCTCGCTTTTTATTATTTCGTTGAATTTCTTTGAGAATATAGAATCAATGTCCGACTTGAAATCAGCCTTTACAGAACCGCCTTCAAGTATGGAAAAACCGGCATCCACATTCATTGCATTGACGCCTTTCCATAGCATAGTCATATATTTTGCCGTCAGCGCGTCAGCGCCGAGCGCTTTGGCATCATAAGATAATCCATAGATATTCAGACTGATTTTTGACAGAAAATCTGAGCCTCTTAAAGTAAAATCAGCCTTTGTTCTCATCTTTGCATTGTTAAATGAAGGGCTATAAGCGCTGTCTGGAATGCCAAGCATTTTTGCGCTGACGCCTTCTGCAAAAAATGAGATAGCATCTTCGGCTATAGGGTTTAATCTATCAAATACGCCGCTTATTACGACCACTTGTTTTTTATCATCCGATTTAATTTCAAAAGTTGTGTTCCTGCCTATCAGCCTTTGATCAGAAGTTATATTTTTGACGCTTCCTGTATAAAAAATTGGATTTTCGTCTTTGCCGTCTCCGCCTGAATTTGCCGAAATAGATATATTGCCTATCCACAATTTAGGCAGAATGCCTCTTAATGGGAAAGTTATGTCTCTGCCTTTTGTTATCAAAGGCGCTTCCTGCGCTTTTTTAGCGGCAGGATCTTTAGGAGGCATATACTTTCTTATCAATGCCATATAATAGACAACTGTGTTTATTTTGTTGACCCAAGATTGTCCTAAAAGCATTCTGATAGAATCATTGGAGCCGAGTTTTGGAATAGACATTTTTGCAAGAATATCGGAAACATCTTGATTTATTAAATCAGCGATAGTTTTTGATATATCTTTATCGGCTTTTACATCTTTGGAAAGTCCGCTTTGTAAGGTTTTTAAATCATTGAAAGTTTTTTCTAATTTATCTTTTTGTTCGGAAAGAGTTTTTAAATCTTTTTGCAAATCTGCAATATCAGATACGGTTTTGATATTTGTTTTGGAAATTTTATTTGCCAGAGTTTCTATGTCTTTTACTTGTTTTTCTATATCAATGCCCTTAATTTCTTTTGCATAGTTCTCATATTTCTTTGACAATTCATCATAGGTCTGCTTTATACTATCAACCGCTTTTATGCCGGCAAAATCTATCGCGCCGTCAAGAGAAAAGTTTTTAGATAATCCCTGTATCTCATTGAAATTTTGAACGGCGGCAAATTGATTGAACTCTTGTTGAGCCTTGCTTTTTGCGCCGTCTAACGCTTTTGAGAAAAATCCGTCTTCTTTTTTCTTTTTGACAATTTTGGGGGGCAATTTTGCCGATTTCTTTCTCGTAGTCCCCCATTTAAACCCATCAATGCTCATATTGTCTATTATGAATTTTTTAGAAAGCATAGGGATAAAACGGACTTTGAAATTGATATTGTCTATGTCCGCTATGTTTTTAAATTCATCGTCTTTATCGCCTATCTTTATATTGCCGACATTGACTGAGAAACTTTTAAATGTCGTCTTAAAAGAGCCTATCTCAACTTTCGCGCCGAAAATCGCTTGACCTACAGATACTGCCGCGCCTTTTAAAATTGAATCTAAAAAGAACGCAAAGAAAATCCATACGAGCGTTATCGCTATTACCGTCGGAATTACAAAAGAAAGTCTAATTATTTTCATGTTATACTCCTTGTGACCCGCAATACGGGGTTATTGACGGCATTAAACCCTTTCAGGGTTTGGGTGCGGCGATTGATTTTTGTGCACCCCGCATAGCCTTGCGGCAATACGAGGTTATTGACGACATTAAACCCTTTCAGGGTTTGGGTGCGGCGATTGATTTTTGCGCACCTCGCATAGCCT
>JAITTG010000028.1 GCA_031287095.1 Candidatus Parendomicrobium reticulitermitis | reverse complement strand
GATTTTTTAATGTGTTTTTGATTTTAATAAATTTTTGAGGTTGCATTTCGTAATACGACAATCCATTGTTTGCACAATGTTTGCTATTTTGTTTCTTGCCGTTTGCACACTTTCCCGTTGGGGTTTACTTTTCGTAATGGCGAGCGGAGGGCAAACACGCCCATAATTTTTGGGGGTTTTGGTTTTGATTTCAATACTACACTCTTATTACTGCGCCGCCCCATGTGAAACCGCCGCCGAAAGCGACTAAAACAGCCAATTCGCCTTTTTTGATTTTGCCTGTTTTTATGGCTTCATCTAATGCTGTTATGGTAGTTGCTGATGATATATTGCCCGTTTTGTGTATATTTATAAAGACGCTGTCCATAGGGATATTTAGTTTTTTTGCCACTGCCTCTATTATACGCATATTAGCCTGATGAGGTATAAACAATTTTATGTCTTCAAGTTTTTTGCCCGACTTTTCTAATGCTTGTTCTGCAGCTAAAACCATTTTCGGAACTGCATTTCTGAAAACTTCTTTACCGTGCATAGTCATAGTGTGATGCTTTGCCGCAACGCTCTCTGCAGTAGCGGGACAAACTGAGCCGCCGCCATACATATATAGCAACGGACTATAAGAGCCATCCGCGCCCAAAGATACGGATACAATATCGTCATCCTCTTCTGAAGCGGTCAAAACAATAGCCCCCGCTCCATCTCCAAATAAGACGCAGGTATTTCTGTCTGTCCAATCGGTAATTCTTGACAAAATATCAGCTCCGACAAGCAAAATGGTTTTATACATTCCAGATTCAATATAAGCCTTTGCATTGGCAAGCCCATAGATAAAACCGCTGCAAGCGGCAAGCAAATCATAAGCGGGAATATCCTTTAACCCCAATTTAGTTTGAAGATAACAGGCAGTTGTCGGAAAAAACATATCAGATGTGATTGTTGAAACTAAAATCAAATCTATTTGAGAAGCGTCAATTTTAGCCGCTTTGAGAGCTTCCAAAGATGCGCCGAGAGCCAAATCAGAAGTGACTTCTTCAGGCGCGGCTATATGCCTTTCTTTCATGCCTGTTCTTGTGGTTATCCACTCGTCATTTGTGTCAACCATTTTTTCAAGGTCGGCATTAGTAAGTATTTTTTTAGGAAAATAAGAACCTGTTCCAAGAATTTTAACGCCTGTTTTTTTATTCATTTGCATTCCTTTGACTCTTTCTAAAAACCCGTCCTTGCAAACTCCTGCAGAGTTGGACAATAATCTTGCGTGATGACGAAGATTGCGGGTCAAACCCGCAGACTGCAGAATAGAGTCTATTCCTTCTTTAATTCAAGAGGCGAGCGTTTTAATGCCTCTTCAATTGAATTTATAAAATTAAACTTGACTGCGTTTGCGCCTGCAATCAAGGCATTTTTTACCGCTTTTGAATTAGAGCGCCCATGCCCTATTATACATACGCCGTTGACTCCAAGCAGAGGAACTCCGCCCATCTCGCTATAGTCAACTTTTTTCATCAAATCTCTTATAGCAAGCCATAAAAACGGAATAGACGCCCACGCTATGGGATGGTCTTTAAAGCCTTTTTTGACGGAACGAAGCATCATCTCAGCCAAACCTTCGCCGAATTTCAAAATAACATTACCTACAAAACCATCGCATACAACAACATCCGCTTCGCCTTTGGCTATATCGCGCCCTTCTATATTGCCTATGAAATTCAAATCTGCTTTTTTGAGGAGTTTTGACGCCGCAAGAGTGAGTTCATTGCCCTTTGTCTCTTCTTCGCCTATTGAAACCAACCCTACTCTTGGATTTTCTATGCCCATCACAGCCTTACTATAACTATCAGCCATTATTGCAAATTGATATAGATGTTCAGGCTTACAATCCATATTTGCGCCGGCATCCGCTATTATGCAAAAGCCCGAACTTGTAGGAAAAGGAGTGGATATAGCTGGTCTTAAAACACCTTCTATTCTTTTTAAATAAAAAAGAGCCGTCGCCATGGCGGCTCCTGAATTTCCCATAGTAACAAAAGCGTCCGCTTTTCCATCTGCTACGACTCTTGCGCTTACTGATAAAGAAGAATCTTTTTTCTTTCTCACAGCATTGGCGGGATGTTCGCCCATCTCTATCACTTCAGTGGCGTTTAAAATCTCTATATTTAGAGATGCTACATCATACTTATTTTGATATTGCAACATCTCTTGAATGAGAATTCTTTCCATTCCGACAAGAAGAATTTTAACATCCATTTGTTGTTTAACAAAATACTTAGCGGCTAATATAGCGCCTTCTACTGTTGATTGCGGCGCCGTATCCCCGCCCATTGCATCAAGAGCGATAATCATTATTTAGAACCCTCTTTGTTTTGTTCTTGTCCTTCATTTTGCGCTTTGGATTTTTTGACTTTTTTGGGAATTATGAGCTTTCCATTGTAAAAACCGCATTCTGGACATATTTTGTGCGGAAGTTTAGGCGCTCCGCAATTTGAACATTTGCTTGAATTTAACGCTGTCAATTTAGAATTTGCAGACCTTCTGCTGTCTCTGCGGTGAGGCGTGTGTTTTCTCTTTGGATTTGGCATTTTTTACTTCCTCCGATTATTAGGAAATACCGATTATTCGGCACTTCCTTATTTAATTTTGTTTCAACAAACTGTTCCATCTCTCTTTTAAGAAGTCTTTATTGTTTGCCGTAGTATATGGTATTCCTTGACAATCCTGCTTACATAGGGGTTTCATAGGCAATTCAAGAGTAATAGTCTGACGCAATTCATCGCTCATATCAACCATATCGCTTAAAACATCCATATCTTTTTCAATTTTTATATCAATTGGATGCTCATACACAAAAAGACAGCGGGAACATTCTAAAGAAACTGAACCTTTGATGGTCCCGCTGACGAATAAACAATCATCAGATATTTTATTTGCCGTTAAAGATACAAGAAAGGAAGATTTATGCTCGGATGCAAAATCAAACTTCTTATTAGTCCATTTAATTGTATCGTTTGCCGGAAAATCAGAAATATGAAATATAAAATTATTCATTAAACTGCCTTTTTTGGTGGGATATGTGATTATAAACATTAGCCTTGTATTTGTCAATAAATCAACAATTTTGTTAGAAAATGGACTCCCGATAGAGGCATTCTATGATGACGGGAGTTGAAAGATAATCGAGAATAACGACAAAAAAACAAAAGCGAAGATTGCAGGTCAAGCCCGAAGGCGGCGGCAAGAAGGGCTTAAAAATCTGCATAAAATAGATTCTGCGGATTTGCGCGCAACAGACACGACGCAAAATGGCAGACAAATTATACCGACTATTCCAAATAATCAACCACTACTTCAACTGTGT
>JAITTG010000002.1 GCA_031287095.1 Candidatus Parendomicrobium reticulitermitis | reverse complement strand
GCAGCGCTATCCAAACAGATAAATTGTGTAAAAAGACGCCAAAAGGCAAAGCGACTTTCTAGTCGCGCTTAACTTAGAGACATTCGTGTGTATCGCGGCTTCGCCGCACCTATACTACCCTTAATTCAAAGTATTTTTATGCTACAATCTACATAAATCAGAGACATCTCAATAAAAAATGATTCAAAAGGAGCGGATTCCATAATCTGTCTTTGTTTTTTTGCTTGCCATAGCTTTTAGCGGCAAATACATAAAATGTCAATTTGAAAAATTGCGCGGCAACTGCGCCATAACTTAATTTCGTATGGGCATACCCATATGGTACCCGTCAATTGATTAAGAAAGCGCTGATTAACTGAACTTCTTGCCGTTATTGTTGCGTGCTTATAGCGTCGCGCGGGCAAGATTCGCAATCTTCGTTGTTTCCTCAAAACGCTTTGTGGGTAGATTTGTGTCAAACCCGCAATTGACGGAATGGATAGCAAATGGCAATGATGCGCGGCATGACATAACGGAGAGAGTAAAAAAAGTAAAGGAATAACATGAACAAAATCTATTTAGACAATAGCGCGACAACAATAACAGACGAGGCGGCGGTAAAGGCAATGCTGCCTTATTTTTCCGATATATATGGAAATCCGTCAAGTTTTCATAGTTTTGGCAGACAAGCAAAAAAAGCGTTAGAAGATGCAAGAATAAAAACAGCCCGACTTATCAATGCCAAAGCGGACGAAATAATTTTTACAGCCTGCGGCACGGAGTCCGATAATATCGCTATTTTTGGGACAGTCAATGCATTCGGCAAAAAATGCCATCTTATTGCCACAAAAATAGAGCATCATGCCGTTTTGTATTCTTTTAAAGAACTTGAAAAAAGAGGTTTTGCCGTCACTTATCTTAGCGTGGACAAAAACGGCGTCATATCTTTGGACGAACTCAAAAAATCTATAAGAGAAGATACTTTGCTCGTCAGCATAATGCATGCCAACAATGAAGTCGGCTCATTACAGCCCATAGAAAAAGCCGCAAAAATCATATCGGTTTTAAATAAAGAGCGCAGAGACAAAATTTATTTTCATACAGACGCCGTTCAAACGAGCGGAAAAATTTCCGTAAATGTCCAAACGCTCGGCGTGGATTTGCTCGCTATGTCGGCTCATAAATTCAATGGTCCAAAAGGCGTAGGCGCGCTGTATATAAGGAGCGGAGTAAATATATCTCCTATAATATTTGGCGGGCATCATGAAAACAATATGCGTCCCGGAACGGAAAATATTGCCTATGCCGTAGGTTTGGCTAAGGCTTTAGAATTGTCGGTCGATTCTATGGCGCAAAATTCCCAAAAAATAAAAATCATAAAAGAAAAATTGCAAGACGGAATAATCAAAAGAATTCCAGACATAACAATCAATGGAAACTCTGAAACTTCAATATCCAATGTTTTAAATATCAGTTTCAATTATATAGAAGGCGAATCTTTGCTTGCAAAATTGGATATGGCGGGGATAGCGGTTTCCACAGGTTCGGCATGCGCGTCAGGCTCGTCTGAGCCGTCCCATGTATTGTCCGCCATGGGCATTGACCCAATAGCCGCCCAAGGCGCAATCCGTTTTTCTTTCGGTCATCACAATACGGAAGAAGAGATTGATTATGTGTTAGATGTATTGCCGAAAATAGTAGAGGATTTAAGAAAAATGTCCCCGCTATATAAAAGATAATTTTTCAAACAAACGGCAATAATGTGCGGCAAGCCGCGATACACACGACTGTCTGTAAGTTAAGTGTAACGGGATGGACGCTTTACCTTTTGGCGTCTTTTGACAAGTTTGTCTGCGTGGATAGCGCTGCTATACGCGTGCAGACAATGAGGTGCGGCGAAGCCGCGATTACACACGACTGGCTGTAAGTTAAGTGCGACTGGAAAGTCGCTTTGCCTTTTGGCGTTTTTTGACAAGTTTGTCTGCGTGGATAGCGCCGCTATACGCGCGCAGACAAATTCTGCCAAAATACGCTCAAAATGCTTCGCGAGGCGCGGTTCATACATAAAGGGGAAAACGACAAAAACAGAAAAACGATAAACCCCAAAAACCTCTGTATGAACAGTGAACCCAAACGGGAAATGATAAAAAACAAACGACGAACAATAAAACCGAACGAATGTCAATAGGAGAAAAAAATGCTTAAATTAAATGAAAAAACAAACAAACTTGAATACGAAAGTTACCGCCACGAATTGCAAGACATTAAACATCCCAATTTGTTTAGAGAAACTTTTCCGTATAACGAAATTCCCAGAATTCCTTTCAACGGCGAAGTCGTTCCTATGAATACCCCTAAAGAATTTTGGATTACAGACACTACATTTCGCGATGGGCAGCAGGCTTTTACGCCTTTTAGCGTCAAGCAGATTGTTGATCTTTTTACGCTTTTGCATAAATTCAGCGGACCAAACGGAATAATAAGACAATCGGAATTTTTTCTGTATTCGCAAAAAGACAGAGATGCTTTGCGCAAATGTCAGGAATTGGATTATAAATTTCCGCAAATCACTTCTTGGATAAGAGCGACTAAAGAGGATTTTAAACTCGTAAAAGAGATGGGGCTTAAAGAAACGGGTATTTTAACTTCCGCCTCAGACTATCACATTTTCTTAAAACTCAAAAAAACAAGAAAAGAGGCTATGGAAATGTATTTGGATATAGTCAGAGCGTCTTTGGAAAACGGCATTATACCGCGCTGTCATTTTGAAGATATTACAAGGGCGGACTTTTACGGCTTTGTTGTTCCCTTTGCCGTAGAATTGATGAAACTTTCAAAAGAGTCGGATATGCCCGTAAAAATAAGAGCCTGCGACACTTTGGGTTTGGGAGTAAGTTATCCGGGCGCGTCTATGCCGAGAAATGTCAACGGTATAATGCACGGTTTTACTCATTATGCGGGCGTTCCAAGCGAATACCTTGAATGGCATGCTCACAATGATTTTCATAGAGGGTTGACAAACTCAACAAATTGCTGGCTTTACGGCTGTTGCGCTATCAACGGAACTCTGCTGGGCATAGGCGAGAGGACGGGTAATATACCGCTTGAGGCTTTGGCTATGGAATATGCCGCGTTTAGAGGTGAAACAGGCGGTATGGATTTGTCCGTAATTTCAGAAATTGCCGACTATTTTACAAAGGAAATTCATTATCATATTCCTCAAAATCAGCCTTTTGTAGGCGCCAATTGCAATATGACAAGAGCGGGCATTCATGCCGACGGATTATTAAAAGAGCCTGAGATATACAGCGCTTTCGACACTCAAGCCATTTTAAACCGCCCCCTTGAAGTTGAAATCACGGATAGGGCGGGTCTTGCCGGCATAGCGTATTGGTATAATACGCAGCTTGAAGCGCTAAAAAAATCAGAAACAAAACTAAATAAAAACGACCCGGCGGTAATAAAAATAAAAGAAGAAATAGACGAAATTTTTAAAGCAGGCAGAGTCCCCGCAATGTCAACGGACGAATTGCTTGAACTTGCCCAAAAGTATTTGCCGCAATATATGTGATGCGCCGCGCCCGCCGCCTGCGTATTGTAACGATGTAGATTGCGGGTCAAGCCCGCAATGAGGGGATAGTTTTAGTTGTTGTTATGGATAATTTTTGGTTGTTAATTGCAGATAGTTTTAGTCGTCATTGCGGGCAAGACCCGCAATCTCCCCGCGAAGCGTTTTTATGCAAATGATGTAGATTGCGGGTCAAGCCCGCAATGACGGCGTGTAAAGGATAGGTTGATGAAAGGTGTTGCATATGTGTATTTTATGAGCAATCAATATAATAATGTTCTCTATATCGGTGTTACCAGTAATCTTGCGTGCAGAGTATCAGAACATAAAGCAAAATCCAATAATAGCTTTACAGCCAAATATAAGATAAATAAATTGGTTTATTTTGAATCGACAGCGTCTATTAAAGATGCTATTGCGAGGGAAAAACAATTCAAAAATTGGAAACGAGAGTGGAAAAACAAATTGATAAATGGGATGAATCCTGATTGGAAAGATTTATCCGAGTCAATGGGGGTTGATGTTCAGTTGATTAGCGAAGCAAAAGGATGGTATAAAGGCGAAAAGATACAATAGCAAACGACGGAGATTGCGGGTCAAGCCCGCAATGACGGCATTGATTGTCCGCAGTGACAGCATTGATTGTTCGCAATGACGGCATTGATTGTCCGTGATGACGGCATTGATTGTCCGCGATGACGGCATTGATTGTCCGCAGTGACGGCATTGATTGTCCGCAATGGTTGCATAAATGGCAAGCAGTCGGCAGCGTCAAAAATATAATTATCAAAGAGGATTTTATGACAAAAATCAAAAAAATTTATTTTATTATCGCAATGCTTTTTTTGTTTGGAGTTAGGGGTTTTGCCGTTAATGTCAGCAGTTTTGCGGACTTGCAGTCTGCTATTGCTGGAAGTAGTTTTGATATTACATTTACCGGCGGTTTTAATTGGGCGGGGAATTTAACCGTTTCTTCTTATGACGGTATTTTTAGAAATAGCGCGCCTTATACTTTAAGCGGAATCAATACTTATGCGGCTTTTAGTTTTAATGGGATAACCCTTCAGTTTATAGACAATGTCAATCTTACCTTTGATAGTTTTGTTAGAGTCGGCGATGGCGGCGCCATTAGAGCTAATGGCTCGGCTCTTACCTTTACCAATTCAAAAACGAATTTTTCAAATAATACAGCCTATACCGGCAATGGCGGCGCGATTTATCTTACCGGCTCAAATATAAATGTCAACAATTCAACTTTGCAATTTATAAATAATAAGGCGATAGGAACAGGCGCAGAAAGACACGGCGGGGCTATATATATGAGCGGCGGCGCGATGACCGTCAATAATTCAAGCCTCAATTTTATGAATAATACTTCGCAAGGACAAAATATCCCGCAATATAATCAGGGCAGAGGCGGCGCAATGTATATCAGTGGAACTCAAGCGTCAATATACGGTTCTACTCTTCATTTTATAAGGAATACAGCCATATATGAGCCCGGGGGAGCTCTCTCAGTTATGAACGGCGCTTCGTTTAAAGTAGATAGAAGCAGCGTCATTTTTGACGCTAATTGGGCGCATGGCGGCGGAGATGGACAGGGTCTCGGCGGCGCTATATCAAGCGATAACAATTCTTTAGTTTCTTTCACTTCAAGCGTGGCGACTTTTGTAAATAATAGAGGGTGGAGAGGAGGGGTTTTCTCGGGGAATGGAAAATACTATTTTATCAGCAGTCTTCTTTATTTCACAGATAATGTAGGCGATGGAGGGCTTATTTTGGCTCCGAATATATTTAATATATCTCAAAGCACAGCCTATTTTAGAGGTAATAGCGGCGTTGTCGGCAATTTTTGGAATGTATCGGCTGGGACTGATGTTCGTTTTTCAAGCAGTTTGCTTTATTTCATCGGAAACGGCAGGGTGGCCAATAATGAATCTCCCATACGGTTTTACAATGATATTATTTACTTCGACAGCAATAAAGACAGCGCTGGCGCCGTGTTTTACGCGAACAATGCAATGGTTTTATTTGACAGGGTTTCGGCGACTTTTGTAAATAATAGCGCAAGCGCAGGTAATGACGGCGGCGGCGCGTATTATCTTGCTAATTCGGCGGGGGCGATGACTTCAAACAGCACAATGTCTTTTTATTCCAATAAAACAAGCGGTCAAGGCGGCGCTTTCTATATAGGTATGGGTTCGGCAACTTTTTTAAATTCTTCTATAACTTTTACAAGCAATAGCGCAAATTTTCACGGCGGCGCGCTTTATCTTACAAATTCCGCCAAAGCGTCTTTTATAAACAGCAAAGTCAATTTTACAAGCAATAGCGTAAATAACGGTCAAGGCGGCGCATTTTATCTCGGCTCAAACTCTCAAATTATTTTTAATTATTCGGCGCAGACTGTAGTCAATTTCAGTTACAATACTGCGCAAAGCGGCGGCGCATTTTATTTTGCAGATTCGGCTTCTCAAATATCTCTTACAAATACAAGGTTTAATTTCTTGGGCAATTATGCAAAACAAAACGGCGGCGCGCTTTATTTGAATGGACAAAGTTTTTCCGTATCTATCGGGGGGACGGAACAATTCAGCAGAAATTCCGCCGCAAAAAACGGCGGGGCTTTGTATTTAAGTAATGGCGCCAATGTTGCGCTGAACGCTGTAGGCGCAATTACTTTTAGCGCAAATACCGCCGAAAATCAACCTAATGACATATATGCAGACGCAAGCGTAGTTAATTTTGTTATGGGCGCTAATAATTTGAGATTAGAAGGCGGCGTAAAAGCTTATGCCGGCGCTTCTTTTAACTATTCGGGCAGCGGGACGCTTTATTTTAGCGGAGTTAATGAGTTTAATCAGATGAGCGCTTTTGCGCCTCGCAATCTTGCCAATACTATAACGGTAGAAAATGCAACTTGGACTTATACCTCAAATACAAATCTCCCATTTACAGGCAATGCTATAACATTCAACAATTCAAGAGTAAATTTTATAAGCAATTTGGCAACAGCGGGCAATGGCGGAGCGTTTAGCGCTATTTCTGCCAATACTTTTAATAGTCAAAATCTTTCAATAAATTTTTCAAGCAATAGCGCAAGCGGCTATGGCGGCGCAATTTATAATACGGCAAATTCAACTGTAAGTCTAAAAGCTTCTGATGGAATAATAATATCGGGTAATAAAGCGGCGGCAGGCGGCGGATTTTATTATGGTAATTATTTGTTATTGAGCGCAGGCGCAAGTTCTATAAGAATTGCAAATAATAGCGCCAACAGCGGCGCAAGCATATATGCCCCCGCCGCCTCTTCTATTACAGTCAATGCGAATACAATAGAAATATCAAGCAATACCTCAGGCAGCAGCGGCGGTTTTTTGTCGGCTTCGGCTATCAGCGTCTTGACTTTAAATATCACAGGCAATAATACTGTCAATGTATTTGGAAATACGGCGTCAAACGGCGGCTTTATTTATGCGATAGGAACTTCAAAAATTTTAATCAGCGCAAATCAGATAAACATTTCAAAAAATGCCGGGTCAGGCGCGGCATTTTATTTAACAAATTCATCTATGACGATAGCCTCTCCTAACGCAATAAATATATCAAGCAACAGCGCAACGAGCGGCGTCCCCGGAGGAAGCATATATGCATCGGGAAATTCAAATATCTTTTTTAATGGTTCAGTCAATTTTATTTCAAACAGCGCAAGCGGACATGGCGGCGCGGTTTATCTTGCGGGGAATTCAGGTTTGTTTTTTAATAATTCTTTAATCAATTTTATTTCAAATGCTTCTAACTCCGGCTACGGCGGCGCATTATTCATGCCGCAAAGCATTGCGTCATTTCGCCAAACAACCGCAAATTTCACAAACAATAGCGCTAACATTTCAGGCGGCGCGATTTTTGCCCCTATGAATTCAAGCGTATCGTTTAATAATTCCAGCGTTAGTTTTATCTCAAATACAGCGTCAACAAACGGCGGCGCAATACATTTAGAAGGCAATTCGACCGTTTCATTTATCAATACTTACGCTCTGTTTTCAGGCAATAAAGCAAACGGCTCAAATAACGATATAGAGTTCAACGGCGGCGGAACTTTAAATATCAATTCAAACAGAAATATAATTTTTAACGGCGGTATTCGGACTATAAGCGGAACAAATTTTGTCAATAAAGACGGGGTCGGCGATTTGATTTTTGAATCAAGCGCCATAGTTAGACTTGGAAATTCCGATAAATTTAATCTAAACGGCGGCAAATTAATAGTAAAGTCAACTTATGTCGTAGTAGGCGGAACTTTTTTTGCCGCCAAAGGAACAACAATCTCTTTAGTTGAAGGCGGGCTAAAACAAACGACAATCTCCGCCACAAGCGCGACAATAGGCGCTAATCTCTTGTTTGATGTAAATATAAGCGGCGCTAAATATCTTGCAGACCTTATATATGTGTCAAATAGTTTAACGCTGCTGGGCAGCACTATAACGGCGGCTTATACGGGCGATTGGAGCGGCGACCAAATAGTGCGTATAATAGAAAGCCAAAACGCCATAAATGGAATTGGAAACCTTTATCTATACGACCCGAACAATTTTTTACATTTGATATATGATACGGACAATAAATGGATAGGTTTAATCGGTTTGATTTGGAGTCCGATGGCTGATATTTGGCAATCCGCAGCGGGCGGAGACATTATTTTAAAACAAGATATTGTTGCAAAGGACTATGATAGAAAGCCTTTTGGTTTGCCAGGGAGCGATAATGTTCATATCAATGGGCAAAATTACGCTTATGACGCGTCAAAATTTGCAAATGTGGGTTTTATATTGGATAACAATACTGAGTATTTCAAAGATATTTCGTTTAGAAATTTTGTAAAGACTTCTATTTTAGACAATGGAAACGGCGCTGTTTTTAATATCAGACGAAACAGTTATTTGGATTTTTCTCAAACGACAAATACTGTTTTTAGCGCAAATACGGCTCAAGGTTTGGGCGGCGCAGTGTTTTCGTCTGCGGCAAGAGCGGAGTTCGGCGGGGCTTATGCGCCCGGCAGAACTAATATAATTTTTAACGCCAATACCGCAAATTCAGGCGGCGCGATTTACGCTCAATACGGTTCAACTATAAATTTTGTAAATGCTGCGGCTAATTTTTCTTTAAACAGCGCAAGCATTGACGGCGGGGCTGTTTATGCGATCAGCCGCTCAAACATAAATATGCAGACGGCTCATTTCAACAATAATAATGCGCAAGGCAATGGCGGCGCAGTCTATGCTCTTGATTCTTATATCAATATAACAAGCGGAAGTTTTACAGACAGTATAGCGCGCAGTTCCGGCGGCGCGGCTTATGCTTTGGGAAGTTCAACTTTGAATTTTACTAATGTTAGATTTGTGGAAAATACCGCCGTATCAGGCGGCGCAATATTCTTAGACAATGGCGCAAGAGCGATTTTGTCAGAGATATCTTTGCGCAATAATGAGGCGCAAAAAGGCGCGGCTGTTTATATAGCGGGGGCGTCGACAATGACAATCAGCGGCGGCGCGGACTTTTTTAATAATTTATCAAGAGCGCAAAGCGGAGCCGTCCATATAGCCAATGCCGGGACGCTAAACTTGGATATGTCCGGCGGCAATTATAATTTTAGAGAAAATGCCGTATCGGTAATTATTCCTTATTTGAACGGAATTTATATTGAAAACGGCGGAACTCTAAATATATCGGGCGCAAATACCTTAAGTTTTATAAGAATAGACGACGGCATAGAAGGAAACGGAACAATAAACAAAACTGCGAACGGGACATTGTTGTTAAATGGAAGCGGCTCTTTTTTTACGGGTATATTTAGACAAAGCGCTGGAATTACGCGAGTAAATTTTGAACCTTCTATAACAGGCTCGATGTTTGGCGGGACGCAAAACTATATACAAAACAGCCTTTTAGAAATTATAACAAGCGAACCTAATTACAATGTGCTTATAGGCACAGGCGGTTTTTTAAGGCATTATAATACTTCGTTGAACAATATGTTAAATATAAGCGCTAATATCGGGTTTAACGGAAGCGGCGGGACTATGGAATTTAATAGGGGGCAGAATTTAGCCGCAGGACGCGTTTGGTATGACCTTGAACAAAAAATAGACGCAGGCTCTTTTGCAGGCGCAATCGCTAATCATAATAAAATTGTTTTCAATAATGCTTATGTCAATTTAGGTTTAAATAAAACAATTTCACAGCCAATTTTAGATTTTACGGGAACCACTGAATATATATTTAGAGATTCTGTAATATCTTTGGCAAAACTCAACGGCAATTCAAGAAGCACTTGGACTGTTAATTTTTCGTATTTGGGCGCGTCCACCGCTACGCTGATATTGGATATGACTATCCATGCGTCGGGAAGTTCCACGACAGACATTTTAAGCGCCGATAATTTTACCGCTTATGGTTTTGGTTTGGGTTTAAATTCTATACAAAATGTGAAATTAGTCGGGATATTCAATTGGCTTGTCAATGATGTGTTCACGGTTAAAGTGTTAGGCGGGCAGGCTTCTTTTGATATTAATAATATGTCCAATATCATAGACGCCGATGGATCAGGTTATCTTTACGAGTTGAAAGTGGCGACTACTCCGATAGGCGGACTTTATCAAAACATAGATTTGACTGTGTATGGAATTTTAGACCATGATACTTTATATCTTAAAAATATCAATTCACGCTCTGTTCCCGTCAGGTCTTTTACCGTTCCTATCAGCACGACAGGCGTTGAAACATCCACTATTTATTATATCAACCGCAGTTTAACGCAAAGTTCAGTAAGCAGCGCTTATAATGTAGTAACTGCGAGAGGCGATTTCTCAATCATAGGCGGGGTAAATCAAAATGAAATTAGCAGTTTTACTATTTCAGGGATTATTTACGGCGGCGGAGCGAAAGGCGCTTTATTTGATTTGTCAAATATTACTAATTTCGAAATTCTCTATGTGACAATATCAAGCGCATTTGCCGCTTCTACCGATTATAGCGGCAATGGTTCTGTTTTAAGAATTAGAAATTCCACCGCGTCAGCCGCATTAGAAGGCGTGAGGGTTTCAAGAAATACGGCATACTCTAATGGAGGAGCCGTCTATGCCGTATCCGGCGCTTTAGAGGCTTTTGCAGGAACGGAATTTTTACAAAATACCGCATACAGCGGAAATGGAGGAGCCGTTTTTGTAAGCAATTCGGCAAATTTAGGTTTTTCTCAAACTTTGTTTAATGCAAACAGAGCGCAAGGAAACGGCGGCGCAATATACGCGCAAGGCGGAAATATCCGTTTTGAAGGCGGAACTTTTTCAAATAACCGCGCGCAAGGATTAGGCGGCGCATTGTATTTATCAAATACGGCGTCAGCCTTACTTGACGGCAGCGGCGGGATGATTTCATTTTTTGGAAATAGCGCAGGGACAAGAGCAAATGATATTCATATAGCCGGCGCGTCATTGGATATTATGACTGACGCGTCAAATCCGATTATGCTTGCGGGCGGCATAACTATGGCAAGCGGAACAATCAAAATGCAAGGACAAGGCGGTCTTTTTGTGAGCGGGTATAATGAATTTAGAGGAGCGTTTAATATATCTCACGGAATTTTATTTATAGACGGAGCCGAGTTTAACTATTTAAGCGGAACTCTCGCTGTGGGCGGCGCCGTTATAGACGACAGAACGGCAAGAATTGAAGCGAGTAATTCTATTATTACATTTAACGGGAACTTGCTTGTTAGAAATAGAACTTATTTATCCGATAGTTATGAAATAAGATTTGACAATTCAACCGGCGCTTTTAATGCAGCCGTGACAATGTCTAACAACAATACAAATAGAGGAGTATTTTACGCTAATAATTCTTTTATTACGGTCAGCGGCAATTTGAATCTTTTAAATAATAGAGCCGCAAATTATAATGGTCAATGGAACTGGGACAATTCTACGATGGATTTAAGTAACGCCAATATCGCCGCAACGGGAAATTCTGTCACAGGCGACAGGCAAAATACGGGTCTGGGCGCAGTGTTTTATTTGCGCGGCGCCGCTAAATCTCTTACGCATTATTCAAATGTTTCTATGACTTTAAACAGCGCGGACGGATCAGGCGGAGCGCTATACGCTCAAGACGGAGTAAATCTCGCATATCTTGGAAGACTAACTCTAAATAATAACGCTAGCGGCGCAGACGGCGGCGCAATATCATTAAAAGACAATTCCTCTATGATTGCCGCAGCCGGCTCTTTTATAGGCAATAGCGCGCAAAACGGCGGCGCAATAAGCGCAGACGCGTCCAATATTGCAATTGCAGGAGGTCCTTTTACAAACAATGTGGCGCAAAGTTCAGGCGGCGCAATCAAACTCAATAACGGCGGCGCGGGCGATTTTAACGGAATTTCTTTTAATTTAAACAAGGCGGCTTATGGCGGCGCGATTTTTGCAAGTTTGTCGGCGCTCGCTCTTACGGGCGGTTCTTTTACTGGAAATACCGCTCTTGCAAGCGGCGGCGCGGCTTATATAGAAAACGGCTCGATAGAGTGGACGGATATTTTATTTAACAATAATACCGCAATTTCTGATGGCGGCGCTTTGTTTTTTAAAAATGTCCAAGGACGAATCAGCGCTCAAAACGCCGATATAAAATTTATAGGCAACGCTTCAAGAAAATTGGGCGGAGCAATATTTCTTGAAAATTCCAATCTTGTCATTTACGCGCAGACGCGCAATATATCTTTTAGTTCTAACAAAGGTTATTTTGATTTTGAAGATATAGAAAACGACATATATTTAAACGGCGGCAATACTCTTGTTTTTGACGCTTCCAACAATAGACAAATAGAAATAAAAAGCGGTATAAGAGGAAATACAAACGATATCATTATAAAAAGCGGCGGCGGTATTGTATCTTTTAGCGGCGATATATCTTTTGGCGGTAAAGTTGATTTGCAAAATGGGACGCTAAAAATTGCGACGGCAAATGTTTTTATCAATGAATTGACGGCAAACGCGGGAACATATCTGACAAATGGTTTTGGCTCAAAAGTTACTTCAAACTTTTCTTCAATGACTATATCAAACGCTATTTGGGATTTGGGACTTTATTTCATACAAAATATTGGAGGTATTGAGACGGACATAATGGACGCTCAGTTTTTAGATTTGTCGGGTCTTTCTCTTACAGTGAGCGGGCATGGATTGTTCACCTATGATTTGCTCAATACAAGCGCGGCTGTATTTAGAGCGGACAATATAATAGGTTTTGAAAATATGAGCAAAGAAGGCAATGTGAGATATTCCAATACGCCTTTTCCTTTGCACTATTCTTTATCTATGTCAAGGGACGGAGAAAGTATTTATTTGACTCTTTTAGGACAGAAATTGGAAATGCCCGATTTAACGCATAATGAATCTGAAGTGATAAATGTTCTTAACAATGTTGTTTCCGACGATGAGTTTATAGAGATTAAAAATACCATTATACAAATGGTGATTGCAAACCAAATTTCTCAAGCAAAGAAGGCTTTAAATGATTTATCCGGGGCATTTTTAGTCAATATGTTAAACAGAGGATTTGATAGCAATGATTTTGCAAAATTGTATTGGAAATTAAACAAATACGGTTATGAAAAAACAAATGAATCCAAAGATTCTTGGATTGATTTTAGTATAGGCGGTTCTGAAAATAAGGGCGGCGATAACGGAAAATTTACATCTGACAAACAAGAAATTCTTGCAGGGACGGATATAGCGGCTTGGGATACTTGGAAATTGGGAGTATACGGCTCATTAGTTCAAAATGATTATAAACAAGGCGCAAATGAAGGATATATTGATACTTATGAGGCGGGATTATATTTTATGACATTTTTTGAAAGGTTAAATATCATCGGCAATTTCGGTATTGGATATCAGAAATGGGAAACGCAAAGAGATATAGAGTTTTTAAACAGAACGGCAAACGCTCTTTTTAACGCAAGTTTAATAAAAGGCGGTTTTGAAGCGGATTATGATTTGTATCAGATAGGAAATCTTTGGTTTAAACCTTTCGTTTCAGTCAGAGGCGCATATCTATCCATAGATGAAATAAATGAGAAAGGGGCAGGCTCTGTAAATCTTTCTATTGACCCGCAAACTCGTTTTGAGGCTGCGCTTACAGCGGGAATAAAAGTTTTAAAAAGCGCGGGACAGTTTAATTATTTTGCAAAACCGTATTATAAATATCTATTGAGCAAAGACGATTTGAAAGCGGATTTATCTTTTAACGACGCTAAAGAGGGCGGGACTATGGACATAATTGGGATGGAAGAAAACAAAGATTTTATCGGAGCGCAAGGCGGCATAGGATATATATTTAAAAATGGTTTAGAATTATTTGCAAATGCCGATATAAATACGAGTTTGGACGGCGCATATTTTGGATATTTGTTAAAAGGCGGTTTAGCGATAAGATTTGGAGCAGTCTCGCCGTTTAAAAATGAAGAGCGGGCTTTGCCGCAATCTGAGGAAAAAGCAAAGACGGCAATAGTTGAAGAAACAGAAACATTTATGGAAGATGAAATTGTAAGTCAATTATCCGTATCCATTGAAACAAAAGAAGCCGCCATAGAAGAGGATTATGAATTAGTTCAAGAAGAAGAAATATATATAGATGGAGACGCGATATTAGACGATGTATTAAAAGAAGAAATTCAACAATCCAAAGACAGAAAAGCCGCATATCAATCCGGCAATTCCTCAATAGAGGCTTTTAATTTGTCTGCAGCGACATTTCAATCCGGAAGCGCGCGATTGACCGACAATGCAAAAAACTCAATAAAGAGAATAGTTGCAAGGGTAAAAAACAAAAACTTCAACAAAATAACAATAGAAGGACACACTGATTCCGTAGGAAAGCCTTCCCAAAACCTGCTCCTTTCAAATGCAAGAGCAAAAACGGTTTATGATGAATTAATCAAAAACGGCATATCAAAAGAGAAACTCCAATACATAGGGTTCGGCTCGACAATCCCAATTCGCAGTAACAAAACCCTCTCAGGCAGACGCGCCAACCGCAGAGTAGAAATTTTTGTGGAGTAACGATTGTCCGTCGAGTCGTCATTGCCGCGGCGCGCGTTTAACACACAACAACAACGGCAACGGCTTTCTCGCAAGTTTCGCAAAAGGGGATAACGAAAGGCAATAACCGCGCAAGAAGCGCAAAACTACAAAGATAACGGCAATAGCAACAGTATTAGTCTTGTCGTTTTGCGTTACTTGCGTTTCTGAAACTCGCGACGCTTGCGAGAAAGCCGTTGTTGTTATTTATCTTTATTTTTTTGTTCTTCCGCCCAAGAGCGGCGGATGTATAAGGGTGAGATTTTGGAATAGTTTTGTCCGGGTTCTTTAAAAGCGAGAGCCGCTAATGTTTTGGCTTTGGGAGTATGGAAAATTTGTTCAAGAGAGACGGCAGTTTTTCCAAGTTCTTTTTCTATTATTGTTTTATAAGCGATTGCGGCATTGCCGATTATTATAATCTTCTTTTTGTATTTCTTTAAACTTCCGACGGCTTTTTCTATTGTTTTGATTACAATATCATTTTTTCGCTTTATATAAACTTCATTTCTTAAAGCGTCTATCAATGGAACAATTTTGACGCCTTTAATTTCAGGCATTGAGGCTTGCAGAATTTGTAATGAATCATAAGCGGATACGGGTTTGTTTAAACATTGGGCGATTGTTTTTACGGCGGTCATTCCTACTCGTATGCCTGTAAAACTTCCAGGACCTTTTGATACGGCGAATTTATCTATGCTTTCAAGAGCGGTATTTGTGTCTTCTAAAATTCTCTTTATTACGGTCAATAATTTTTCAGAATGGATTAGTCCGCAATCATAATAAACATCTGCAATTATTTTTTCGTCTATTGCCAATGCCGCGCTAAAAGACTGCCCTGTTGTTTCTACAGATAAAATTTTCATTAAGCCCTCCTGCTCAACCAATATAAAAATAGATGGACATTGTCATTGCGCGCATATCGGAGCGGGTTTCAAACCCGCCCCGAACGGCAAAGGCAACGGCGCGCTTTGCGATGAGGGTGGGTTTCAAACCCACACCCTACGAGGATTTTGGGGTTTTGTCGTTTTTTTCCTTTATGTATAAGACGCGCTCCGCGAAGCATTTTGAGCGTATTTTGGCAGAATTTGTCTGCACGCGTATAGCAGCGCTATCCACGCAGACAAATTGTGTCAAAAGACGCCAAAAGGCAAAGCGATCTTATAGTTGCACTTAACTTAGAGACAGCCGTGTGTATCGCGGCTTCGCCGCACCTCTCAGTCGCACTTAACTTAGAGACAGTCGTGTGTAATCGCGGCTGCACCTTATTACGATTTCTCTTTTATTGTCGTCTATATATTTACTTTCAACAATCCAAGTTGCTTCATTGTCAGAACCTTTTAATCTCTGCGCCCACTCTATCAAAGCGACATTGTTTGAATATAGATAATCGTCTATGCCTATGTCCGCTATATTTGACGGAGCAAGTCTGTATAAATCCAAATGGAACAGTTTAAAATCCGCCGCCTCATATTCGCTTGCTATTGTAAAACTTGAACTTCTGATATATTTTTTTTGAACGAAATTTCCGATTATGCCTTGTATGAAAGTCGTCTTGCCGCTGCCTAAATCTCCCGTAAAAAAGACTATGTCGCCTTTTTTTAAAAGCGCGGCAAAGAATGTCCCAAGCGTTCTTGTCTCATTTGCGCTATTTGTGATGAAAACTTTTTTTTCTTTTGATTTAAAAATGGTTAAAGCCTTTGCGGGCGATTTTGATTTTTTGTCCATTGCTTATATAACTTTTCCCTTTTTTATTTTTTACTGCGCCAATATAGGAGATTTGCGGGACTAATTTTTTTATGATTGCAGCCTTGCTTTTTGGTATAGTAAAAACGAGTTCAAAATCTTCCGCTCCAAAAAGCGCGTATTCTATTTGTTTATTTTTATCTTTGACTACTCTTTTTAATTGTTGCGATAATGGGATTTTATCAATCTCAATGTCTGCGCCTAATCCATTTATCAATAAATCTATACTAAAATCCAAACCGTCTGAAACATCTGTCATAGAATGAACAAAAGGCGCTATAAGATTTGCTTCTTTAAGCCTTGCGCTCGGACTGTTTTGTTTTGATATTAAATAGCGTTCGTCTTTACTATATTTTCGTTTTGCGCCGTATTTATATAAAAGAGCAAGCCCTGCGCCCGCGTCCCCGACAGTATTTGCGACCCCGATTAAATCTCCTTTTTTTGCTCCGCTTCGTTTTACGACATTTTTATTTCCAATAGCAATCAAAGTGATAGAAATTGCGATTTTGTCCGCCCTGACAGTATCTCCGCCCGATATATGTATATTGTGTTTTCGGCAAGAGTTCTTTATGCCTTTTATAAATTCTTTGACAAAATCAAGAGAAGTATTTGGCGGCAAACCGCAACCTATAAAAACATATTTCGGTTTAAATGCGCCCATAGCGGCAATATCGCTGACATTTACTTCAATAGATTTTCTGCCCAAATCAAAAGGGCTTGTCCATTCTTTTTTAAAATGGGTATCTTCAACGAGCATATCTTTTGTTACGGCGATAATTTCTTTGCCGAGTTTAAAACAAAAGGCATCGTCGCCGATATCGGCGGCTATGCCTTTTTGTTTTTTGACGCCGTTTTTGACGATGTCAATAATGCCAAATTCCCCGATTGAAGAGATTGTTTGATTTTTCATATTAACGGCGTCTCCATTTCTGCTCTCCGCCTTTCAGATGGAGTCAATACTCTATCTATAATTTGTAAATTGTAACGGCAGCGGGAAAGACGATTGTTTTAAGTAGGCTATTACCGATTGCAAATCGTCTTTTTTGGCAGAAATCACTTTTACTTTTGAGCCGTCTATTTGAGTTTGGACTTTTAATTTTGAGTCCTTTATCAATTTTGCCAATTCTTTTGCCTTATCCGACGGCATTTCTGATACTATTTCGGCAACTTGCCTAATATAGCCTTCAAAGGCTTTTTCCTGCGCTTTATAATTTAGCGCTTTTATTGAGATGCTTCTTTTTGCAAATCTCGCTTCCAAAATGTCTGTTAAGGCTTTCAATTTATAATCGTCGTCCGCCACAAGAGTGATTTTCTTTTCGCCTTTATTGAAATCTATAGACGACTTAGACCCTTTGAAATCAAACCTTGTCGCAAGCTCCTTTTGCGCCTGATTTACGGCATTTTCCACTTCCATCATATCCACCTGCGAAACAATGTCAAAAGAAAACTTATCTGCCATTTTAATCCTCCTAGTTATTTAAAATTTCTATAAAAGTCCGCCATCGCTAACGCTTCGCGCAGAGATTGCGGGTCAAGTCCTCAATGATGAATCCAAAACCCGACAACAACTATGACATTAATTTTGTTCATATTGAAGAGTTTTTGTAGTCATATCCACAATTGATTTTGGTCCAAAATACTGTATGGGACCCGGAAAAATATAATCCTCATTTTGCGCCCAAGATTTTCTCATTCTTTCGAATGCTTTAAACGGTTTATCGTTTAAATCAACGAGCGCTTTTTTGATTACCGGTTTATCTTCGCCTTTTCTCCTTTCAAGATGAAGAAGCATTGTAATAGGAATGCCGCCGCAAGTCCATTGGGAAGCGGGTTTTGTCAAGTTTCGAACGGAAGCCATATAACCGCTCAAATTGTTTAAAGCAAGAATTGCCGCGCTGTATCCTAAGGCATAAGAATAATTTGCGTCAAAATTTGACGGTATGCCGCAACGACCTTCATATCCGAAGAAATGATAATTAGCAGCAAATTTCCCGTCAAATTTTCCTTCTTTTTTTAATTCGGCTAATCTTTTTTTAAGCATTCCAATCAAAAGTTTTTCAGTTTCTATTTGAGATACGACGACATTGCCGTGCGGGTCTCTATCAAGCAATAATTCCATCGCTATATGATTTGGAAGCGAATTTAAAAGAGCGGACAAATGAGGAGGAAGTTTTGACGAGGCAATCTCTTTTTTGTCTTTGTCCGACAATACCGCGCTTGAAAATTCCGCGCTGTCTTGCGAGAGAATATCGTTTAACGCATTAATCAATTCTTTAAATTCAGGGATAAATTCAATCAACCCCTCAGGCACTAAAATCACTCCGAAATTTTTTCCATTTTGCGCTCTCGCTATAACAATCTCGGCTAAATCGTCTATCACTTGGGCGAGAGTTTTGTTTTTTTCTTTTACTTCTTCTCCAATCAAAACCACATTAGGCTGAGTTTTAAAACCGACTTCTAAAGTTATATGCGACGCGCTTCTACCCATAAGGCGGATAAAGTGCCAATACTTTTGAGCGGAATTTGCGTCTCTGCAGATATTGCCTGCAAGTTCTGAATAAATTTTTGTCGCAGTATCAAAACCGAAAGAGGCTTCTATAAAATCGTTTTTTAAATCTCCGTCTATGGTTTTTGGCACGCCTATGACGGACACCGGGATATTCTCTTTTTTAGCAAATTCCGCTATTACAGCCGCATTGGTATTTGAATCGTCTCCGCCTATAATTACGAGAGCGTCAATTTTTTCGCCTTGAAATGTCGCTTTTGCCGCAAGCAAATGTTCTATGGTTTCTATTTTAGTTCTGCCCGACTGAATACAATCAAAGCCGCCGGTATTTCTATACTCATGCAAAAGATCTTTTTCTAATATCTTGCATTCGTCTCTAATAATGCCCGAAGGTCCGCCGATAAATCCTATGAGAACATTTTTCTTATTCGCTTTTTTTAATCCGTCAAAAAGTCCCGCTATAACATTATGTCCGCCCGGAGCCTGTCCGCCTGACAATACCACGCCGACGGTAATTTTTTTCTTTCTGGCGGCGCTATTAGCGCCTTTTTTAAAGCCTGCAAGAGCCATACCATAAGTGTTTGGAAACATCTCTTTAATCTGCTCTTGATTTCCCTGCGATGAAGTCGCCGCGCCTTGTTTTATTTGGATGAAAGGCGCTCCTTTTGATAATACCGACGGCAATTGAGGTTTAAACTTATAGCGTTCTGTTTGCAATTCTGAAAAATTAGTTTTCTTAGGCATATCAGCCTCCTATACTATTTTTTTACTACTTTTCATCAGAGATTGCGGGTTATGCCCGCAAGCAGCGGCGCGCGGCAAGAACTGGAGTTTTAAAGAGTCCAATTAAGGAAGTCCGGGTATATTGAGTCCTCCCATCATCTCTTTTGATATTTGAGCCATTTGTTCTTGAGATTTTTTTGAAGCCTCGTTGAAAGCGTCTAAAATCAAATTTTGAACTTTTTCTTTATCTTCGCTAATCAAGTTTTGAGGCAGGTCTAAACTCAAAAACTCGCATTTAGCATTTGCTTGAATTTTGACGCCCTTATGCTCAATGTTGACAAAAACGCTTTTTAATTTTTTATCCATCTCGCCGAATTTGCTTTTCATAGCCATTGCTTCTTTTGCCATTTTAAATAATTCCATAATTCCTCCTATATCTTTTTGTCTTTTTGCAGTTTTTTGTCCGTAATCATCATAATGCGGACGGCGACTGCAAGTATAAACCAAATAATTACTCCAATCCACCCCGCAATTTTCACTAATTTTACTACGCCGAGCCAAGCCGAAATTTCAATCTCTCTTACCAAGCATATTACGCCTACAACTCCAAAAAATGTAGATATAAGAAACATATTCTTATAGAGTTTTGCTTTCTTACTTTGTTCTTGTTTTGCCGCTTGATTGTGTTCCTGTTCTTGATTCATTGATTTTCTCCATTTTTAAAATTATCCTAAATACGATTATATTTAATAATAATAAAACTGCCGCGGCGATAATGCCGAACACAACGCCTTTTTTAAATGCAATTACAATGCCGGCAATAATATCCGCGGCAAACAAAAAATAAAAAAATCTTTTGATAAATTTGAAGTCCATGTTTTTTCCTTTTTTGGTTTGCCGTCTGCGGGTCAAACCCGCAATTGACGGATGATACAAGCCGACGGCGCGCAGCGCAGACATTTTCTAATTGCTTAAAACTTTCATTTCCGTTATTCTTTCAAGCAATGAACCTTTTTTTGAGCCGCCGCCTAAATCTGTGTTTGTCACAACCGCTCTATTTATTATGAAAGTTCTATTTGTATTATTTTTGTCGCCGTATCCCCAAATAGAATGTATTACATAGAGATTGTCGTTTTCGAAGCCGATATAGAGCATTATATGTCCGGGTAAATACAGCAGGCTCATTGCCGCTATTGCGTTTGTTCTTATTGTTTGAGCCTTTTTTGCAAGCGGCGTTTCCTTATTGAATTTGATATTTTTTAAATTTGCGCTCTGACGGATTTGCGAGCTGGAATTCCTTGGGAATTTTAACCCGAAACAAGAAAAAATATTTTTTAAGAAACTTGAACAATCTTGATATTCATTTTGTCCGCCCCAGCCGTATGGGGAATTTAGTTGTTTAAACGCTTGAGTCAAAACATTTCTTTGAGTGTATTTTAAATATCCGACTGAAATGTCTGATAAATCAACAAAAGCGTCTTTAATTTTTAGATTCTCGTTTTTATCGCGATAAGGCATTTTTATTTGAATCATGCCGCCTTCTATTTTTATCGCTGACAATTCTGTTCCCATATTAACTTGAGCCAAAAACCGAGTTTTTGCTTTGTCTTCATATATATCTGTGACGGGCGATATTGTCATTATTAAAACATTTTGCTCTTGCGGCGCGGCGATAGCGGCTGACGGATTTTTTGTTTTGTCGTTTTTTGATTTTGCATTTGCCGAACTTATTGTTTTAGCGGGCGCTATTTCTTGCTTATCTTGACGGTTTAGATATTGCCGCAATTCTTCTTTTGAACAAAACGCTATATCGTCTCTTGCAATCCACCCTTCAGTTTCCGGCGCGGCTACAAAAAACCAATTTCCATCTTTTGTAGCATACATAACGGCGACGGGAGTTCCTAAATTGATTTGCGTCGCTTGAATTCTGTCTAATCCTTCGGTCTCAAGCGAGGAATATAAAACTTGCGATGATGGCAAAATTCTAATCGGAGACGATTTTACAGTCAAGGCAAATAAAGTTTCGCCGTTTTTGCTTAAAATGTCATAGTTTATATTCTCGTCTATTTCGTCAATAAACTCTTTGACCCCTTTCTGACTCAAGGATGAATCATAATATTTTTTATAGGAGTTGAGCGTTTTTTTATAGGCATTTGCAAAAAACTTTCTGTAATAAGAGTCTTTAAATGTCAAAATGTCTTTCAATAAATTGGACTTAAAGTATTCATTGTTAAGTTTTTCAATTTGTTGTTTGTTTAGCAATATATTATCGGGATTATTGATTTTGGAAATCCAATACCCCGCGCTTTTCATATCAACGCCGACTCCGTCGAAAACAACAGGGGCGGGAGATAAAATGGGTTTTTTTGCCGCGCACCCGCCAAAAAGCGCAGCCGCAAGCAAAAAGCAAGATAAAATCAGAGTTGTTTTTTTTGTGTTCATAAAATAATCCAATATGCTTTTCTGCTTTTTGTCATTCGTCGTTTATTCTTACTCTTTTCCATTGAGGTTCACTGTTCGTCCAGAGTGTGGGTTTGAAACCCGCACCCTACGAGGATTTTGGATTTTTTTGTTTTTTGTCGTTTTTCCTTTATGTATAAGACGCGCTCCGCGAAGCATTTTGAGCGTATTTTGGCAGAATTTGTCTGCACGCGTATAGCAGCGCTATCCAAGCAGACAAATTGTGTCAAAAGACGCCAAAAGGCAAAGCGACCATTCAGTCATGCGCTAAACTTAGAGACAGCCGTGTGTATCGCGGCTTCGCCGCACCTTATTAGCGGCAACTTCCCGTAACAACTTTTTTTAATGTCTTGCCGCTTTCAATCACAAGGCGTCCCTCTTTATCAATACCTCTGTTTACGCCTTCAATTGTTTTGCCATTTTCAATTTTTACTTCTTCATTTAGAAATTTGAGATTTTTATTGTATTCATCGGCAAAAACGGCAAACCCGCTTTTTAAAAATTTTGCATACATTGTTTTAAACTCATTAAAAAATGCTGAAAGTAATTTTCGTCCATCCGTTTTTTTGCCCAAAATATCTTTTATGCTTCGAGATATGTTTTTTAATTCTTCGGGCAAATCATTATTGATATTGACGCCTATGCCTATAACAAGCCAATCAATTTTATTTTGTCTCAAAGACGATTCAACAATTATGCCCGCGATTTTTTTATTTTTATAAAAAATATCATTGACCCATTTTATTTTTGTTTTAAGTCCAAATTGTTTTTTGAGCGCCCTTATTAAAGATATGCTTGCGACAAAAGATATTTTTTGAATTGAGCCTGCGTCAATTTTAGGTTTTAAAATAAAAGAGAACCACAAACCGCCTTTATTTGAAGACCATTCTCTTTTTAATCTGCCGTAACCTTTTGTCTGCTCTTGGGCTATTATTATAGTCCATTGCGGAGCGCCTTTATCTGCGAGAGTTTTGGTTTTTACTTGCGTCGAATCAATTTTTTTATAGATTTTTATATTATTCAATTGTTATTTCCAAAGACAAATCCAAAGCCTGCGCCGAATGCGTAAGCATACCGACCGATATTCTTTCAATATCAAGTTTGGCGAATTTTTTAATAGTATCCAAATTTACTCCGCCCGATATTTCTATTTCAGGCTTATAATTTTTACTTGAAAAATCTCTTATAAGTTTAATTGCTTTCTTTGCCCGAGAAATTTGCATATTGTCCAACATAATAATATCTGCGCCGGCATTTAAAGCCGCTTGAACCTCTTTTTGATTTTCACATTCAATCTCTGCCAAAATATTTTTATGTTTTTTTCTAAAAAGAGCGAGCGCCTCATTGAGATTTGAAATGAGTTTTAAATGATTGTCTTTGATGAGAGCCATATCAGACAAACCGATTCTGTGATTTTTACCGCCTCCGCAAACAACGGCGTATTTTGCGAGCGCGCGGTAAGCGGGGATTGTTTTTCTTGTGTCAAAAATTTTGGGTTTTCCTTTTGCGATAAGTTTGACGAAATGATTTGTTAAAGTGGATATGCCTGAAAGATGTCCAATAAAATTTAAAGCGGTTCTTTCCGCAGATAAAACGGCTTGAGCATTCCCTCGCAATTTGGCGACCTGAACGCCTTTTTGGACGCAATCGCCGTCTTTTTTATAAAACTTTACTATACAATTTTTATCCAACGCCTTAAAAACAGCGGTAAAAAGAGCCGTCCCGCATAAAATGCCGTCCTTTTTTGCCAAAAGAACAGCCTTTGCCTTTTTATCTTGACCTATAAAAGATTTAGAAGTAATATCGTTAAAAGCCCCGTCCTCTTTTAAAGCCGTTTTGATGAGAGTTGAAACATTCATTGAGAGAGTTTTCCTTTGTTGTCTGTCTGTATCGCATTATAAGACTGCGGGTCAAGCCTGAAGTCTGCGGCGCTGTGAGTTTGCGATGACAGACTAAAAACATTTGATGAATTAATCAGCGCTTCCTTATATAAGTTTTTTAAGCGGCGGCATTCTACTAAAAAAACGGCGGAGTGCAAAATATAAGATTTTTTGATATAAGACTATTGGATAGGAGGATGAAATTATGAATAAATCTTTAAACTTTGTTTTTGGGGCGGGGCTGGCATTTTTGGTTTTTTCTTTGTTTTCTATATTTCGCAAAAAAGAAGAAATCAATACTCTTGAGGATTTTGCGCATTCTGTCGGCAAGATTGAAATGGGTATATCTAATAAATTTGAAGGCGGAAACAATATCCCGCCTTATGAGGTTTTTGTTCACAATCCTAAAATCAATTCTTTACTAAAAAATGAATATGATTTAGCAGATATTTTAACGCTTGACAGAGCGGCTTTGCCTGCAAGAAAAATTGATATTGTCAGTCGTCCTTGGGGAGACTTTATACAAGCGGCTTCTTTTTCTGCGGATATGGGAAAATCAACTAATTATGACGCTGTGTGGGTTAGGGATAGTATTTGGTGTTATTTGGCTTTAAAGTCTGAGGAGATTGCAGGTCTTGACCGCGATAGCGGGATTAAAGAATCTCGCAATGACGCATCGGCTGCAAAAAAAATCCTCATAACTTTACTTGATTATCTATCAAGCCAGATAGATAGAATGCAGGCGGTAATTAAAAATCCGAAAATTTTGGATTTGCCTGATGGACAGATGAATGCCGTCCATATTCGTTTTGATTCAAATTCGCCCATTTTTGCCGATGTTAAAGAAAACGGCGAACCTCAAATTTGGAATCATAAGCAAAACGACGCGCTTGGTCTTTTATTGGACAGCGCCATAAGCGCGGTAAAAGACGGTTCTATCAGTCTTGACGAGATTGTGGAAAATGCCCGCCTTGATGCTTTGGTTTGTCTTATAGCCTATTTTGATTCTTCAAAATTTTATGCAATGGAGGATTCTGGCGCTTGGGAAGAAGAAGCAAGGCTTAACGCTTCATCAATAGGGCTTGTAACAAGCGCTCTTGAAAATTTGTCAAACGCTATTGAGCAAAACAAAGAATTTGCTTTAATTTTCAATGCAAAAACCACTCAATTAAAACTCAAAAAATCAGTAAATGCCGCCAATATCAAGGTTCTAATTGATTCAGGTTATAGGGTAGTTAAAAAGCAAATAGCGCAAGGCGGAGAATCTCCAAGTTATAAGAAAACATACAGCAAATACAGATTGGCAGACGCCGCTTTACTTTCTTTAATCTATCCGTCCAATCTATCACGGCTTACTACCCAAGAAAAACGCAAGATATTAGACATTGTTTCGGTTTTAGCGGGCGATTATGGTATAAAAAGGTATGAAAATGACAATTATCAATCCGCGAATTTTTGGTTTAATGATATAAGGACGGATACTGCCCAAGAAAGTATGGATATGCGCAAAAAGACATTTATAGAAGGCAGTGAAGCTCAATGGTTTTTTGATAGTTGGTTTTGTCTATGTTCTATTATAATGTATAGGCGGACAAAGGACAGAGATTTGTTAACACAATCTTTTAAATACACAAATCGGGCTTTAGCGCAAATCACAGGAGATAATGTTTTGGGGGCAAATGGTAAAAAAGTTGCGTCCTTTGCTTTGCCTGAAAGTTATAATACGCTCATTTATTCTTGTCGTTATTGTAAAAAATGGTTTGCCCCCAGTCCAATAACGCCCTTAAATTGGGCAAAAGCCTCAATGACGCTGATGTTTAAGGAATGGATTGTTTTTCTTAGTAAAGAAAGCAAAGCAAAACAGAAAAAGTCTTTTTATTAGTTATTGTTGTTTTACGCTCCTTGCAAGAACCTGTTATTGCGTTTGACAAAAAAAACGCTATGGATATAATCTATCTATGAATATCATTCTTACGGGTTTTATGGGAACGGGTAAAACCACCATTGGAAAAATTCTGTCTCAAATAATGTCTATGCGGTTTTGCGATGTGGATTCTCTTATTGAAAAAGAACAGGCTATGCCTATCAGAGAGATTTTTTCAAAGTTTGGCGAGCAAGCGTTTAGACGAATAGAAAGCGAAACAATAGAAAAAATTGCGCAGGTTGACAATACAATAATATCGTGCGGCGGCGGCGCAGTATTAAACTTAAAAAACATTGAAAATTTAAGGCGGAATGGAAAAATCGTAAATCTCTACGCTGAGCCTGATACTATATATAGCAGAGTGAAAGGCGATTTAAATAGACCTGTTCTTAAAGGTTCAGACCCATCAATAGAAGAAATCAAAGTTTTATTGGAAAACCGCTCAAAATTTTATGCGAATTGCGACATAAGCATAGACACAAGCAAAATCAGTCCTCAAGAAGCGGCTGACAAAATAAAGGAGGCAGCAAATGAAAATTATCATTACGGATTGCGACCATGATTCAATTGAAATTGAAAAGAAGACGGCGGCTCAATATGGATTTCCTATTGAAATGCCCTTACAGTGCAAAACAGAAGATGATGTTATCAAAGCGGCAAAAGATGCCGACGCTATTGTCGTTCAGTATGCTCCTATCACAAAAAAAGTCATAGATGCTTTGCCAAATCTTAAAGTAGTCGGAAGATACGGCGTCGGCGTTGACAGTTTAGATGTTCCGTCTATCACGGCAAAAGGCGTGGCGGTTTGCAATGTTCCAGATTTTTGTATATCAGAAGTAGCAGATCAAGCCATCGCTCTCGCTTTATCTGTCGCGCGCGGGATAAGATTGTTGGACAATCAAATCCG
The DNA here is from genome assembly GCA_031287095.1 of Candidatus Parendomicrobium reticulitermitis. Taxonomy (GTDB): domain Bacteria; phylum Elusimicrobiota; class Endomicrobiia; order Endomicrobiales; family Endomicrobiaceae; genus Parendomicrobium; species Parendomicrobium reticulitermitis. The sequence goes on along the minus strand of JAITTG010000002.1, from coordinate 34,215 downwards.
CACAGGGCATTATAGCCTTGAAATAGCGAAACCCTTGCATAGAATATCTGGAAAAATTTTCGGCGTAGTTGGTTTGGGCAATATAGGATCTACCACAGCCAAAAAGGCGCGCGGTATAGGCTATGAAGCGATTGGTTATGATATTCTTTATAAGCCTGGAACTACTACAAAAGACGCTATTCCTACGGTATCTTTTGACGATTTGCTTTCTCAAAGCGACATAATCTCAATACATACTCCCCTTACGGCTGCGACAAAACATCTTTTTAACGCTTCTGTTTTTACAAAAATGAAAAAAGGAGCAATTTTAATCAATACTTCGCGCGGAGGATTAATTGATACCCAAGCGTTAGTTGAGGCTTTAAAAAATAAAACCATATTTGGAGCAGGTCTTGATGTGTTTGAGCAAGAGCCTTTTCCAAAAGACCATCCGCTATGCTCATTTAATAATGTAGTTCTAACTCCTCATGCAGGCTGGTATTCCGAAGAGGCTTATGCAGAATTAAAAAGAAAAGTAATAGAAAATGTCGCTGATGTGATATCCGGCAAAAAACCGCGAAATATTTTAAATCCTGAAGTTTTAAAATAAAGACAGAGACGATATTTTTATATTCTCTGTTTTTTCTCGGGATTTTTTGATACAATCCACGCGCTTTAAGCCTCATTTCTGTAAGAAATGGGGCTTTTAAATGTTATAAGAAACATGGAGAGATGGCCGAGCGGTTTAAGGCGGTAGTCTTGAAAACTACTATAGCGGTAACGCTATCGGGGGTTCAAATCCCTCTCTCTCCGCATTTTCTTCGGCTTTTGAGTTTATCCTGCGTTGCTTGCTCGGTCGGATATGGCGTTTCGCTTTGCTTCACTTTAAGATATACGCTTCCTCGCAAGCGCCTTGTCTAAACTCAAAATCCTGCGAAAATGTGTTTTTCGGCTTTTGAGTTTATCCCGCGTTGCTTGCTCGGTCGGATATGGCGTTTCGCTTCGCTTCACTTCAAGATATAAGCTTCCTCGCAAGCGCCTTGTCTAAACCCAAAATCCTATGAAAATGCAAAAAATAAAGGATTTAAAATGATTTTAATAGATGGGAAAAAAATTGCTAATGATATAAGAAGCGAGATAAAAGAAAAAGTTGAGCAAATAAAATTTAAAACAAATTCCGTTCCTTGTCTTGCTACAATTTTGGTGGGAGAAAATCCAGCAAGCCGAGTTTATATCAATTCAAAAATCAAAGCCTGCCAAGAATGCGGCGTCAAATCAGTTCATCACAATCTCAAATCTAATTCAAGTAAAGAAGAAATTATAAATTTAATAAACCAATTGAATATAAACCCTAAAATCAGCGCAATTTTGCTTCAATTGCCTTTTTCCGATGCTCAAACTGAGCAGGAGTGTATAAATGCCATAAGTCCAAATAAAGACGCCGATGGACTTCATCCATTTAATGCGGGGCTTTTGACTCTTTTTAAAAGTCAAAAAGAAATCTCTCAAAATAATGTTTTGACCTCATGCACGCCTACAGGCATCATAAGATTATTACAAAAGTCAGATATAGAAATTGCGGGGAAAACAGCGGTCGTAGCCGGGCGTTCAAATCTTGTCGGAAAGCCCGCGTCTTTGCTTTTGCTTGCAAATGACGCTACTGTGATTATGGCTCACTCCAAAACAAAAAATTTAAAAGAATTGTGCAAAAGCGCGGATATTCTTATAACCGCCGTCGGCAAACCCCAATTTATAAATAAAGATTTTATAAAAGACGGCGCGGCTGTGATTGATGTCGGCATAAACAGAACTGAAAACGGTCTTGTCGGAGACATTGATTTTGACAGCGTCAAAGATATGAATATAAAAATCACTCCCGTTCCGGGAGGAGTAGGTCCGATGACAATAGCAATGCTTTTAGAAAATACTTTGAAAGCATATAGGAGGAATTTATGAATTCAGACATTTTAATTACGCTTTTTCTCCCTATGATTGCGGGGCTTGTATATTTTTTTATGGCTTATGAAGTAAAAAGGACAAGCAAATTTAGAGCGCTGATGTTTGGAGAAATAGGTTTTAGAAAACTTGAAACCGCTTTTATTTTGTTTGGAATTTATTTTATAACCCGTCCTTTGCAAAATATATTAGGACCTTATCCAATGCCCGTCATAATCAACTGCATACGCCAATTCTTTTTGATGGCGATTATCGCTCCGTCAATCCTTGTTGCGATTTTTCATTGGGTTCCCGCGCAAAGCGGCGCGCCAAACTCGTCTAAATTTGCCGCTTATGTCGTCGCTGTTCTTATGGCGGTAGTTTTTGTTTTGATAAATACTGCGGTTGCGACTTCTTCGCAAATCATTTATTCGGGCGCGTTATTTGATATTCATGACGCAGTATGGTTTTCTGAAGGCGCCGCGCCGTTTCAATTGATAGCGATACATTTGATATGTCAATTTGTTTCTCCCGTGGGATTTTTCTTGTTATCTGTAGCGTATATAAAGCACAGAAGGCACAATTATACTCTCGCTAATGTTTATAATTTGATGCCGACAAAATGGAAATATCTTGAAATTAGTTTAATAGTTTTTGCAAGTTCTTTTATCATAGCCGGCTTAGCCGTGGCTATTGGAAGATATTACACTTATATATGGGCGATTTATTTTGTAGGCGCGATCATCTCTGGATTGTTCGGATTAAAAAGCATCAAATTGCCTCCGAGAGAACAACCGTCGGATTTAAAATGAAAATTTTTTGCGGCTGAAAAATAAAAAATTTGTTTTTTTTAATTTCATTTATTATAATACGCGCGCTTTAGTAAATCCCTTGTATATCAAGGGCGGGAGAGAAAAAGCCTACGGGCTAAAAAAGGAGAACAAAACATGGCAGCCAAAAAGAAAGTAGTTAAGAAGAAAGCAGCGCCTAAGAAGAAAGCGGCGGCGAAGAAAAAGAAAAAATAAGCGTGTAATAAAAAAGACTCGGAACTTGAAAAAAGTTCCGAGTCTTTTTTTATGCCTGCATAATTAGATTAGACCTTTTGCATAACTGATATATAAAGAATGTAAGAGTGTAGATATTGCGCGCTAACAGAGATTGTCCATCTATTTTTATGCGTCGGTTGCGCAAAAGGTCTATTTTATTTTGCCTTGATAATATCAAAGCCCGTATATTTTCTTAGCGCTTCGGGAATTATTACAGAGCCGTCAGATTGTTGATAGTTTTCTAATATGGCGACAAAAGTTCTTCCAACCGCTACTCCCGAGCCGTTTAGCGTATGGAGCAATTCTCTCTTTTTGCCGTCGGCTGATTTCATTTTTATATTCATTCTACGCGCTTGAAAATCTTTGAAATTAGAACAAGAAGAAATTTCTCTATATGTATTTTCCGCAGGCAGCCAAACTTCTAAATCATAAGTTTTAGAAGAAGAAAATCCCATGTCGCCGCAACTAAGCAAAGAAATGCGGTAAGCAAGACCCAACTTTTCTAAAACCGCGCCCGCATCTTTAACAAGAGATTCAAGTTCTTCCATAGAGCTTTGCGGGTTAGCGAATTTTACGAGTTCCACTTTATCAAATTGATGATTTCTTATGAGTCCTCTTGTATCTTTTCCATAAGCGCCCGCCTCTCTTCTAAAACAAGCCGAATAAGAAACGAATTTTTGCGGAAGACTTTTTTCCTCCAAAACGCAATCTCTATATATATTTGTCACAGGGACTTCCGCCGTCGGAATAAGATATAAATCGTCTTGCGAACATTTGAAAGCCTCTTCTACAAATTTCGGCAATTGTCCCGTGCCGCGCATAGAAACGGAATTGACCATATAAGGCGTGGATATTTCTTGATACCCTTTTTCTTTGTGCATATCCAAAAAGAAATTTATAATCGCTCTTTCCAAAACGCAGCCTTTGTTTTTAAATATGACAAAACGCGGACCCGATATTTTAGACGCGGTCGCAAAATCAAGAATACCTAATTTTTCTCCTATTTCCCAATGAGGTTTCGGTTGAAAATCAAATTTTGGAGGCTCGCCTATGACTTTTACTATTTTATTAAATGTTTCATCTTTTCCCTTCGGAACGCTTTCATCAGGGATATTTGGGATAAACAATAAAAGATTTTCTATTTTTAGCTCTATTTCTGTCAGTTGTTTCTCTTTTTCTTGAATATCAGTTCTCATCTTATTGATTTGGCTCATCATTCCATCAGAAGGCTCTTCGCCTTTTCTTTTTAAAACCGCAATTTTTTCAGAATCTTTATTTCTGATATTTCTCAATTGCTCAGTTTCGGCAATCAATACTTTTCTTTCATCATCAAGGTCTAAAAGCGTTTTAAAATCAATATTTTGATTTCTTAATAATAAAGATTTTTTCACGCTTTCTAAATTTGTTCTAATAAATTTGATGTCTAACATATATATCTCCTTTTTCCATAGTTTGGTGTTTGCATTTCGTAATGGCGGGCGGGTTTCAAACCCGCCCCTACGAAATAATAAAGCGTGAGGATTATAGCAAAAAACCTCGTTCCTAATATAAAATTATTTTTTCGGCGTCATTTTAAATAGACCTCTTGCATAACTAATGTATAAAAAGCATGAGAGTATAGACATTGTCTGCCATTCTGTGCGAAGTCATAGAATTAGAATCCATGGGATAAAATTCTATTTCAAACCCTTGCCTTTAATGACTGACAATTTTGGCGGGTTTGAAACTCGCTTGCCATTACAAATTGAGTTAATAGTTTCCATATCATACGCCAAAGTATCTCAGCCGCCAATTTTAGAAGTCATTCCCCTCTCCCTTGATGGGAGAAGGTAGAGTGAGGGTGGACGCAAAGCGAGATTTGTCGTTGCTGTCTTTTCTCTTTTCTAACTGTTGTTTGCTTGGTTTTGTCATTCGTCGTTTATTCTTTACTGTCTCCCGTTTGGGTTCACCGTTCGTCCAGCGGGCGGGTTTGTTTTTGTTGTTTTGCATTCTTTGCAGTATCAAACCTTGCGCCCTTTGCGAGAAGCGGTTGCCGTTTTTGTCTTTGTCACCACCGTTCAACAGCGGCTTCGTCGTCTGCGGGATTCAAACGCGTCGCTGCGATACGCGCATAATAATAGTGTCCGTCTATTTTTATATGTCGGCTTTATTGCAAAAGAGACTTTAATTTTATACACTCCGCGCGTCTTGAAATCAATATGAACGGGAGGAAAAAATGTCATATAAGTGTATGGTTTGCGGGAAAGGGTCGTCATCGGGTAATACAATAAGCCATTCAAATAGAGCGACAAAAAGACTTTTTAGACCGAATCTTCAAAATTTGCATGTGATTATTGACGGCGGGAAAAAAAGCGGATATGTATGCACCGCTTGCATAAAGTCAAATAAAGTAAAGAAGGCGGTTTAGTTTTTAACTGTCAAAAAACAGCCTCGCTCGTATTATACGAGCGAGGCTGTTTTTTGTTTGCTCTTATCGTCATCAATTCACTGAAAAAACGGATAAAATATAATTTAAGCGCAAGGCGAGAGGTTTGCTTGGTATCTTGTCATTGTCCGCCTTGTAGCGGAGTTGAACCTGCATATTGCCGTAGGACGCACAACTAATAAGAACGGAGATTGCGGGTCAAGCCCGCAATGATGGCGCATTTTCTCTTAAAAACTTTCTTATTCTTGACCTTGCCGCGTGACTTACGGCGAAATCAAGCCAATTTGCTGTGGGTTTAATATTTTTTCTTGTGATGATTTCACATACATCGCCTGTTTTCAATTTCGCGCTGATAGTAGCCATTTTGCCGTTAACTTTTGCTCCCATACAAGCGTCGCCTATATCTGAATGTATGGCATAGGCGAAATCTAAAGCGGTTGCGCCAAGCGGAAGTTTAATCACTTGCTTTATTGGAGTAAAAACAAAAATCTGCTCAAAATTGCATTCGCTTTTTAAAGAGTCCAAAAATTCTAAAGAATCATTGTCATTTTCATGCTGTCCTTGTAAAAATTGTTTTAACCAATCAAGTTTGTCTTCTTCTGAAGCCTTTTTTGAACCTTTCTCTATATCGCCGTCGGCTACTCTTTTATAGCGCCAATGCGCAGCTACGCCAAATTCAGCCCTTCTGTGCATTTCTTCAGTCCTTATTTGAATTTCAACAATAGAGTTCTTATCGGATACTACCGTTATGTGCAGGGATTGATACATATTGGCTTTCGGCTGATTTATATAGTCGGTAAAAGAGCCTTCAAGAGGTTTGAAATTGGAATTGATTAAACTCAAAATCTCATAGCAATGTTCCACTGTGTCTGTAATTACTCTCATGCCGAATAAGTCCTCAATAGCGGAAAAAGGTTTGTTCTGCCTTTCCATTTTTTTATATATGCCGTAGAGAGTTTTTGGGCGGGCAAAAATTCTAAAAGAAATTTTTGCCGCTTGTAATTTTACTTTTAACTGCTCCGCAACTTCCGTGAGATTTTTCATATTGATTTCAGAACGCTTATCCCACTGCGCTTTTATATGATGATATTGTTCGGGATTTAAAATCTCAAAAGCCAAATCTTCAAGTTCGTCTTTCCAATTATAAATGCCTAATCTATGCGCGAAGGGAGCGTATAGAGTAAGGGATTCATTGGCTATTATTTTTTGTTTGTCGGGCGGCATAAATTTTAAAGTGCGCATATTGTGAAGGCGGTCGGCAAGCTTTATGATAATCACCCTTATATCTTTGACTACGGCAAGCAGCATTTTACGCCAATTATTGGCTTGGGCGGCGATAGCGTCGTCAAATTGATATTTATTGAGTTTTGTCACGCCCGTAACAAGAGAAACGATTTCGATTCCAAATTCATCTATCAATTCTTTTTCCACAACCAAAGTGTCTTCTAAAACATCGTGCAAAAGAGCGGCGGCTATAGTGGCGCTGTCCATTCTTAATTCTGTCAAATTCTGGGCGACGCAGAGAAGATGCTCCATATAAGGCGCGCCGGAAACTCTTGTTTGATAAGAATGGGCGTAAGAAGCGTATTCAAAAGCCTTTTTGACCAATTTCATATCGTTTTCGTTTAGATAAGTTAAAGATTGTTTTAGTTTTTCCATTTTTTTGTCCCAAATTTCTCTATCAGTTATTGCGGGTCAAGCCCGCAAGCGGCGGCGGACAACTTAATCTATAGCCATACCGACTGATATTAGGTATTTGTCCGCATTAGAGCCGAATATGTCATTATGCTCTAAAGCGCCGGATATTTCATAATTTTTTATTTTAAGTCCAAAACCATAGGTATATACGAGAGAGTTTTTGTCCAAATTTGTTCTTGATATAAAACCAATACGCAAGGCAAAAAAAGAATTCATAAATTGCTCTATGCCGAGATGGAAAAATTCGCCTTTCATATCGGTAAAGCGATAATATCTTTTATCCCAATCAAAGGCTATAGTCAGCCATTTATACTCATATCCAAGACCTGCTCGGATTGAAAAAGGCAATTGCTCTCTATCATAACCATTCCAAAACATAAAGCCGACAATGTTTTTCAAATTAAGCCCGATAGATAAAGCGTTGGAAAGCGGCGCTAAAAAAGATAAATCATAAGAAAACCCGTTGCCTGAAGCCGTATTTGCGTTTGATTTATTTGCATCTGTATTGATATAAGAATCAGCCCCTCTTGCATATAAATATGTAAGAGCTGAACCTATAATAGTTTGATTTTTGTTTCTTTTTTGCGTCTTATCCGCATCTGCTCTATTTCCCATTCCAGAAAGATTTGCCATAGCAATTGTTACGGCGCTCACAACGGCTTCTTTGTTTTGACGGCTGCCGTTAGATTCAATTGTTTTATACGAATAATCCGATAAATTATTCCAAGAAATTGACGCCGACTCTGAAATAACAATAGCCGAAGTCAATCCGCTTGGCAAAACCTCGCCGTCTCTGTTTTTGTCTATCCAAAAATAACCTGCTTCAAAAGCGCCGCCTTGCATATTTGCCAAAGAGGCGGGATTATAAAAATACGCTTCCCTGCTCTTTTTCAAGCCGGTTGCCGCGCCGCCCATAGCCATAGAGCGCGCCGATATATACCCTCCATCATAACTATTAGGCAGGGTGGGCGCGGCTTTGGCAAAGATTTGAGAAACAAAAGCAAGATTGACAATGACAATTAAATATATTTTTCTCATAGTTCAATTATAACAAATCCTAACTAATCTTATAATGAAAAACATTATTTTGAAATAAAATATAAAACTGATAAAATCAATCCGCTTCAAGTATAAACATAAATATATGGCTCATATATAATTGTGTCGGCAATGCCGGCGCAATTATTTTGTTGAAAAGCCAAAATTCTGTTAAATATCATTAGGAAACGCTGATTAACTAAACTCTTTGCCGCCGCCTGCGGCTCGCGATTATGTCGCCTATGGGTCAAGTTTGCAGGCGGCGGATTAAAGGCATTTGATGAATTATAAGCGTCTCATCAGGGGAAAAATGTCAAAAATAGAAATTAAAAATTTCAATCTTTTTTATTCTGATTTTCAGGCTTTAAAAAATATCAATATCTCTATTGAGGATAAACGGATTACCGCTATGATAGGTCCTTCAGGTTGCGGAAAGTCGACGCTCCTTCGCTCTCTCAACAGAATTAACGATACTATTGACGGCGTAAGAATTGAGGGAGAAATAGATATTGACGGCGAGAATATATATGACGAAAAGACCGATATAGACATTTTGCGCCGCAATGTCGGCATGGTATTTCAAAGACCAAATCCTTTTCCAATTTCTGTGCGCGACAATATAACTTTTGGTTTGATTGTAAATAGAATCGCTTCAAAAAAATCTGTGATAGACGAGATAGTAATGCAGTCTCTGGCTTCTGTTTTATTGTGGGACGATATAAAAGACAAATTAAAAAAATCCGCTCTTTCATTGACATTGGAGCAGCAGCAGAGACTTTGTATAGCGAGGGTAATAGCGGTAAAACCAAAAATAATTTTACTTGACGAACCTTGCTCTTCATTAGACCCGGTCGCAACGCAAAAAATAGAAGAGTTGATGATAAATCTCAAAAAGCAATATGCGATAGTAATAGTCACTCACAATATGCAGCAAGCGGCTAGGGTATCAGACGACACAGCATTTATGCTTTTAGGAAAATTGATAGAGTTTGATAAAACCGGCAAAATTTTCACAAACCCCAGCCAAAAAGAAACCGATGATTATGTGTCGGGAAGATTTGGATAAAATAGGAGGAATTTATGCGTCACATAGATGTTGAAATAAATGATTTGAGAAAAAGTCTTGAGAATATGTCAGGCTTGGTGAAAGAAATGATAAAGTCTATCATAGATCAATTGCTTGCGAGAGAGGATAATTCTATAAATGAAATTTTGTCTCTTGAGAGAGAAGTTAATATACAAGAGATTGTCATTGATGATAAATGTTTGAAATTGATTGCTCTTTATCAGCCTGTCGGTATGGATTTGAGATTTATTACTTCCGTGATGAAAATCAATAGTGATTTAGAAAGAATGGGCGACGAAGTTGTAAATATCAGCCAAGCATGGGTTGATTTGGTCAAATATCCGGAATTGCAGTCTCTTTCCGATTTGCCGAATTTGCCGAGAATGGTTGAGATTGTCAAAAAAATGGTTGAAGATTCTATCGCTGCTTTTAATACAAGCGATATAGACCTTGCAAATTCCGTCTTAAAACAAGACGATGAAGTCGACGATTTAAAAGAAACCATATTGAATAATCTCGGAGAATATATAAAAAAGTCTCCTGTTGACGCTGTGATTCATATATCAATAGACCTTATCTCTATGGTAAAAAGTATTGAAAGGCTCGGAGACCATTCCACCAATATAAGCGAAGATGTTATTTTTATGGTTCAAGGCAAAGATATAAGACATCCTAAGGCTATCGCCAAAAAATCCAATTCTTAAGGAGACGCCTTTTGTCGTCATCAACTCGCTTGAAAATAGGGTAAAAGCCTTTTATTTGGGAATGACGCACTAGGCGTGATATTCTATAATGACGCGATAGGCGCGACTTTACCGCAATTGCGAGATTGACGCTTAATTTGAATACGGCTTATATTTTCTATACCGTCGGGCTTGATCCGCAATCTCCGCCGTTGTCTGTATGAGCTAAACTATTGAGTGAGATTGCGGTTCAATGCCGCAGGCGGCGGCAAAGAAGTTTAGTCAATTAGTGCGTTTCTTAAATTTAAAAGGAGAAAAAATGGATATAAAAATTGATTATCCTTTGTTTCATCGCGGTAAAGTCAGAGACATTTATGATTTAGGAGAACATTTCTTAATAGTCGCATCAGACAGAATTTCGGCTTTTGACCATATTCTGCCGGTCGTCATTCCAAACAAAGGGAAGATTTTAAATCTCTTGTCGTCGTTTTGGTTTGATTTTGTCAAAGATATTATGCCTAATCATATCGTCAGCGTTGACTTTGCCGATTTTCCCAAAGACTTGCAAAAATACGAATATTTGCGCGATAGATCTATGATAGTTAGAAAAGCAAAGAGAATTGATATTGAGTGTATAGTTAGAGGATATTTAGCAGGATCGGGCTGGAAAGAATATCAAAAATCAAAAACTGTCTGCTCAATAAAGCTGACGGACAATTTAAAAGAATCTTCAAAACTTCCATATCCGATTTTTACTCCGTCAAGCAAAGAGGACGGCGGTAAGCACGATGAAAATATCTCATATCAAGAATTGATAAAAAGAGTCGGTCAAGACACAGCGAAAAATTTAAGCGAGCGCTCTGTAGCGCTATATGCAAAAGCCAGCCAATACGCTTTAACAAAAGGCGTTATTTTAGCTGACACCAAATTTGAGTTTGGCTTTTATAATGACGAACTCATTTTGATAGACGAGATTTTTACCCCCGACTCTTCAAGGTTTTGGGAATTATCAAAATATCAAGAAGGAAAATCTCAAGATAGTTTAGACAAACAATTCGTCAGAGATTATCTTGAAAATACCGCTTGGAACAAATCCGTCGAGCCGCCCAAATTGCCGCAAGAAGTTATAGACAAAACGGTTCAAAAATATATAAGCGCATATCAGACGCTTACGGGAAGGAAATTCAATGTATAAAATTGAAATCAAAACAAAAAAAATGTTTAAAAACAGCAATGCCGCAAGTATTTTAGAAGAGGTCAAAGGGCTGTCCATAACGGGCGTAAAAAGAGTTGATTATTCTCCTCTTTATTTTATTGACGCAAACTTGACTTTTGATGAAGTCAAAAAAATCGCATCGGAATTGCTCGCCGACCAAATTACTCAAGAGTGGATTATCACAAAAGAAAAAACGGATACTAAAGAAAATGTTGAGAAAAAATCGCAAGGACAGTCCTTTATAGAAGTTTATTATAAAAAAGGCGTCATGGACGCTCCCGCTGAAAGCGTGGTAAAAGCCGTTAAAGATTTAGGCATCGCAAAAGAAATAAAAGTAAAAACAGGGCATAGATATTGCTTTTGGGGAGACATTTCTAATGAAGTTTTAGAAATGATTGCAAAAAAAATCTTGTCCAATAATATAATACAGGGGTATAAAATAAATTGAATACTTTAAATTGTAAAATCATTGAAATTTTAAATTTGACAGACATCAGGCTTGTTCAACTCAGCAGAGACAATACTCTTTCTTTATCTTTGCGCGAAATGAAAACTCTGCAAAATTATTTCCAAAAACTGCAAAGAAATCCTACCGATGTGGAACTTGAAACAATCGCTCAAACTTGGAGCGAGCATTGCAAGCACAAAACTCTCACGGGGCATATAGAATATATTCAAGAGCAAGGCAATCGCAAAACAAAAACCAAATACGATAATGTCTTAAAAGAAACAATTTTTAAGGCTACTACAGAACTTGCAAAACCTTGGTGTTTGTCCGTATTTAAAGATAATGCGGGCATAATAGAATTTGACAATAAAAATGCCGCCGCTTTTAAAGTTGAAACGCATAATCATCCTTCGGCATTAGAGCCTTACGGCGGTTCTGCGACGGGCATAGGCGGAGTTATAAGAGATATTCTCGGCGTAGGTCTAGGCGCAAAACCTCTTGCCAACACCGATGTTTTTTGTTTTGGAAATATCAATTTGCCGCAAGACAGCGTCCCATCGGATATTCATCATCCAAAAAGAATAATGAAAGGCGTTGTTTCAGGAGTTCGCGATTACGGCAACAAAATGGGCATACCGACAGTTAACGGCGCGGTTTATTTTGACGAAGGTTATATTGGAAATCCTCTTGTATATTGCGGGACTATGGGTATTCTTCCAAAAAATAAAATAGAAAAGACAGTCTGCCCGGGCGACTTGGTTTTGCTTGTCGGAGGAAAGACGGGCAGAGACGGCATACACGGCGCGACTTTTTCTTCTATACGATTAAATAAAGAGTCGGATGTTAGAGCCGTTCAAATAGGAAATCCAATAGTAGAGAAAAAAGTTTTAGACGCTTTGCTTAAAGCAAGAGATATGAATTTATATAGCGCCTTAACCGATTGCGGAGCGGGGGGATTATCAAGCGCCGTAGGCGAACTTGGAGAAAAAACGGGCGTTAAAATCCAACTTGAAAAAGTTCCGTTAAAATACGACGGTTTATCCCCATGGGAAATTTGGATATCGGAAGCGCAAGAGAGGATGGTCTTATCCGTTCCTGCAAAAAACAGAAATAAAATTTTAGAAATTTTTAAACAAGAAGAGGTTGAAGCGGTGTATATAGGCGAGTTCACCGACGATAAAAGATTGATTCTCTATTACAATGAAGATGTTGTAGCGGACATTGATATGGAATTTTTGCACGACGGCATACCAAAACCTTTAAGAGCCGCGCGTTATAAAATCATACATGAAATAAGACAAAAACCTGTAAAAATCAGCGCGGATAAAATCGCAAAATCCTTAAAAGCCGTTCTTTCTGATTTGAATGTCTGCTCCAAAGAATGGATTATAAGACAATATGACCACGAAGTGCAGGGACAAACCGTAATAAAACCTCTGCACGGCTCGTCAATAGAAATTTCCGGTCCAGGCGACGCGTCAGTTATCAATCCTTTTACAATAGTTAAAGGAACAAAAAAAGGCATAGTATTATCCTGCGGTATGAACCCTCAATACGGTAAAATCAATCCATACAAAATGGCGGCAAGCGCTATAGAAGAATCTTTAAGAAATGCCGTCTGCGTCGGCGCGGACATAGAAAAAATCGCTTTGCTTGATAATTTCTGCTGGGGCAATACCAATAAGCCGGAAATTCTCGGCTCGCTAATCCGTTCAATGCTTGCTTGTTATGATATGTCAAAGGCTTTCGGAACCCCTTTTATATCAGGCAAAGACAGTTTGCACAATGAATATTCCATAGACGGAGAAAGGTATTCCATACCTTCGTCATTGCTTGTTTCGGCAATAGGCATAATAGAAGATATTTCCAAAACGGTCACAATGCCTTTTAAAGAAAAAGGGAACAAAGTGATTTTATTGGGACTTACAAGAAATGAACTCGGCGGCTCCATATTTTCAAAAATCAATAAAATCAAAGCGGGAATGTTTCCAGAAGTTTTCCCCAAAGAATCTCTCTTAATAATGAAGAAAATCCACGAAGCAATAGGCAAAGGCATAATTCAAGCCTGTCATGATTTAAGCGAAGGCGGTCTAGCTGTAGCCGCAAGCGAGATGGCGTTCTCATCAACGCTTGGCGTCAAAATAAACATAGACGCCGTTTTATGTAAAGAGAGAATAATGCCCGCAGAAATTCTTTTTTCAGAATCCAACGGCAGATTTTTGGTAGAGATAAAACATCAAGATTTCGCTAAATTTAAGAATATTTTCAAGAAAACCATTTACAGCGAAATCGGAATAGTTGAAGAAGAAAATATAATTTTTGAAAGCAAAAAAAACAAAATACTAATCCAAGAATCAACAAAAGACTTGTATGAAATATGGACAAACCCATTAAAAAACCTATAAATAGACGCTCCATAGAAATCTGCCGCCGCATTTTTTGCCATTGCGAGACGATATGGCGGCAAGAGATAAGCGGCGTCAAAGCCTAAAAACTGTTATTGCTTTTTTTGTTATTGCGGCGCGATGGCAGAAACGAGTTTAAAAAATGAGAGGCATTATGAAAAAATCATCAATCGCCGTATCAACATTAGTGTTTTTATTGTTGAGTTTTGATGCCGCGCAAGCGCAAAATAAAAGCGCGCAGAATTTAATTGAAGGCGTGGAAATAATTCCTCTTGCCGTAATTCGTATTCAAAGCGGCAATCCCTCTCTTAAAGCCGCAGGCGAAGATGATGCAAGCGCTGGTTATGAAAATCTTTCGCAAAGAACCGCCGTTAATGCGATTTTTGACCTCGGATTTCAAAAAACATTTAAAGACGGCGCCGTAGTATTTTTAAATCTTGAAGGCGGCGCAAATACTCAAAAAAACGCCGGCGCAAATGGAATTTCCATAGCGGCTTGGGACAAACTGACTTGGTACACTCATACGGAAGGAATTTCAGAGATGCATATAACTCAAAAATTTCTTGATGATAAACTTTCTTTGCGCATTGGCAAATTTTGGGTTCATACCGAAATTTCAGTAAGCGGTTCCGGCGGAGATTTTGACAGCAATATATTTAATGCAGACGAGGTATTCTTAGGCAAATACGGCTCATATTACGGCGCGGCTGTTAAATTTGAACCTCTTGAATATATCTATATCGGCGGTCAATATCAAATAAATGACATTGATAATGTCGGTTGGGATTATGCCGCGGCGGAATTTGGATTCAAATTGCATATTAAAGGAAATGAAGGCGCTTATAAAATAGCTTATTGGACGGACAATTCTTTGGGTCTTACAAAAATTGACGATGGAAAAAGAGGCGCGTCTTCCGGGTTAGTTTTTACTATTGACCAAAACATTAAAGAAGGAATAAGTTTTTTTGCAAGATACGGCGCTCCGATGTCTGCTACTGAGGGTAATGATACTGCGATAGGAAATAACGGCTATTCAATTTTTGGGCTTGGTTTTGTAGTCAGCGGCTCTTTTTGGTCAAGGACGCAAGATTCGGCAGGCATAGGGTTTGGACAAATTACGCTTACAGGCAAAGCGGCGGATTGGAGATTTGGCAGTGAGAATGACAAGTCTTATAAATCTGAAACGCATTTTGAACTCTATTATAGCTATAAGGCAAACGATGCTATTTCTTTTGTCCCGTCTATTCAATTTATACAAAACCCAATGGGCGGCAGCGTCAGAGATATAAGCGATAATAGTTATATAGATTCAATATTAGCATACAGCCTGCGCCTAATGTATAACTTTTAAGTTTTTTTGATACAATCCGCGCTGTTTGTATAAATCGCCGCAACTAAACACGGAAAGAGTTTAATGCAATTGCCCGCAAAACAATGTGGTAAATCGTAGGGGCAGACCCGTGTGTCTGCCCAAGCCACCCCCAAACCCCAAAAGGGTTTAATGCAATTAATAACCCCATATTGCCTGCAAGGCAATACGGGAAAAAGGAGATCAAAATGAGTATAAAAGAAAAAGTAGAAAAAGCATTAGATAAAGTCCGTCCATCCTTACAGGCGGACGGCGGAGATGTTGAATTAGTAAATGTTGGAGACGACGGCATAGTTCAAGTCCGTCTCACGGGCGCATGCGGAAGCTGTCCTATGGCGGCTATGACTTTACAGCACGGCGTAAGCGCGGCGATTAAAGAGTCGGTGCCGGAAGTCAAAGAAATCCAATCGGTATAAAATAAAAATGAAAAATCTGTTATATTTATCAATTTTATCGCTTTTCATTATTGGCTGCGGCGGCAAACCTGCCGCCGTTCCTTCTTCTGCGCCTATTGTCGCTTCCAAAGAAAAACCTGAAAAATCTATTATTGAAAAAGAGAAACCGTCAGGCGCCAAAACTCTCACATTTCAAAAAAGCGGCGGATATTTCTTAAAAAGTTCAGTCAAATTGCCCAATCCTGTCAATTTCTTTGTTTTAACATCGTCAAGAACGATGTTTACCGCTATTAGCGAAACATCCTCTCAAAAGCCGCCGCAAAATCTAAATTATGATAAAAATATAGTCATAGCGATTGCTTTGCCTGCGTCTAATTCCAAATACGATATACAAATGCTCAGCGCAAACTATAAAGACAATATCATAGAAATCAATTACAACATAAAACCGATTGAAAATTCAACAGTTTTTTATTATGCGGCAAGTTCAGGATTTTTTGTTTTAGAAAAACAAAACCCTATTACCAATGTCCGCTTTTATACTGACGGCAAACTTATTGCTGACATCCTTTTTGGAAAAAGAAACAGCAATTCGCCTAAAAATTTAAAGGATTTAAAAAATTCTTATATGGGCTCGTATAAAGGACAATTGCCGTCGGGCGAGATTGACGAGTCTATGATTACTACCCTTATATTATCATCGGATTCAAATTATATTTTAAGGCGCTCATATCTCAATGATAAAAACCGTTCTTTTGAATCGAAAGGCAAATGGCTGCCTACTGACGATCTTTCTTCCATAGTTTTAGATTATGACAAAGCAAAGAGCGACCACATTTATCTATATTTTTTGGATAAAAGCACAATAGAATGGTTTGACGCTTCAGGCGAAAGAAAAGACACAAAAACATACAGATTAAAAAAGTAGCCGTATCGCCGCTATTGCGGTTTTGTATTTGTCACTGCTTGCATCTATAACTTGCGAAAGTCCGTTTGCGCCGTGTCATTGAGCGCTAAGCCGCGCAATCCTATAAAATGCCGTTCTTTCTTCTAAATCCCAAAGGGATTTAATGCCGTTAATAACCCCGTATTGCCGCAGGCTATGCGGGGATGATAGAATCAATCGCTATAATTAAACCCTGAAGGGGTTTAATACAAACCAACAAAACAGCGAGGATTGCGGACAAGCCCGCAGGCGGCATACGAGATAAAATTGCGGGTCAAACCCGTAATTGACAGTAAAATTATCAAGAGGAAAATCATGCTTAATTATTCCAAATACCTTAAAACCGCAGTTTTTGCCGCAAAAGAAGGCGGTAAAATCCTATCGTATTATTATCAATCAAAGCTCACGGTTGAATTTAAAGGCAAGCGCGACCCTGTTTCTCAAGCGGATAGAAATTCTCAAAAAAAAATTATCAGCATTCTAAAAAAAGCATATCCGTCTCACGGCATACTTGCCGAAGAAGACGGCGTCAAGGATATAAAAGAGTTTTGCTGGATTATAGACCCGCTTGACGGCACGGTAAATTTCGTCCATAGCCTCCCTATATTTTGCGTATCAATCGGTTTGCTATACCGCGGAGAAATAATAGCGGGCGTAATTTATAATCCGATGTCAAAAGAAATGTTCACAGCATACAAAGGCGGCGGCGCATATCTAAACGGCAAACAAATAAAAGTCGGCAAAAACACAGATTTGATGAAAAGTATAGCGGTTACAGGTTTTCCTTATGATTTAGAAATCCGCTATAAAAGAGTAATGAAAAACTTTATACATATATTGAATTCTGTCCAAGGCGTAAGAAGGCTCGGCTCAGCCGCTCTTGATACGGCATGGGTTGCATGCGGACGATTTGATTTTTATTGGGAAGAAGGTTTAAAACCTTGGGATGCAGCCGCAGGCATAATAATAGTCCAAGAAGCGGGCGGCAAAATAAGCGATTATAAAGGTTCAGCCAGAATTTTTGAAACTTCAACAATACTTTGCGCAAATCCAACAATACACAAAAAAGTATTAGGCATTCTAAATGAAAAACGCTGACAAAAAATCAAAAGTATTAACCATACTTAAAAAATTAGGCAAAGCGTATCCCGACACAGACATCGCGCTAAATTTCTCTGCGCCTCATGAACTGCTTTTTGCCGTAATTCTTTCCGCTCAATGCACAGACGCTATGGTCAATAAGACTACTGCAATTCTCTTTCAAAAATACAAAACCATAAGCGATTATGCCGATGCCGACATAAAAGAATTAGAAAATATAGTCCATCAATGCGGTTTTTATCACAATAAAGCCAAAAACATAAAGAAATCAGCCCAAATGCTTATAGATAATTTTTCAGGAAAAGTCCCGCAAAATATGGACGACTTGCAAAAACTTGCAGGCGTTGCCAGAAAAACCGCCAATATAGTGATGTCAAGCGCTTTTGGAAAACAGGTAGGCATAGCGGTTGACACTCATGTCATAAGAATCGGCAATATCTTAAAACTCACCAAAAACGCAGACCCTGTAAAAATAGAGCAAGACTTAATGCAAATAGTCCCTCAAAAACAATGGAAAAAATTCTCTTTCCTAATTCAAACTTTAGGCAGAAGAGCCTGCAAAGCCCGAACCCCCAACTGCGCAATCTGCCCAATAAAACCCGAATGCAAAGGAACAAAGCCTGTCTTTTAAAATCATTAGATCTCTGCGGGTTTGAAACCTGCCCCTACGAAATGTGGAGACCATTATTTGCATTTTCACAAGTTTTTTGTTAATATCCGTTCCATTCAAAAACACTTTTTAAGGGATGAGGGATTCTGAATGCAAATCCTATGCAATTGTATAACTAAATGCCGCTATCTGTTATCTTCGTTTTCCCTCAAGGGCAGCCGCTTGAATAAAAATTCAAAAGATTATATTTTTCAAAATATTAAATCAGTTCAAAAGTTAATTATTTTTTCATTCATCGAAAGCCTATATGCGTAAAATTCGCATATAGGCTTTTTTATTTATTGGAGTTTAATTACTTAATAAAGGAGGTGGGTCGTTTAGTAGTAATGCAGCAAGCAGTCGGCAGCAAAAATTAAATCTAAATTGGAGGAATTCGAAATGAAAAAAAGTATCGGTATTGCAGTAAGCGTTCTTATCGCATTTGCTTTTATTATAGGGTGCGGCGGGAAAAAAGGGAATGTCAGGGATTTGAAATTGAGCGTCACGACTTCTGAGACAAGCAGTTGGTATTATGGGGCGGCTGAATTTAAAAGAATGGTAGAAGAGCGCACAAACGGCAGATTTAAAATCTCCATTTATCCTAATGAACAACTTGCCTCAGGCGACCAAACAAAGACTCTTGAAATGCTTTATCAAGGCATCAATGAATTGGATATCCATTCCGCTATGATTCATAACAATGTTGAGCCTAAACTCACGGCTTGTTTTATGCCTTGGATATTTACAAAAGGATATGAAAGCGTTGACCAATATGTGTTCAACAACGGCACAGGCGGACAAAAAATTAAAGAACTCATCGCCGCAAAAGGCGCAGTTCCTTTAGCGCTTGGAGAAAATGGTTTCCGCCAAATCACCAATAATAAACTCGCTATCCATAAACCAAGCGATTTTAAAGGTATGAAATTCCGCGTTCCTTCTGTCACAATTCTTGTTGATCTCTACAAAATGCTTGGAGCAGACCCTGTTTCTATGAGTTTCTCCGAGGTGTTTACCGCATTGCAGCAAGGCACAATCGATGGACAGGAAAATCCTTTGGGAATTATCAGCAGTTCCAAACTCTATGAGGTTCAAAAGTTTTTGACTATAGCCAATTATTCTTATGACCCCATAGTGCTTTCTGCAAGCAAAAAGTTTTGGGACAGTTTGAGCGCAGAAGACCAAAAGATATTCCAAGACGCCGCTACCGAGGCTATGAAAGCTCAAGTTATAGAGACCAGAAAACAAGATAAGGAATTGTTGCAAGGTTTGCAAGATAAAGGGATTAAAGCCAATTCCCTTACAACTGCAGAAATTGCGGCTTTCCAAACTCAATTGGCTCCTCTTTACAAGAAATACATAGACCAATACGGAGCGGAATTGTTTGAAGCATTCGGATACAAAGCGAAATAAGAAAATTCGTTTCTTGCCGTCATTACTGGCTTGATTTTGTTGTTGAGGGCTTGACCCGCAATCTTCACGCGGCGATATAGATTAAGCAATAGCGGAGATTGCGGGTCAAGCCCTCAATGGCGGCAAAATTGAAAAAGGAGGCATTGCCTCAAAAGGAGATAGTTATGCTCAAATTGATAGAAAAAGTATGGAGCTATTTCGAAGAAATATGTTTAATTGTTTTCTTTGCCTTTATGGTGATTATGAATTTCGCTAATGTATTAAGCAGATATGCTCTTAATATGTCAATATCTTTCGCAGATGAATTGGTTATTTGTATTTTTGTATGGATGACAATGTTTGGGACAGCCGCAGCGTATAAAAGAGGGGCGCATTTTGCCATGGGATTGTTGTCTGAATATGCTAAACCTAAATATATGGCATGGGTCAGCCTTTTTTCAACTTTATGTTCTATGCTTTTGATAATTTTATTGTTTTATTATAGTTTTGACATGATTAACAGCCAAATAATAAGCGGACAAGCCACGGCGGCTCTCAGAATGCCTGTTTATTATCAAGGTCTTGCCATTCCGATAGGCTGTGTTTTGATTGCGATTAGAGTGATTCAATTCGGCATCAATGATTTCAAAAAATATTTTTATTTTAGCGCCAATGCGCAAAGCGGGAGGTAGAAATGGCTCTTTTATTGTTCGGAGTGTTTTTTCTTTTGATTTTTCTTAATGTTCCAATCGCTGTCGCCCTTGGACTTTCTTCAATTGTAACTTTGGGTTTTTCCGCCGCGTTTGGAATACCTTTGCCTTTGGAAATGTTTCCAAACCTTATGTATTCAGGCGTAGGCAAATTTGCTTTGCTTGCTATACCGTATTTTATAATGGCTGGGCTTGTTATGGAGTATGCGGGCATATCAAAAAGGTTGATTACCTTTGCATCCGCTTTCGTAGGACATACTAAAGGCGGTTTAATCATTGTTGTTGTGGTTGTTTCTTGCTTTTTTGCGGCTATATCAGGCTCAGGTCCCGCAACTGTTGCCGCGCTTGGAGCTATTTTAATTCCCGCTATGGTCAGCGCGGGATATAATCGCGGGCTTTCAACCGCTCTTATGAGTTCTTCAGGCGCTATCGGCATAATCATCCCGCCAAGCATTTTATATGTAGTATATGCTTCTATATCGGATGTTTCCGTAGCCAAGATTTTTGCCGGCGGATTTTTACCCGGCGCGCTTTTGGGCGCCGCTTTTATAATCGCCGCTATGATTTGTTCAAGAAAAGACAAGATAACAAGACAACCTAAAGCAAGCGCAAGAGAAAGATGGCTTGCTTTTAAAGACGCTTTTTGGGGATTGTTGACTCCTGTGGTTATTTTGGGCGGTATTTACGGAGGCGTTTTTACTCCCACGGAATCGGCAGGCATAGCGATTATATACGCTCTTATAGTAGGAATCTTCATATATAAGGAAATAAATCTTAAAAATGTCGGCAAATTATTCGTTGATGCGGCTGTGATGTCCGCTCAAGTTATGTTTATTGTGGCATGCGCCACTGTTTTTGCATGGCTTCTGACGACTTCTCACATGGCTACCGATGCGGCGCAAGCCCTGCTTACTATCAGCGGCAACAATAAAATAATCTTGTTGATAATAATAAATATCATTTTCTTGGTAGCGGGATGTTTATTAGACGCTAACTCAGCATGTTATATACTTGTTCCAGTTTTACTGCCCGTATGTATGAAGATGGGCGTTGACCCTGTGCATTTTGGCGTATTTATGACAGTCAATTTGGCTATCGGTTTAGTTACTCCGCCGGTCGGCATTAATTTATATGTAGGCGCAAGTATTCTAAAAGTTCCTATAATGGAAGTGTGCAAAAAAGTTATTCCCTTTGTGATTGCCGGGATAATAGCCTTGGCTTTCGTCACTTATGTTCCGCA
The DNA here is from genome assembly GCA_031287095.1 of Candidatus Parendomicrobium reticulitermitis. GTDB lineage: Bacteria > Elusimicrobiota > Endomicrobiia > Endomicrobiales > Endomicrobiaceae > Parendomicrobium > Parendomicrobium reticulitermitis. Next base: position 12,477 of record JAITTG010000002.1, on the reverse strand, counting down.
AATTACAATGTTTACCGCTAATTTATTAACTAAATAAAAAACAATTCTTTGTCATTGCGCGAGTCAAACCCGCAATTAACAGCCAGAGATAAAAAGAGGAGGCAAAAATGAGCGAATTAGGAAAATACTCAAAAGAAACCCTTTTGAGTTTTTACGAGAAGATGGTCAGAGCGAGAAAGTTTGAAGAAACTGCGGCTGATTGTTTTACAAAAGGCATGCTTGCCGGCAATATCCATTTGGGTATAGGGCAGGAAGGCTGTATGGTCGGCGCAATTTCGGCTTTAAAAGATACGGATTTTGTCACAACAACTCATCGCGGGCATGGTCAAGGTCTTTGCAAAGGTTCAAGCACAGATAAATTTATGGCGGAACTTTTCGGCAAAAAGACAGGCTATTGCAAAGGAAAAGGCGGCTCAATGCATATCGTGGATTTTGCGAAAGGCAATTTGGGCGCTAACGGCATTATCGGCGCGAGCATTCCAATAGCGACAGGTTCGGCTCTTGCCTCAAAAATGAAAGGCGACAAACATGTAACTATGTGTATTTTTGGAGACGCCACTTCAAACCAAGGCACATTTCATGAATCCATCAATATGGCGGCGGCATGGAAATTGCCTATAGTCTATGTTATTGAAAATAACGGTTATGGCGTGTCCGTTCCTATTGAAAAAGTCACAAATACTTCCACGCTGTCAGTTCGCGCTAAGGCTTACGATATACCCGGAAAAACCATAGACGGCGCAGATGTATTAAATATCTATGAAGAGGTTTCAAAGGCTATTGAAAGAGCAAGAAAAGGCGATGGACCAAGCTTGATAGAAGTAAAAGTTTATCGCTGGCAGGGACATTATTGCGGCGACCCCGCTTCATATAGACCGAAAGAATATATGATAGAGGCTCATAAAAACGACCCTATCGTTCTTTTCCACGACAGACTGATTGCAGAAAAAGCGGCGACTGCCGCGGAATTGAAAGATATAGACAAAAAAGTTGACGCCGAAATGGCGGCGGCGGTGGACTTTGCGGTAAAGTCGGAATATCCAGACATTAGCGAGGCTTTTACGGATGTGTATAGCGTTGACAATGGGAGGTGTGTGCAAAGATGAGCAAAATAATAAGCATATCAAAAGCAATAAGAGAAGGGCTTTATGAAGAAATGAAAAGAGACGAATCAGTCGTAGTTTTGGGCGAGGATATGGCTGATATGGGCAGCGTTTTCGGCATAACGCAAGGATTTTTAGACGAGTTCGGACCTTTGAGAATTATGGATACGCCTATAAGCGAATCTGGTTTTACAGGTATGGCTGTAGGTATGGCATTGCGCGGTCTTCGTCCAGTCACTGAGTGGATGTATAATGATTTTATAACAGTCTGTTTAGACCCAGTTATGAATCAAGCCGCAAAAATCCGATATATGACGGGCGGACAGGTTAAATGCCCCGTGGTTTTTCGCGCTCCTTTGGGAGCAGGGCGCAGAAATGCAGGACAGCATTCTCAATGCTTGGAAGCTTTATTTACGCATATCCCTGGATTGAAAGTAGTATGCCCCTCAACAGCCGCAGACGCTAAAGGTCTTATAAAAGCGTCTATAAGGGACGACGACCCAGTCGTATTTTTGGAGCATAAATTATTATACGCCAAAAAAGAAGAAATTCCAGACGGCGAACATATCGTAGAGTTAGGCAAAGCCGATATAAAAAGACAAGGTAAAGATATGACCATAATCACATGGTCAAGACAAGTCTATTTTGCCCTTGAAGCCGCGGACAAATTGGCGGCGCAAGGCATAGATGTAGAAGTTTTAGATTTGCGCACTCTTGTTCCGCTTGATTGGGAAGCGATAAAAACCTCAGTCTGCAAAACTCACAATGTTATGACTTTGGAAGAAGGAGTCAGACGCGGCGGAGTAGGCGCAGAATTGTCCGCAGAAATCACAGAGGAATTATTTGACGAGTTGGATTCCCCCGTAATGCGCACAGCGGGAGCAAATATCGTCCCGCCTTTCTCCCCGCCGCTTGAAGATGTGATGTTTCCTCATGTGGACGACATAGTAAGAGACGCAAAAAAATTATTAAATGCTTAAAAGATAGATAGGAAAGAGAAAAGAGAAAAGACGGCAAAGAATGCAGTGCAGTAATTCCCTTATATTATAAGGAATCGCCTCCGTAGGTTGCGATTGTAGTCTGCTAATGAGGCAGATATGTCTTGTAACGGGCGCGGGATAATGAGCGTGTAGGGGGGAGATGTTTGGCGCAGGTAGTTGTCGTATTTTCTCTCTCCTCTTTTCTATTTTAAAAATGGAGGTTTAAAATGGCTGTTGAAATTAAAATGCCTCAATTGGGTCTTACGATGACAGAAGGAACTGTCGGAACTTGGCATAAAAAAGTAGGCGATCCGGTGAAAAAAGGCGAAGTTTTAGTTGAAATTACTACTGATAAATTAAATAGTGAAATTCAAAGCGAATCTGACGGAGTCTTGCTTTCTATACTTGTTGAAGAAGGCAAAGACGCTCCCGTGATGGCAGTGTTAGGACATATAGGAGCCCAAGGAGAAACAGTTGCAGGCGCAAGCGCGCCCGCCTCTGCTCCTACTGCAACGGCTCCAGCAACAGCAAGCCCCGCCCCTCAAACAAGCGCCCCGTTGGCAGTAAGCGCGGGCGCAAGAATAAAAATTTCTCCTCTTGCTAAGAAAACCGCTCAAAAAATCGGCGCGGATATTTCTAATATATCAGGCACAGGTCCCGGCGGACGCATTCTTCAAAGAGATATTTTGTCCGCTCCAAAAGGCTCCGCTGCATCCGTAGCCGCGCCAGCCCCAGCGCAAAACGCGAACCTATCAACATCTGTCCGCAGAGAGAAATTGACAGGCATGAGAAAAACGGTCGGACAAAGAATGCTTGCCGCTCACAATGAAATCCCTTCTGTGACTATGAATATAAAAGTCGCTGTTGACGCTCTTTTAAAATTGCGCGCTCAAATAAATGAAAAGCGCGAAAAAGAAAATAAATTGTCTGTAAATGATTTCGTCTTAAAGGCTGCCGCAAAGGCTTTGTCTCAACACAAAGAATTGCTTGTCAGTCTTGACAAGGGCGAAATTGTTTATAATGAATCCGTCAATTTGGGTATGGCTGTCGCTCTTGAAGAAGGCTTGATTGTGCCCGTAATCAAAGAAGCGGACAGAATCAGCATAGAAACTCTTTCTGCAAAAGCTAAAGAATTGGCAAAGAAAGCCCGCGAAGGCAAACTCTCTATGGACGAATACAGCGGCTCAACTTTTACCGTGTCCAATTTGGGAATGTTCGGCTTGGACAGTTTTACTTCAATTATCAATCAGCCAAATAGCGCCATACTTGGAGTAGCGGCGGCTCTTGACGAAATCGACATAGACGATGAAGGCAAAGTCTTTAAGAAAAAGGTTATGAAAATAGCCTTGACTATAGATCATCGCCTTATGGACGGCGCAGACGGCGCGAAATTTGTCGTTGTTTTAAAAGAATTATTAGAACACCCGATGGATATTTTGTTATAGGAGGTTTTATGGCTATAAAAATTTCTGTAATTGGAGGCGGTCCCGGAGGATATGTCGCGGCAATCCGCGCGGCTCAGTTGGGTGCCGAAGTTACTTTGATAGAAAAAAATAATTTGGGCGGAACTTGTTTAAATGTCGGTTGTATTCCAACAAAGGCTTTGCTTCATTCGGCGGAAGTTCTTGAAGAAGCAAAAAATGCCGGAGAATATGGGATAGACTTGACTGTAAAAGGTTTTGATTGGAATAAAGTTCAAGCCAAAAAAGCCGCTATCGTCAATCAATTGGTAAGCGGCGTTGCGGGTTTAATGAAAATCAATAAAATCAAGGTAGTCAAAGGGACTGCAAAAATAGAATCGGCGGCAAGCGTATCGGTATCAAGCGCAAACGGAGTTCAAAAAGTTGTCGGCGATAAAATAATAATCGCCAGCGGCTCAACCCCCGCAAGCGCGCCCATACCCGGGTTAAAAGACAATCCAAATTGTATAGATTCAACAGGCGCTCTTTCATTAGACAAAGTCCCTCAAACCTTGCTTGTAATAGGCGGAGGAGTAATCGGCATAGAGCTCGCCACAGCATACGGCATTTTCGGAGCAAAAGTTGTAATCATAGAAGCTCTGCCTAAACTTTTGCCTATGATGGATAGCGAATTGACCAATGCTCTTATCGCATCTTTGCAAAAGCGCGGGATACAAATCATCGCTCAAGCCAAAGTCGTATCAATAGAAAACAGCGCAAACGGCGTAAAAGTCAATATTGAAAAAGACGGCAAAAAAGAAGCCTTTGAAGCGCAAAAAGTATTGGCTGCCATAGGACGCAGAACGGACACAGAAACATTGGGGTTAGACGGCGCGGGAATAAAACATGATAGAGGACGCATAATAGTTGATGACAATATGCAGACCAATATCAAAGGCATTTACGCCATAGGCGATTGTTTGGGCAAAGTGATGTTAGCCCACACGGCAAGCGCTCAAGGCGAGGTCGCCGCAGAAAATGCTTTGGGGCATAACGCAAAATACGACGGCAAAACAAGTCCGTCATGCGTCTATACTATTCCAGAATTTGCAGGCGTAGGTTTAACGGAAGACGATGCAAAAGCCCAAAAAATAGACTATATAGTCGGCAAGTTCCCGTTATCGGCAAACGGCAAATCTCTAATAGCAAACGGCGGAGTAGGAATAGTAAAAGTTTTATTAGGCAAAGAGTATAAGGAAGTGTTAGGCGTTCACATTTTAGGACCCCGCGCCACAGACATAATAGGCGAAGCCGCTCTCGCCATAGGAATGGAAGCCGCAGTAGAAGACATAATAGAAACTATCCACGCTCACCCCACAATAACAGAAGCGGTAAGAGAAGGTTTTTTAGCCGCAGAAAAGAGAGCGATACACTCTGTAAATAAATAAGCGCGGTAGGCAGGCTGTTCATTGTCTGCGATGGGATGGTTGCTTTGCTTTTTAGCGTAACGATCCCGCTAATCATTTTTGCAAAGATGGATTCCTGATAGATGCGATTGGGAATGGCGTGTTGATTTTGTCTTTCGTCGTCATTCCCAAGCGTTTCTGTCGGGAATGGGAATCTGCTTTCAATGCGAAACTCGTCGTCTTTTCTCTCTTTTTCTGTCTGTTTAAAAAATTGACTAATAAAAGCATATTTTATAAAGTCCGCCCGCTTTTCCAAAAAATAATTTAATAGTATCAATAGCAAAAAAGCGCCGCTTAATGCGGAGCTTTACTAAAAAAGGAGGCAGGTATGAAACACAGTATCAAAGCAGTTCTCGTATTGTTGGCGGCAGTATTTTTGAGCGCGGAAATTGCAAGCGCGGCAAAACAAAAATTGATTGTGTACACATCAATGAAAGAGTCTTTGATTAGTTCTCTTAAAGCAGATTTTGTGAAGAAAAATCCCGACATTGATATGGACTATCAATCGGCGGGCGCGGGAAAATTGATGGCTAAAATCGCCACCGAAAAAGAAAGCGGCAAAATTATGGCGGACATCATCTGGACAAGCGAAGTTCCTGATTTTTATCAGATGAAAAACGATGGTATTCTCATTAAGTATAAACCCCAAGGCTCAGACCAAACAATCAATCCTCTTGTTGGAACAGACGATTATTTCAGACCCGCTCGTTTGGGAACGCTCGGCATAGTTTATAATACCCGCGAAATCAAAACCGCTCCTAAAACTTGGAAAGATTTGTTAAACAAAGAGTATAAAGGCGCTTATTCAATAGCAAATCCCGCTTTGTCTGGAACTTCCTATGTAAGCGTGGCTATGCTTCAACAGGTTTTTGGCGACCAGTATTTTAGAGATTTGCGTAAAAACGGCGCGAAAGTCGGCAAAGGCTCGGGACAAGTTGTTGACGATACCGCTTCCGGCGAACTTGCCGCATCGCTGGGCGTTGATTACATCACCTTTGATAAAATAGATAAAGGCGCAACGCTTGCAATCGCATATCCTAAAGAAATTCTTATGATACCCAGCCCTATAGCAATCCTTAAAGATACAAAATCTTTGCCAGCCGCTAAGAAATTCATAGATTATATGATGAGCAAAGATGCGCAGCAAATAGTGGCAAATAACGCTACTTTGCCTGTGAGAAAAGATGTGGCAGTTCCTACAAAATATAATCTTCCATCCGTTGACGATGCGCAAAAGAACGGAATCAAAGTTGACTATGTTAAGATGATGTCTGAAAAAGAAGCGAGAGTAAAATCTTTCTTAGACATTATGCAGAAGTAAGTCGGATTTAAGAAAAAGGCGCAGGATTTTAAAATCTTGCGCTTTTTTTGTATTAATGCTTGTCATCGCCTTTGGGCTTGACCCGCAATCTTTTCGCGAAGCATTTCTATGAAAACGGCGAAGATTGCGGATCAAGACCGAAAGCGGCAATGTGTAAATAAAATGGAAAGGTAGGTAAATATGGCAAATATCCGAATAGAAAGCGTTTATAAGTCTTATGAGGACAATCATGTCCACAAAGATTTGAATTTGACTATAAATGATGGAGAATGTTTTACCCTGCTTGGACCCTCAGGATGCGGCAAAAGCGTCTTGCTTAGGATGATAGCGGGTTTTGAAATGCCCGATAAAGGCAAAATTTTTATCAATGACCAAATAGTAGCCGACAGCGATACAAAAAAATCAGTCCCGCCAAATCAAAGAGATTTAGGCGTAGTGTTTCAAGATTATGCGGTGTGGCCCCACATGTCTGTTTTTGACAATATCGCCTACCCTTTAAAAATTGCCAAACAATCAAAAGAAATAATAAAAGAAAAAGTTATGAATATCGTCCATTTGGTAGGGCTTACAAATCTTGAAAAAAGAATGCCCTCTCAGTTGTCAGGCGGACAACAACAAAGAGTAGCGCTTGGCAGAGCGCTTATTGGAAATCCGTCCTTGATGTTATTAGACGAGCCTCTCAACAATCTTGACGCCAATTTAAGAGAAGAGATGAGATTTGAAATCAAGGCTTTGCAAAAGAAACTCGGCATCACGATTTTCTTTGTAACTCACGACCAAGAAGTAGCATTGGCAATTTCAGACCGTATAGCAATTATGAATGAAAAAGGAAAAGTTATGCAAATTGGAACGCCTTTTGACATTTTTGAAAATCCCGCTAACGATTTTATTTTCAAATTTTTGGGAGTGTCCAATTTTTTAGATGTCAAACAACAAGACGGTAAACTATATATAGGTTCTCAAGAATTGTTCATAGACAAAAAACCCAATATAAGCGCGCCTCATTTGGTTGCGGCTTTTAGACCTACCGATGTGGAAATATCCCGCTCAAAAGGAATTGTAGGAACAATCACCCGTTCAAATTTCCTCGGCGCAGATATGGATTATCTCATAGCGGTAGAATCTAAAATCGTCAGAACTCAAATCAATACTTATAATGCTTTGCAGAACAATCTTGTTTTTAAAGAGGGCGAGAAATGTTTTTTGAATTTTAACAGCATAAGTTGGTTTAATAAAGACACTATGCAGACAGGACATGAGGGGGACTTAAAATGAATATAGTTAAAAAACCCGGTTTGAGCATAACAAATATAATCCTTTTTATCTCAATCGGTATTTTGGTCATTTTTGTAGCATTTCCAGTTTTGCTGATTTTGTTTAACGCCTTTTTCGGCGGCGGAACTCTAAATGTAAAAGATATTGTATCCGTAGTATCTAACCCGGAAACATATCAAGCGCTGTTGAATTCGGTTTTTATCGCTTCGGGCACAACGCTTTTTAGCACAATCGTAGGCACATTCTTCGCTTGGCTTGTAACCCGCACAGACTTACCTTTTAAGGGTTTTATGAAAATCGTTTTCCTTGTCCCTTTTATGCTGCCTTCCTTTATAGGCGCTATTGCTTGGAAAATGCTTTTAAATCCCCGCGCAGGTTATATCAATAGATTTTTTATGGATACTTTGGGTTTTTCAGACCCTGTGTTTAATATCTATTCATATTTGGGAATGATGCTTGTAGAAACTATGTATCTTTTTCCTTTTGTATTTATACAAGTTTCAGGCGCTCTTGAAAGAATGGATCCGACGCTTGAAGAAAGCGCAAGAATTTCAGGCGCGGGACTTTTTACAATCACAAGAAAAATCACAATTCCTCTTGTTTTGCCGTCGGTAATATCCGGCGCTTTGCTGATAATGCTCTATTCTATGGCGCATTTCGGAACTGTTGCTGTGCTGGGTATGGAGCATGGAATTTTTAATATCCCTACTTTGATATATGAAAAAATTCACGCCAGCGCCGGCAATTTCCAATCTATAAGAACGGCGACAGTCCTTGCCTCAGTTTTGATTATATCAGCCGCTTGTATTATATGGCTGCAAAGAAAAGTGCTCGGCAGCGGCAAATATCAAATTATCGGTGGAAAAAGTTTTAGACCTGTGGAATTGAAATTGAGAGGTTTAAGATATCCTCTGTTATTTATATGCTTGGGATATATAGCCTTTACCATACTTTTGCCTACTTTGACTATTTTCTTGGTGGGCGGTCTTAAAACTTACGGCTTGCCTTTCACAATGGAAAACTTGAGTTTGGCAAATTATCATTTTGTTCTCTTTGAGTGGCAATTGACTAAAGACGCCATTTTTAACAGCGTAACTTTGGGTTTTGCCGCGGCTGTTATCACAATGTTTGCAGGCGTTATGATTTCTTATGTTCTCGTAAAGATGAAAGTGAGAGGCAAAGGAATTTTGGAATTCTTAGGCGTTCTTCCTTTTTCTGTGCCTGGCTCGGTAATCGCTTTGGGCGTGATTTTGGCATGGAGCGGGAAATTTGGAATCAATCTATACAATACGGTATGGATTATTCTTGTAGCCTATATAGCCCGCTATATGGCTTTCTCTTTGCAAGCAAACAAGGCGGCTCTATCGCAAGTTCACGACAGTCTTATGGAGGCGGCTCAAGCCTGCGGCGCGACTATGGGACAGACGCTAAAAGATATAGTTTTGCCTCTTGTGCGTCCCGGCATGCTTTCGGCTTTCTTTCTTATTTTCCTGCCTGCTTTAAGAGAGTTGACAGTTTCCGTAATGCTGTATTCGCCTGCCACAAGAACTTTGGGAGTCGCCATTTACACTCTCAATGAAGACGGCGAGACTGTATATTCTGCGGCTCTTGCAGGCATAGCCTTAATCATAATAGTATTAGGTCAACTTTTCATCAAAAAAGTTTTAGGCGCAAAACAACAATAAAAGGTGGGAAAAATGTCATATATAAAATTAGTAGATGTCACAAAAAAGTTTGGAGAAGTAATAGCCGTTAATAATCTAAATTTTGAAATCGGCGAAGGAGAATGTTTCTCAATGCTCGGACCTTCGGGCTGCGGCAAGACGACGACTCTCAGAATGATAGCCGGTTTTGAAGATATTGACGACGGCGAAATCTATGCAGGCGATAAAACCCTAAGTTCCAAAAAGAGGGGATATTATCTCCCTCCTGAAAAAAGAGATTTCGGCATGGTTTTTCAAGCCTTTGCCGTATGGCCCCATCTATCAGTATATGAGAATGTGGCTTTCCCGTTGAAACTTAAAAAACTCAAAAGAGAAGAAATTGTCCAACGGACAAATGACGCTTTAAAGCACACAAATCTTTTAGATGCCGCAAAAAAAAGCCCGGCGGACTTGTCCGGTGGCGGCAAACAACGCGTGGCTTTAGCGAGAGCTTTGGCTATCAATCCCAAAGTTATGCTTTTAGACGAGCCTCTCTCAAGCCTTGACCCTCATTTGCGCGAAGAAATGCGTTTTGAAATCAAAGACCTTCAAAAACATTATGGTTTTGCAATCGTCTATGTAACTCACGACCAAAGCGAAGCGATGGCTCTTTCAGACAGAATTTTAGTGATGAAATTAGGCGTAGTCCAACAAATAGACTCCCCGTTAAAAGTCTATAATGAGCCTGCAAACAAATTTGTTTTCAGTTTCATAGGCTTATCTAATTTCTTAAATGTGTCTGTTTCTGATAAAGGCATAAAGACAAAAGACAGCGGTATTGTCTCATATCCCAAATATCCGATAGACGATGCTTTAAAAACTCAAAAAGACATAGTTCTTGCCAGCCGCCCGTCGGAAATCGGCTTTTTATCAGAAGGCGGCATCCCGGGCATTCTAAAAAGAAAGAGTTTTTTAGGCGAGATCATAGACTATGCCGTAGATGTCAACGGCGCAGAAATCCGCATCCAAAAAGGCAGAAAAGAGCCGGGACCCAACACCGGCGAAACCTGTCATTTAGATTTCTATCACCCGCATTGGTATAGTTGCAATGATTAGACAGCGCGGCGCCTCGTAGAGATTGCGCAGCAGTGAAATGCCGCAACCGCGTCATTCCCGAAAGTCGCTCCAACCGCGTCATTCTCGAAAGTCGCTCCAACTGCATCATTCCTGAGTGTCGCTCCAACTGCGTCATTCCTGAATGCCGTTCCAACTGTGTCATTCCTGAATGCCGCTCCAACTGCGTCATTCCCGAATGTCTCTGTCGGGAATCCACTTTCACCGCAAAGCGCGTCTCTCCCTCCGTCATTGCGGGCAAGACCCGCAATCTCCATATTTTTTGCGTAACCGACTCATAAAAACAGATGGACATTGTCATTCTGCGCGAAGTCGCAGAATCTATTTTATGCGATTATTCAAGCCTTCGCAGGATGCGCAATGACAATCCTATACTCTCATATTTTTTATATATCAGTTATGCAAGATGATTGTCTTTTCGCTTGCTTTTTAGTATTATCCCGCTTATCAAAAACAGAATTCGGAGGCATTTATGCAATATGATAGAAACGGCGGAATTGTTTTAGACGAACCGTCTTTTATGGCGAATAATTCGAGAGTAATAGTCGTGTCTTTGGAAGATAAGTCTTCTAAAAAGGCGCAATTGAAAGACTTTTTCAATTTATATGGTCGTTGGGAAGACGACAGAAATATTGAAACAATTATTTCAGATATTCGCGAAAGTAGATTGTCAAAGATGGATATACAACTATGAAATGCATTTTGTTATCAACAATAATAAGAAGTTTGTCAATGGAAAAACCAACAAAACAAATCGTCAAAACAATTTCATCTTTTGTATGGGCAGACCCATGTGTCTGCCCTTCTCTTGTGATAGCGAATAATTATTCACCATCTTTCAGTATCAACGGCTCATCTGTGACTACCCCCCCCCCCCCCCGCGGAATCTAACGAATAGGGGGACAATATAAATGTCCTCAATAAATTCAATCAAAGAACAAATCATCAAAACAATTTCAAAATTTATATGGGCGAATAATCATTTGCCCATACAACAACAAAACCCCAAAAATTTCGTAGGGTGCGGGTTTGAAACCCGCTTTCCCAGCGAAGCGCGTCGTTGCCTCCGTCCGCACGAAATAGCCCTTTTGCATAACCAACACACAAAAATAGACGGACATTGTGCGCGAAGCCGCAGAATCCATTTTATGTCATTTTTCAAGACTTTGTTGTTGATAACAACTCCGTCATTCCCGAATATCCCTATCGGGAATCCATTTTCCCCGCAAAGCGCGTCGTTGATTTTTGATTTGCCGTTTTCGTCTTTGTTTTCCAGATTGAGACGCGCGTATAGTGTGTCTCTACATTCATTTTTGTCGTTTGTTTTTAATAACCTTTGCCGTCTTTTCTCTATTCTCTTTTCTCGTTTTTCTCTGTCGTTTCCGTCGTCTTTTCTCTCTTCCCTTAAAATTAAAGACAACAAAGCCTTAATAATCTCTATTTGTTTAATGATATTGTCCTTATTTTCCGTTTATGCTCAAGCGGCAAGATATGCCAATGTAGCAAACAACCCGTCTTATAATTTCTCAAGCGTTGGGACATTTAGCGGATATTATGAGACAAGCGCCGATGGGGGTTTTATACGGGCTGAGAATTCCACTTTAAATATTAATCCTGCAAATGCAACTTTTTCTAATAATTCAGCGCATGCTGGAGGGGTATTTTATTTTACAAATTCCAAGGCTTTTTTTAGCGGGACTAATCTTTATTTTTTTTATAACTCGGCTTCTTTTGGAGGCGTTATAGGAGGAGTTGCCCCGACAGGCGGCGCCATATATGCAACTAACAATTCTTCTATTGTATTTAGAACAAACAATATTGAATTTAGAGGAAACATTGCAAGTCAAGATGGTCCCGCCGCGTTTGCAAGGGATGGCGCTTATATAGGTTTTGAAGCGGCTAATGGAAAGGTTCTTATGGATGGGCATAGTGGAGGTTTTGGCGGAGCCATATACACATGGACAGGGACTATAGACTTTTATGGGTCTGGGTTAGTTGCTACTATATCTAATAACAGCGCTGTTAATGAAGGCGGAGTAATGGATGTTACAAGAGGCGGCGGGGGGATTAAATTTAGGAATGGCACAGTAAACTTAAATGATAATTATGCAGGCGGAAGCGGCAGTGAAAACGGAGGCGGAGCGATATCTATATA
>JAITTG010000123.1 GCA_031287095.1 Candidatus Parendomicrobium reticulitermitis | reverse complement strand
TGGGTCTGCCCCTACGATTGATTTTTGATACATTTGTTTTTTGGCAGACATATAGGTATGCCATCACAATCGATTTTTTATACAAATGCGGGCGAATATTCATTCGCCCTTACAAATTAACAAGGCTTTACATTGCGCCGCCTCCTTCCAAACAGGAGTAGCGCAAGGCGGGAAATATCGGCGCAAAAAAAGAAAAAGTCCCATCTTTGCAAAAGCAAAAATGGGACTTTTTTAGCGCATTGTTTTGATTTTTATGATTTTTTAAAAGGTAGGCATTTAAGTGAGATTTATCTCTGTCTGTCTGTCTGTCTGTCTGTCTGTCTGTCTGTCTGTCTGTCTGTCTGTCTGTCTGTCTGTCTGTCTGTCTGTCTGTCTGTCTGTCTAGAAGATTCTATTGTTTGAAAAAAAGAAAAAGTCAAGCGCGGATTTCTGCCCGCAATCAACGAATAAAATTTATTTAATTCCAAAATATTGCTTTCCATTATTTAATTCCTTTTTTCTGTTTTTTGATTACGGGACGGATTATAGCATTTTTTAGAGAATAATTATTTCCGGACAACTGCTGCTTTGTGAACGAATGATTATTGGCTTGTCAATCGTTTTTTGTATTTCGTAAGGGCTGGAGGATGTCAAACACCCCATACAAGTTTCATATATTTTTTTGATAGCCACTTGGGGTATTGACGATATTAAACCCTTTCAGGGTTTATCCATAATAGTTGACTTCAGTGTCCCCGCATAGCCTGCGGCAATACGGGGTTATTAACAACATTAAATCCCTTCGGGATTTAATCATTCGTCCAACAGAGAAAAGCAACCCGCGCTATACAAGTTTTGGGGTTTTGTTTTTTTGTATTTATGTTTGTTTTTGTCGTTTTCCTTTTATGTATGAGACGCTCTCCACGAAGCATTTTGAGCGTATTTTGGCAGAATTTGTCTGCGCGCGTATAGCGGCGCTATCCAAGCGAACAAATTCCGTCAAAAGACGCCAAAAGGCAATGCGACTGTCCAGCCCTGCGCCAAACTTACAGACAGTCGTGTGTAATCGCGGCTTCGCCGCGCCTTATTGCACTACCTCTAAACTTATTCTTTTTAATTCTGCGTCAACTTTTAATACTCTTACTTTTAATTTTTCGCCTGTGGAAACTGCTTCTTGGGGGTTTTTTATGAATTTGGAACTCAGTTTTGAGATGTGGGCAAGACCGTCTTGGTGAACGCCTATGTCTATAAAAGCGCCGAAATTTGTGACATTTGTCACTATGCCGTCTAAAACCATATTTTCTTTTAAATCATTTATCGTGGTGATATCAGGGCTGAATTCTATATTGGAAAAATCTTTTCTTGGGTCAACGCCGGGCTTTTTTAATTCGGCAATAATATCGTTTAAAGTCAAAACTCCTATGTCGGCGCTCACATAATCTCTCACAGAAATTTTATTGATTAAATCCTCATTGCCTATCAAACCGCTTATATCCACATTCAAATCGCCCGCCATTTTCTCTACTATATGATAACTTTCGGGATGGACTGCGGAATTGTCCAGTGGATTGTCTGAATTTGTAATTCTTAAAAATCCCGCGCATTGAGTGAAAGTCTTTTCTCCAAAAGTCGGGACTTTTGTAAGTTCAGCCTTATTTTTAAAAGAGCCGTTTTTGGCGCGGTAATTCACTATGTTTTTTGCAGTGGTCTTGCCGATGCCGGCAACATAAGAGAGCAATTCTACGGAAGCGGAATTTAAGTTCACTCCCACAAAATTGACGGCAGATTCTACCGTTGCGTCCAATTGTTTTTTAAGTTGTATTTGGTTGACATCATGCTGATATTGCCCAACGCCGATAGATTTGGGGTCAATTTTGACAAGTTCCGCCAATGGGTCTTGAAGTCTTCTCGCTATGCTTATAGCGCCGCGGACTGTCACATCTAAATCCGGAAATTCTGCCGTAGCAAGCGGAGATGCGGAATATACGGACGCGCCCGCCTCGCTTACCACAACGAGTTTTGCCCTGTAATTGCGCTTTTGCAAAATTGGAGTAACGAAAGCGACGGTTTCGCGCGAAGCCGTTCCATTGCCTACTGATATGAGGTCAATATCATACTCTTCTATCAAATCAACCAAAATTTCTTCAGCTTCTGTAATTCTTGAAGCGGGTTCGTGCGGGAAAATGGCGTGATATTCTTTAAAATTGCCGTTTATATCTATCACCACCACTTTGCACCCTGTCCTAAAACCAGGGTCTATACCCATAATCATTTTGTGCCCGGCAGGCGGAGCAAGCAAAATGCTTTTAGCGTTTTGCGCAAAAACATTGATAGCGTCTCTGTCTGCTTCGTCCATTTTGGCGATAAAAACTTCTCCTGCAAGCGACGGATACAAATGCCTGTCATAAGCGGTTTGGACGGCTGTAAAAAGTTCGGGATAAAATAGAGATTTATTGTTGACGGCTACTTTTGACAAAAGCAATTCAACAGCCTGCTCATCTTCAAGAGCGATTTTCCAAGTAAGGACTTTTTCTTTCGCCCCGCGCCTTATAGCTAAAAGACGATGTCCGGGAACGGTTTTGAGAGATTCTCCATAATCATAATACATACTATATTTTGTCTTTATATCTTGAGCGGCTTTTACGGCTTTTGAGCGGATAATACCGGTATTTAAAATGAAATTGCGCATAAGACCTCTAAACCCGGCATTGTCGGAAATTTGTTCCGCTACTATATCAATAGCGCCTTCTACGGCTTTCTCTATAGTGTCTATGCCTTTTTTGGCATTGATATACTTTTTTAGGATTGCTTCGCGATTTTCTTTCATAGAGATTTTTTGTTCCACAATAGCGTTAGCGAGCGGCTCAAGACCTGCGTCTTTTGCTATTGTGGCTTTGGTTTGTCGTTTGGGCTTATACGGCAGATATATATCTTCTAACTTTGTTTTTTCTTTACAATTTTCAATGCTTTTTTTAAGTTCCGGGGTGAGTTTTTTCTGCTCGTCAATACTTGCAAGTATCGTTTCTTTCCTTGTTTGCAACTCTATATAATAGTGCAACTTCTCATCTATATCTCTGATATTTACTTCTGTAAGATTGCCGGTTTTTTCCTTTCTATAGCGTGATATAAAAGGCACAGTATCTCCGCCGCCAAGCATAGAGACGGTATTGCTAACTCCATTTTGAGGCAATTTTAAATCTTCGCAAATCCAATCTATTATAGTTTGCCCATTCATTATAATATCTCCATTTTTCACATTTCATCTCTTACGCTTTCGTATCCCATACATAAAAGTAGGGGCGGGTTACAAACCCGCCCCTACTCTGCTATTGTTAAATGCTTCTTTTTTTACTTGGCTTTCCCTACGATTTTAAAAACTTTGGTTCCGCAGGTAGGACAAACGCCGGAAATTGCCGCCATACCATTCTTCATTTTCACATCTTGAGGGTCTTTAACTTCTACCTGAACCTTACATTTCATACATCTTGCTTGAGCCATTTTGCATCTCCTTGTCTTTGATTTAACTACTTTTGAGAGCGCACTATATACACTTTTTTATAGTTTCTGTAAAGGGATACGGATGGCAAAGGTAAAAGATTTCTCATAAGTTGCAACCGCCGCGCGATGAATAAAGAGCGAATATCTGGCGGCGAGCTCAAGATGTGAGCGTTCTTTCCTTAAACAACGATAAAGGCAAACAACCACGCAAGGCGCGCAAAAAAGCAAAGGCAATAGCAACAGATCCTTAACAATGCTAATCACATCATATATATATGGGCATTTTTGTTGTTTTTATGGTAAAATCGCCGTAATAAATATAAAAAATCTGTTGGGGGAAAAATGAAAGATTGCCGATTGGCGGTTTGGTCTTTTCTCATTATTGGGCTTGCTTTTGATTTTGCTTTTGCGGGGACTACTATAATAGTAACAAAAGGCGCAAGCGTCGACGGCTCTATGATTGTCGCTCATTCTTATAATGGGGAATTGTCTGATGCAAGTATTGCTTTTGTTCCCGCTAAAGATTGGGGCGCAGGCTCTATGAGAACAATATATGCAAGCGCCGCATCAAGCAATGATATTACCGAATTTAACGCTTTTCTCATTCCCCGCATGTCGGATAAAAACCGCGCCGCCGCCTATGACCATATCGGAGTAAAAAGAACTAAACCCATTGGATATATACCTCAAGTCTCTCACACCTATGCTTATCTTGATGCAAATTACGGAATAATAAATGAACATGGTTTAATGTTTGGAGAATGCTCTAATAATTCTCTTTTTATAAGCGCGCCTGCGTATGAAAAAAGGATTTTTTACGGCGCGGAACTTTCCCGCATTGCTCTTGAAAGAGCCAAAACAGCCCGCGAAGCTATACAAATTATAGGGGAACTTGTTGACAAATACGGATATTACGGCTCGGGAGAAACTTTGCCAATAGCCGATGGAGAAGAGGCATGGGTGATGGAAATAGCGCCGTCGCCTGAGGGAAGAGGCGCATTGTGGGTTGCTCAAAAATTGCCCGATGGACATTTTTTTGTTGCGGCTGAGCAATTTCGCATAAGAGATATTATTGAAAATAATCCCGACCAAATATATAGCGCAAAACTTTTTGCAATAGTTGAAAAATTTAAAATAAGAAAACCGCAAGATAATTCTCAGCCTATGGATTGGCTTTTAACTGTGAGCGCAGGCGAATATAATCATCCATATTATTCTTTGCGCCGCGTTTGGAGAGCGTTTAATTTATTTGCTCCTTCACTCAAACTTTCTCCTTGGGTTAAAGATGCTTTTACAAAAGATTATCTTTTTTCCGTTAAACCGGATAAAAAGATTGCTCTTGAAACATTGATGGCATTATACCGCGACCATTATGAAGGGACGGAATTTGATTTAACGCAAGGCATAGCCGCAGGCGCTTTTGGAAATCCCAATAGATACTTTTCGCCGCAGGATATGCAAAGAAATGCGAACCCAAACGGCGCTTGGGAAACGCCCATATCAAATTCCAATACGGTATACGCTTATATCAGTCAAAACAAACCAAATATGCCGTTCGGTTTAAATGCTATTACTTGGGTAGCGCTTGATACTACCGCAGAATCAGTTTTTGTTCCGCTTGCCGTAAGCGATTTGCCTACGGCTTACTACAAGGGAAATCCCAGCGCCTATGAGGCTGATAGCGCTTATTGGGTTTATAATATGGTCGCAGAATTTGCTAATGTCAGATATAATTATATAGCCAAAGATATTCAAGAAAGAGCCTATATACACGAGAAAAATTCTGAAAAGGCTATATCGGAAGTTTCAAGACAATTATCCGTCCTTGCAAAGACAGATCCTCAAAAAGCCGCCTTGGAGTTTTTTAAAGTTTTAAATAAAAACGCTATGACCATTATGAGCGAATGGCGCAATTTCTTTTTTGATTTGCTTGTAAAATATAATCAAGGATATATAAATACTATACGCGAGATGTCTCAAAAAGAAGGCTACTCGCAAGAATGGCTCAATAAAACAAATTATAAAAACGGACCAATAAGTTACGATAAAAAATAATACAGAGACAGCGATAAGCGCGCGTATAAATGGATTTGAAGCATTCGGGAATGATGCAATAATAGACTAAAATAAATTACTACCCCTAAACCATGAAAGTGTTTAATGTTTCTAATAACCCCCTACAAGTCAATTTGTTCCTTTTCCCCTCTCCTACAGAGGGAGGGACTTTGAGTAAAGTAAAAAGAGGGCGAGGGTTGTGAAGCGGGTGTGGGGACGCAAGGAGTGTATATGTTTTTCAATAATATATTCAAATCAATAATACTTGGAATAGTGGAAGGTATTACGGAATGGCTGCCTATAAGCAGCACAGGACACATGATTTTGGTTGACGAATTTATAAAGCTTGATGTAACGCCTGCATTTAGAGAAATGTTTTTAGTAGTTATTCAACTCGGCGCGATTTTATCAGTTATAGTGATGTATTGGCGCGTTTTGCTTCCCGTAGATTTTGGCGAGAACAAACCTATTGCCATAAAAAAAGAAGTTGTGGATATGTGGCTAAAAATCATAGTTTCTTGCTTGCCGGCGGCTGTAATCGGCTTGATTTGGGATGATAAATTTAACGAGCTTTTTTACAATTATCAAACTGTCGCCATTATGTTGATTGCGGTAGGCATAATTTTTATAGCGGTTGAAAATTATCAGAAAGGAAGAAAACCCAAATTTGACCAAATAGCGCAAATAACTTATCAAGCCGCAATAATAATAGGATTATGCCAAGTAATAGCGGCGATTTTTCCCGGCACTTCCCGTTCAGGCGCAACAATTATAGGCGCTTTATTGATGGGGGTGTCAAGAACAACAGCCGCCCAATACACATTCTTTCTTGCAATTCCAGTGATGTTTGGCGCAAGCGCGTTAAAAATATTCAAATTTGGTCTTCATTTTAGTCCTGCAGAAATTACCATTCTCATAGTAGGTATGGCAACAGCTTTTGTAGTATCCACAGCCGCAATAAATTTCCTCCTAAGCTATATAACAAAACATGATTTCAGAATTTTCGGCTGGTATAGAATAGCCCTCGGTTGCGCAGTATTGCTGCGGTTAGTTCTTTAAAGGAAACTTGATTATGTCATATCATTGCGGGCTTTACCCACAATTGCACAATTGATAGATTAAGAGCATTTAACGAGTTAATCAGCGCTTACTTAAACTACTTATGATAAAATATAACAAATGAGTTATAAAATTATAGTAGTAAATCACAATAAGAGGGCAATATATGTTTGAAATAATATATTTTGTGAATAACAACGGCGTCTCTCCGCTAAAAAAGTACATAAATGGGTTAGCAAAGAAAAGCCAAAAAAGTAAAAATACTAGAATACGATTCAACAAAATCGGGTCTTATATCAATATTTTAAGGACATCTATAATGTGAGCGGGAGAGCCTATAGTTAAACATCTTAAAGGCGACATTTGGGAGTTAAGACCTTTACAACATAGAATTTTATTTGCTGGAGTAAAACAGATAAGATTTTTATTTTGCTTCACCATTTTATTAAAGAATCTCAAAAGACTTCGCCAAATGAGATAGAAAAGCAGAAAATAATTTTGAAATTTTTAAAAGTGGATACAATAAATAACGGAGGCGGTTAATATGAAAACCATTAGAGGCATTGATTATCCAACATTTGAAGATACTTGGAATGACTCAAAATTTTTTACCAAGGAAGAAAAACAATTGATGGAGTTTGAAGCCGACATTATTGAAAGTTTAATTAAAGCCCGCGAAGCAAAGGGAATGACTCAATCTGAACTTGCTCAATTATCTGGAATGAAACAGCCCGCTCTTGCAAGGATTGAAACTCAAAAATCCAGCCCGCAAATAGACACCCTTTTTAAAATTCTTAGACCTTTGGGATTGACAATCTGATAATATGCCCGATATTGACGGTAATACTCAAACATCATCTTTACCATCTTCTCTACACTTACTTTCCTCTTTTGTCCCCCTTTCTTCATCCTCTTTTTCTCTTGCCTTTTTACTATCTTTACACACCTATCAAACATCCCCTTCGTGACTCCCATCAATCGCCTAAATCCATTCCATCTACTCCCACCTTTTTTGTTTTCCATGCCTTTTATTGTGCTTTTTTATCTATTAGTTGCTTAAGAGGTCTATTGATGAATTCCATTTTTATCTGCGACTTAGTGTAGAATTACAATATTTCCCTACTTTTATATATAGGTTGTGCAAGAAATCTACTATCAAATTTCATTGTGTTTTCCATTTGCAAT
>JAITTG010000122.1 GCA_031287095.1 Candidatus Parendomicrobium reticulitermitis | reverse complement strand
ATTGCAAATGGAAAACACAATGAAATTTGATAGTAGATTTCTTGCACAACCTATATATAAAAGTAGGGAAATATTGTAATTCTACACTAAGTCGCAGATAAAAATGGAATTCATCAATATATATAAGTTATTTATGCTATAGGCTCGGATAAAACATTAAATATTCTTGAATGGCTTTTGTAGAAGCATTGATTATAAGCAAATCACTATTTATATATGATTTATCTCCAAAAATACACAATTTCAGAAAATCGCCCGCCGCTCCGCATTCCGCCATCCTCTGCCTGCCTTTGCTATGGTCAAAGAGATTTTTATTTGACAATTTAATTTATTATACTGCCTTATGGGAGCGAGGATTTATGAAAAAAGTTTATTTTGTATTTATCTGCTTTATTTTGGCTGTGTTTTTATCGGCTTGCGGGGAACAAAAGCGCAGCGAGAACTCTATCATCTACGCTACTCATGTGATTTTGTCCACCCTCAATCACCATATCACGGATAAGGCGTCGGATGGGATTCCTATTAGCAATGTTATGGAAGGGTTGATGACTTTTGACGATGAAGGCAAAATTGTGAATGGGACGGCGCAATCTTATACCGTGTCAAAGGACGGGCTTATCTATACTTTTAAAATCCGCTCTAATGCAAAATGGTCTAATGGGGATAAAGTTAAGGCTGACGATTTTGAATGGGCTTGGAAATTGCTTGCCAAAACTCAAGAGGCGCCGTATCGTTATCAAATGATTTCTTATTTAAAAAACGGCATTGCCGTTTTGGACGGCAAGGCTGATATTTCTACGCTTGGCGTTAAGGCTCAAGACGAGGAAACTCTTATTGTTGTCTTGGAAAAACCGATTCCTTATTTTCTTTCTTGTTTAGTGTTTTCCGCGATGTTTCCTATGAATCAAAAAGTTTATGAGCAATTCGGCAATGAATATGGGACAACTCATAACCGCGCAGTATATAATGGACCTTTCGTCATCAGCGATTGGAAAATAGACCAGCGCTGGACTTATAGCAAAAATCCTTATTATTGGGATAAAGACTCGGTCAAAATAGATGAAATTTTTGTGAGCGTTATCTCAGACCCGCAGAGTTTGCGAAATGCTTTTGCGGCGGGCGAAAGCGATATTTTAAATCCGGAAACAGGCAATGGCAAACAGAGCATAGATGTTCTATCAAAAGAGCCGCAAAAATATAAAAGAATAAATTTTAATGAAGCGGTTATAGAATATATTTATCTTTCCCCATCAATAGAGCCGTCAAAACAAATCCTTTCAAACAAACATCTGCGAAAAGCGCTTTCACGCGCCTTTAATAAGGAAGAATTGATAGATAAAGTTTTCGGCAATGGCTCAAAAGCGGCTGATTATTTTATTCCATACAATTTCACATGGATTGCTCGGCAGGATTTTAGAGATTTTAGCGGCAGATTTAATAAACCTTCTTCCTTTAATATAGACGAGGCTAAAAAAGAGTTGGCTTTAGCAAAACAGGATTTAGGCGGACTTCCGCTTGAAATCGCCATATCCATACAAAGTTCGCAAGGCTCAAAATTGGAATGGGAATATATAAAACATCAAATAGAAAGCAATTTAGACGGCGTCAAAATCATTTTACGAGCCGCGCCGGCAAATCAATTATATGACGAGATGTCGGAATTTACTGTGTCCGCAGGGCAGATGTTATGGTCGCCGGACTTTTCAGACCCAACGACATTTTTAGATTTATTCAAATCCGACAGCCCTCAAAACTACGGACAATACAAAAGTCCTCAATATGACAGACTGTTAAATGAGGCGGACGCACCCGCAATGCTAACCAATCCCAAAGCAAGATGGGCGCTTTTAGCAAAAGCAGAAGAATTACTATTAGACGACGCGGTAATCATTCCCATACAACAAAGAACAAAAACGGTCTTTACCAAAACCAATATAAGCGGGATAGTTTTTACAAATATAGGGGCGAATGTGTTTTTTAAGTTTGCGAGGCGGAATTGAACTAAAAAATATAAGAGGATTTGCATTGTCATTGCACACCCTGCGGCGGTGCGCGCTTGACAATATCCATCTATTTTTATGTATCGGTTGTGCAAGAGGTCCACTGATTAACTGGAATATTTTTAATGTATTAAAAATAAAAAGCGCCCATCTGCTAAATTCCGATGGGCGTTGAATTGTTTTGTGGACATTTAACTATTTTTAACGATTCAAATTGATATTTATAGATTAATAGAATATTTGATTTGATTTAAAGTAAACTTTATTAAATTTTTATCTCTATACAATATTTCTGTATCCCCTAAATCAAATTCTTTGTGATGATTTGGACATAATACCAATATATTGTCCAAAGTTTCTGAACCACCTTCTGCTTTTGGAGTAATATGAGCAGATTCAACATATTTGCTACCATCCTTTTTTAGAATACTTTCCTTACATATCTGACATTTAATGCCTCTTATAATCTTTATTTTTGCTAAAGATACATTATTTCTTTTATATTTTTTCCCCTTAATATCGATATATTCTTGTTCTTGGGAAGGGCTATTTAGCAATTCATTTTTTAACTCTTCGTTTGTCTTTGTCTGATTTTTAAAGATTTCAACCAACTCTGTCTGTTCAACATCATCTGTGTCTAAATATTTCTCTCCAATATAATATTCATATATCCTTATAAGTTTTTCATATTCTTCTTTCGGAATTCCATTTTTTGATAATTCTGATATTTCGTCCAATAACACTTTTTTTGCAAATTCAGTTGATTTATATGCAAATCCTATTTGCCCGACAAGCCTTTTATTGCCTTCTTTATATTTCTTTTCATCTAAAGGCATCGGGAATAACATGGAATAGTTTTTATCAGCCGTCACATTAGAATTAAAATTACTCATCGGAAATTCCTTTAACTTAATTATTTGAGATTTACCATACACTCCCACTATTTCCCCTTTGTTTGTTTCAGTGTTTTTTGTATAGAATATTATCAATCCATTTTTGGAAAATTTTATAGGATCCTTCGTTCTTTGGAAATATCCATATATTTCATTTTTAGTGTCTATGTTTTTTTTATCGAAATTGAAGTTCAATGATTCATTGGGAACATTAATTCTTGCATATCTATGTCCTGCCTTTTTATTGACAAGTGGCTTTCTCCAGTGCTCAGGATTCCAGACTATGTTTGCTAAAATAATCTCATGGTTCTCTATATTTTTATCCACCTTATTGATTACTCTTTCTGTTGGCGTATTTATAATTAGTTTTATTAGCATAGCGTCTTCATCTTTCCTAATCAGTCTAACAGTATTTCCGGGGCTTAAATATCTAACAACTTGATGAGAAAGTTTCGTAGCACTTCCATCTTTTGCAAATTTATGAGGTTTCTCTAAGTACTCTGATAAATTTTTTCCATCTTTTTCAAACCCAGTGCTTAATATATTGTATAATTGTTCATCCAATTTTATTTTAAAAGATTTTCCATTAACCCAGTCATCCCAATGAACCATTGATTCATCTTCTGTTTTATCAAATTGAATACACCCATATTTAATTTCACTTTTCTCGAGGGTGTTTTTTATTACATGGTCAATATAGTCAATATCTTTCATATTATCCTCCTTTAATAAATCAAAAACTTCTTGAAAAATCAATAAAAATCATCAATTGAGAAGCGGCGCTTGCGATAGAAATTCACTGTTTTTGTTCTGTCTTGGCTTTCGCGGTATGCCTATATTTTCTAACTTTAGATATGGAATTTCTTCTGCTACCAACCCTTTTTCGCCACAAATACCAATTTGTTCTAGTTCATCTTCAGAAAATATATGCTCACCCCATAATAAATAGACATTTTTCATAATTAATCCCCCTTTCCTCTATACCGCTTATAGCGGTAGATTTTCATCACGAATTGTATAGCATATTGATTCTAATTTGTCAAGTTTCGCATTGATTTTTCAATGCGTTTTTAAAAGGCGCAATGGGTGACAATGTCACCAATTTTGTCGCCTTTTTATACCACTCCTAATCATACCCAATTAAATTGACCAATATTATTAAAAATCTGCCTATTATGGCATAAAAAAGCGACCTTTTATCTATGGGTTCATCCCTATAAATAAAGGTCGCTAAAATTTGAATTGTCTTTGCCTAAAAACTTCGAAAAAAATAAATATGAATTTGCAAATGAAATTTGAAACGACAAACCCAGTATTTTGCTTTTCTTCTATTACTTTTCTTTTATCGCAGTAATACTTATTATCAATCCCAAAGGGCTAATAATTTTAAAAAGAGCGCATAGCCTATTTGTGAATTGGATTTTTGAATTTCAGATTATTTTGCAGATTAACAAGTAAAACGCACTATATCGTGCAGTATCGTTATGTCTTTTGTTTGCAATATTTACTTGGTATATAGCGTATATATACCCTTATTTACTTATTTTGACAGATTTTAAGGTTTTTGATATAACCAATAAATCTTATTTAATGATATTAAGTATTAGTAGTGA
>JAITTG010000091.1 GCA_031287095.1 Candidatus Parendomicrobium reticulitermitis | reverse complement strand
CAAAGGCAACGACAACGGCTTTTCGCAAGTTGCAACCGCCGCGCGATAAATAGCGCATATCTGTCGCCCGCCGTTTGTCGTTTTGTTTTTGTCGTTTTGCGTTCTTTGCGTATTAAACTTTGCGCCATTTGCGAGAAGCCGTTGCCGTTTTTGTCGTTGCTATTTTGTATCCCTCGCGAGAGAAGCCATTGCCGTTTTTGTCGTTGCTGTTTTGCATCTCTTGCGAAAGAAGCCGCCGCCCTTGTTTTTTATATGAATACACAACAAAATATAAACAAATTATTTTCAATGATGGATTCTTGTAATCTTTGCCCGCGCGCTTGCGGCGTCAACCGCAATAAAAGCGTCAAGGGGTTTTGTAAGACTGCCGATGAGATTTTTATTGCAAGCCATACCGTTCATAATGGGGAAGAGCCGCCTATCAGCGGGATGCGCGGGTCGGGGACAATTTTTTTTAGTAATTGCTCTTTAAATTGCGTTTTTTGCCAAAACTATCCCATAAGCCAATTTGGCAACGGACGAAAAATTTCCGTGAACGATTTGGCGGATATTATGCTGGAACTTCAAGATAAAGGAGTTCACAATATCAATCTTGTCACGCCTACGCATTATAGCGCGCATATAGCTAAAGCGATTTATATCGCAAAGCAAAAAGGCTTAAAAATCCCGACCCTTTATAATTCAAGCGGGTATGAAAGCGTTGAGGCGCTTCGTCTTTTGGAAGGGCTTATTGATATTTATATGCCAGATATTAAATACGGCGATGATGAGACTGCGTTTAGATATTCCAATGTCAAAAATTATGTCAAAACAAATCAAGCGGCTTTAAAAGAAATGAAAAGGCAGGCGGGCGGACTCTCTTTTGATTCTGACGGCACAGCCAAAAAAGGACTTTTGATTAGGCATTTGGTTTTGCCAAATGAGATTGAAAACTCTAAGTCTTGTTTGGACTTTATAGCGAAAGAACTTTCAAAAGATACTTATATAAGTATAATGTCGCAATATCACAAAGCGTAT
Organism: Candidatus Parendomicrobium reticulitermitis; assembly: GCA_031287095.1. Taxonomy (GTDB): domain Bacteria; phylum Elusimicrobiota; class Endomicrobiia; order Endomicrobiales; family Endomicrobiaceae; genus Parendomicrobium; species Parendomicrobium reticulitermitis. Next base: position 1,858 of record JAITTG010000091.1, on the reverse strand, counting down.
AAGTCTGACGATTTAAAAATGCCGCAAAAGTTGGACGGCGGACAGTATAGGCAAGTTTTAGATTATATGGACAGTTTGGGTTTAGAAAACGGTTGGAGGCAGGAGGAATAAAATGGACAAGTTTTTTACAATTTTAAAATATGCCGGCGCGCTTTTTTTGACATTTTTTGTAATACCGGGTATGGGACATTTATTACTTGCGAAATTTAAAAAAGCTTTCATAATATTGGGCGCCGTAGTATTAGTGATTATAATATCGTCCATATTTTTAATGATGTCGGTTGACGCAAATACTATCCCAAAAGATTATCCCGCCTTGCGCGAATACGCCTCAAAAATTTTATCGGGAGACTCCATAAATATCACTTTCATCTATATTTTAATGGCAGCCCTCTGGTCGTACTCCGCAGCTGACATAATTTTTATGATGATAAAAGAAATAAGAGACGGGAAAAAATAAAAGATTGCTTTCTAATATAAAATTCTTTTTCCCTGCCTTTAATTTGCCGTTGCCTTTAATCCATCATTGCTTTTAATCCGCCATCATTTTTAATATGTTGCTGCCTTTAATCTGCCGCTGCTTTTAATCCGTCAATTGCGGGTCAAGCCCGCAATTGACGACTATAAAATATAAGCCGTATTCAAATTAAGAGTCAATCTCACAATTGCGATAAAGCCGCGCTCAGCGCGTCATTCCCGAGTGTCTCTGTCGGGAATCCACTTTTGCCGTTGCCTTTTTTAACTTGGATTCCCGATAACGAATTTCGGGAATGACGAATAAAATGACAAAAGAGTTTATCTAATTATCGTTTCCTTAATAATAAAGCCTCGCACATATTGATATGCGTGGGGCTTTATTATTCTTTTGAATGTTTATCTTATGATTGTTTAGTAAGTAACGCTCCTTCTAGTGTGATATGGTGATCATCAATATAAGTATATGACAATGAGTGCGTGCTCGGATCTTCAACCCATACTATAGCGCCAGATCCTATCCAATTGTGTGTGACAGATAAATCAAATTTTCCAGTAACTTTGTTTGTAGAGAAAGTTCCCTTCTCAGCGGCAAACCGACTTTCAACATTGTAGGCACTTGAAACAAAATACTCAACGACAAATTTATTAGGCTTTTCGCAAGTGATTTTCTGATAAACAAACTGTTTGACCTAAGGTGTTATCAAAGTAACTTCCTTTCCAAGTTCCAAATACAAAATCATCTCCCCCGCCTGCGTTTCCTCCGTTTCCGCCGCCGCTTTTTCCACAACCTACAAATGTCAAAACAACAAGCAACAATAAAACAGGTAAGACTTTTATAACCTTATTCATGTTAGTTCTCCTTTTTTTATTTTGATATTTGGGTTTAACAACAGATTATTAAAATCAGAAATATCTAACTGTTTTTAATATCTTTGAAATTTTGAACCTCCTTGTTTTTATTTAACTCCCAATTTCAAAATGTCTTTTTTAGATTGGATTTCCGATAAAAACACTCGGGAATGACGGACTCTGTTAGTCTCATTCTGCACAAAGCCGCAGAGCGCGCAAGTCTGTTTTCGCGCGGACAATACTGCTTTCGTGAGCGGCATAAAAATAAAAAAACGCCTTTGGCATAAATGCCAAAAGCGTTTTGTATAAAGTCTATGGACGATTTTGTTTGTTTAAAAGATAAAAAGAATTTTTGCTTTGCTGTGAAAAATATTATGCGACAAATTAAAAAAGCGATTGATTTTTCAATGCGATTTTGCTGGGGGGGGGGGGGGGGTAAAAATTTTTTTAAATTGGGATATGAGCATTTCTACCCCATTTTTGTGGTTTGTGGAAACGATTGTTTAAATTGCAAAATTACCGAATGCCAGTT
>JAITTG010000097.1 GCA_031287095.1 Candidatus Parendomicrobium reticulitermitis | reverse complement strand
AGACTCAAGATTAACCATATATCTAAACGACGCCAAAAAATTTGGAATAGACATTTTGCCGCCCGATATTCAATGCTCGAATGGAAAATTTAAACTTGAAAACGGCTCTATTCGTTTTGATTGCTTGCCATAGAAACCGTAATTAAAAATCTTGCAAAAGCGGACACATTCGATTCTTTAGGATATAATAGACCTCTTGCATAACTGATATACAAAAAAATGTAAGATTATAAGCATTGTGCGCTAACAGAACACATCTGTGCAAAAACGGACTTGTGCGCGAAGCCGCAAAATCTATCAAATGCCGTTTTTCAAGATTTTGTTGTTAATCGTCAACGGCAAGAGATTGAAATAGAATTTTATCTTATGGATTCTGCGATTTTGCGCAGAATACAGCCTTTGGGTGGGTGAAACTCACAAAAGTTACCGCCTTCCTTAAACACATCATCCCCAAAGGTCTTTTTCCTTAACTGCGTCATTCCCGAATGTCTCTATCGGGAATCCAAGTTAAAAAACAGCAGAAAACAATGAGTTAACAGCAATCCATTTTCACAAATCAACAACAATTTTTAAGTATTATACACACATAACAACTAATGACTAATAACAGCAGCCATAAACCCTTATAGAAAAAACCCCTTAAATTTTAGGAACAACTTTGTTTATAACTTAGATAAAATTGTATAATGCGCCACGTAAAGAATAACGCTAATAACTTTGTCAATTTACCAACAGACTATTATTTATGAACTTTAACCAAATTTCTTTTAATTATCGGGGTTTTTTAGACTTGCAAAAAACTTATCAACAATATACAAAACATTACTACAACAAATAGTAAAATTTACATGATTTTGGAGGATTTAAATGAAAGTAATATGTGCAAAAGATGAATTAATTAAAGGACTTCTTACCGTATCGCCTATCACTCCGTCAAAAAGTTCGTTGCCTGTTTTGTCAAACTTTTTATTTCAAGCGCAATCTGACAAAATCAGATTATCTTCAACAGATTTAGAAATAGCGGTAAAATGCAATGTTAAAGCGGAAATTGAGCAAGAAGGCGCCATCACTATCCCAACAAAAAGATTTACAGACATAATAAGAGAAATGCACGACGACGCTCAGATAGAAATAAGCGCGGATGACAGCAATCAAATAAATATAAAATCAGGAAAAGCAAAATTTAATTTGATGGGTATCGCCGCGGCAGAGTTTCCCGTAATACCGGAATTTCCAAAAGAAAACAATTTTACAGTGAAGACCGACATTTTTGCATCTATGATTAAAAAGACCAGTTTTGCAGCCTCAAAAGACCCGCAAAGATATATTTTAAACGGTATCTATACGCTTATTGAAGACGAAACTTTAAAAATGGTTTCAACAGACGGCAGAAGACTTGCGTATATATCTGTAAAAGGGATAGGGGCTAAGGTAAAAGCGAAAGCGATTGTTCCAACAAAAGCGGTGAATGATATTTTAAGACTTATATCATCGGAAATAAAAGCGGAAGGAATAAAAGTAGGGCTATCAGAAAATCTTGTAGCTGTAGAATTTGACGATATTATTTTGACAAGCGTTTTAATAGAAGGATTGTTTCCAAATTATGAGCAAGTAATTCCTAAAAAGACGGTTTTTAAAGTTGAATTAAGAACGCAAGAAACTCTAAAAGCGGTAAAACAAATGGCTTTGCTCACCAATGAAAAAAGCGCCGCAGACAGAAGCAGCGCCGTGAAATTTGCTTTCGGCGGCAATTTGTTGACAATATCAGCCTCAACGGCAGGTCTTGGCTCAGGCGATGTGGAAATTCCGATAGAATATAAAGAAGATCCAATAGAAATTAGTTTTAATCCTGCGTTTATAAAAGATGTTTTGCAAAACATGGAAGAAGAAGCGGTAAGTTTTGAATTTTCAGACGCATTAAATCCCGCAATAATTTCACCTCAAAAAGACAAAGATTATCTCTGCGTAGTGATGCCTATGAGAGTATAAATCATTGTATGCCAAATGAAAAAGAACTAGAAATAATAAATCAAAAATTGCTCGCTAAAAGGAAAAAGGAGACAATCGCTCCGGTTTCCGTCATAATAGACAGTATGAAAACTCAACTCGGATTAGATGTTGATTTTTTTGTTTTGGCTAAACTTTGGGAAAAAGAGTTCGGCGCAGATGTAGAAATTTGCGGCTACAAAAAAGGGACGCTTTTGGTAGAAACCCAATCCTTTACCGCAATGAGTGAAATAAACCTAAGAAAAAAAGAAATTTTAAACCGTCTAAACCAATACATAGGCGGCGGCGTAAAAATAAAAAACATCAAATTACGAATTAAGGACTAAAATGCAACAACAATATCTAACTATAAAAGAAGCCAGTCTTTGGGCTACGGATTATTTGAGAAAAACAGTGACGACTTCAAATATCTCTTATTTAATCCAATACGGGCGGATAAGCAAAGTCGGACGCAATGGCTCAACGCAAATATCGCAAACTGAACTTGAAAAATATTATCGGGCTATAAAACATTCAAGAGAAACCGATTGGAAAGAAAAACTCGGAAGCGATTTAAACTGGAATTTATCTTTTGACAATTTAAAAGAATCGGACACCACAAAACATGTCCATAGACTTCATCCGTATAAAGGGAAATTTATTCCTCAACTTGTTGAATATTTTTTAGATGGGCATACGGACAGTTTTAAGAAAGAAACATTCTTTAAAAAGGGCGATATTGTATTAGACCCTTTTTGCGGCAGCGGAACAATGCTTGTCCAAGCAAATGAACTTGGAATGAACGCTATAGGCATAGATGTGTCGTCTTTTAACGCTTTTATCTCCAATTGCAAAATCTCAAAATATGATACGGCTTTGCTTACAGAAAACATAGACCAAATCACAAAAAAACTCTATGGAAAGATACAAAACTCAAAAATTATGGATTTTGACGCCGCGCTTACTGATAAATTAAAACAATTTAACGACAAATATTTTCCAGTTCCAGAATATAAATATAAACTCATACAAAATTTAATAGATGAAGATAAATACGGAACGGAAAAAGAAAAAGAATTTTTAGCAGTTTATGAGAAATTGATTACAGATTACAAAGTGGAACTTCTCAAGAAAAATCCGCAGACTTTTTTAAAAAAATGGTATATAAAAAATATATTAAATGAAATAAATTTTGTCTTTAAAGAAATAAAAAGCATCAAAGATGCCAACGCTAAAAACATTTTGGGCTTGATATTAAGCCGAACAATGCGTTCATGCAGAGCCACAACCCATGCGGATTTGGCGACTCTTATAGAGCCTGTATCAAGGACTTATTATTGTTCAAAGCACGGCAAAGTTTGCAAGCCGATTTTTTCAATTATGAAATGGTGGCAAACATACTCAAGGGATACGATAAAAAGGCTAATAGAATTTGAGACCTTAAAAACAAATACAAATCAATATTGCCTAACAGGAGACAGCCAAACAATAGACATTTTTTCTGCGCTTTCAAAAAAACACAAAGATTTTGCTCAAACTGCGCAAAAGCAAAAAATTTCAGGCATATTTTCAAGCCCGCCTTATGTAGGGCTTATAGACTATCACGAGCAGCACGCTTATGCTTATGATTTATTCGGCTTTAAAAGAAAAGACGCTCTTGAAATCGGCTCGCTATGCAAAGGACAAAACAAAGAAGCCCAAAAAAGTTATGTAGAAGGCATAGCCGCAGTATTAAACAATTGCAAACAATATCTAAAAAAAGATTACAATGTTTTTTTAGTAGCAAATGATAAATACAATTTATATCCGCAAATATCAGAGAAAGCGGGAATGAAAATAGTAAATCAATTCAAACGCCCGGTATTAAACAGAACAGAAAAAGACAAAAGCGCTTATTCGGAAATAATTTTTCATCTGAAGGAGAGATAATTTATGAAAACATTTGAAATACAATATATTGCCAGATTGGGAGGACAAAAAGATTATTGTTGTAATATGGTTGAGCCGCAAAACAAAAAATTTTTCAACAAGAATTCTGAAATTTATTTAGGCGATTGTATTGATGTTTTAAAAGGTCTCAATAGTGAATCTATAGATTTAATCGTCACCTCGCCGCCTTATGCAGACCAGCGAAAAAATACCTATGGAGGCGTTCATCCCGATAAATATGTTGAGTGGTTTCTTCCCAAAACGGCAGAATTCAAAAGGGTGCTAAAATCGACAGGGTCATTTGTTTTAAATATAAAAGAAAAAGCCGTAAACGGCGAGCGGCATACTTATGTTTTAGAATTAATTATCGCTATGAGAAAGCAAGGATGGTTGTGGACGGAAGAATATATTTGGCATAAAAAAAATTGTTATCCCGGAAAATGGACTAATAGATTTAGGGATTCTTGGGAAAGACTATTGCATTTTACGAAACAAAAACGATTTAAAATGTTTCAAGACAGCGTCAAAGTACCCATTGGTTCTTGGAGCAAACAAAGACTTAAAAAACTGAGTTATAAAGATACAATTCGAAATATTTCAAGCGTTGGCAGCGGTTTTGGCAAAAATATTTCTAATTGGCTAAACAAGGATTTAGTATATCCCACAAATGTTTTAAGTTTAGCGACAGAGTGCGCAAACAAAAATCATAGCGCGGCATTTCCCGAATCTCTCCCGGCTTGGTTTATCGAATTATTTACCGAGAAAAACGATACCGTTTTAGACCCTTTTGCGGGTAGCGGGACGACGCTAATTGCGGCTAACAAATTGGGCAGAAAATCTATAGGTATAGACAGCAATCAAGAGTATTTTGATTTAATATCTCAAAAATTGAGGGATTATGACAATAACAAATAAAGAAATTGAAAGATACATAGCGGACAATATCGGCGCTTTTCATAAAGCGAGAATAGAAAGTTTAAAATCTCTAAAGATAGAAAAATTATTGAAAAGAAAAAACCCATATCTGTTTAAATGTAAAAATATTTTAAATGCAAACGAGCTTGTAGAAATAATTTTAGACGCGCATTTGTCTTCGCAAGAAGAAACTATGTTTGGCGATTTTCTTGAAGGATTAGCAATTTTTATAAATAATAAGGTTTTTGGCGGAGAAAAATCTGGAATAAAAGGTATTGACCTTGAATTTAACAAGAATAATGTGAAATATATTGTTTCAATTAAATCTGGTAATAATTGGGGAAATAGCAGTCAAATTGAAAAAATGAGAGCTGATTTCAAAAAGGCAAAAATCTCTTTAAGAACAAGCGGTGGAAATAAAAATCTAAATATAGTTGCAATAAACGGCTGCTGTTACGGACAAGATAACAAAGCGGACAAAGGAGATTATTTTAAGTATTGCGGACAAGAATTTTGGGAGTTCATTTCCAACGAAAAAGATTTATATATAACAATAATAGAACCGCTTGGATATAAGGCAAAAGAAAAAAATGATGAATTTAATAAAGAATATGCAAAAGTCATAAATAGTTTAGTTAAGGGTTTTCTTTCCGATTTTTGTAATGAAAATGGAGAAATAAATTGGGAAAGATTGGTGAAGTATAATTCAGAAAAAATGACGGATAATTATTTTGCAAAATACAATAAATAATATACTGGGCTTTGCCCAAAAAGGAGCAAAAAATGGCGGAAGAAATTAAGAAAAACGGCGCTTATGATGCGTCTAATATTCAGGTTTTAGAAGGGTTGGAGGCGGTGCGTAAAAGACCGGCTATGTATATCGGCTCTACGGGGACTACAGGGCTTCATCATTTAGTTTACGAAGTCGTGGATAATTCCATAGACGAAGTGCTTGCAGGTTATTGTAAAAATATAGATGTGACCATTCATACGGACAATTCTGTCACTGTTTTAGACGATGGGCGCGGTATTCCCGTTGACCCGCATCCTAAATATAAAAATAAATCCGCGCTTGAAGTTGTTTTGACTATACTTCATGCAGGCGGAAAGTTTGATAAGGATTCTTATAAAGTTTCCGGCGGACTTCACGGCGTGGGCGTGTCTTGCGTTAATGCTTTAAGCGACGCTTTGGAAGCGGAAGTATACCGCGACGGTAAAATTTATAAACAAGAATATTCCAAAGGCAAACCGCTCGGACAAGTAAAGGTCATTGGCAAAACCGACGAGAAAGGCACAAAAATTACTTTTCATCCCGATCCGGAGATTTTTACAGTCAGCGTCTATTCTTTTGAAACTTTAACAAATCGTTTAAGAGAACTCGCTTTTTTAAACGCAGGCACGCATATAAGAATTGTGGATGAGAGGACGGACAAAGAGCATATTTTTGATTATGACGGCGGCATAAAAACTTTTGTCCAATATCTCAACACTAATAAAAATGTGTTAAATAAAGAGCCGATATATTTTGCAAAAGATAAAGACGGCGTCAGTATAGAAGTCGCTATGCAATATAATGATTCTTATAATGAGCAGATTTTTTCTTTCGTCAACAATATCAATACTATAGAGGGCGGCACGCATTTGAGCGGGTTTCGCTCGGCTCTTACCCGCGCGGTAAATGAATATATAAAGAAAAATGAAATCTCTAAGATGAAAGATTTAAAATTGTCCGGCGAAGATGTGCGCGAAGGGCTTACCACAGTGATTTCTATAAAAGTGCCAAACCCGCAATTTGAAGGACAGACAAAAACAAAACTTGGCAATTCAGAAGTGGAAGGTATAACAAGTTCCGTAGTCAACGACGCGCTCACCACATTTTTAGAAGAAAACCCGGGAATTGCAGGCTCAATTTTAGAAAAAGCCATCAATGCCGCAGAAGCGAGAGAAGCCGCAAGAAAAGCAAGAGAATTAACCCGCAGAAAAGGCGCTTTAGACTCCGCCGCTCTTCCGGGAAAATTAGCGGATTGCTCGGAAAGAGATCCAGAAAAAACGGAATTGTTTATAGTGGAGGGAGACTCAGCCGGCGGTAGCGCAAAGCAAGGACGGGATAGAACATTTCAAGCAATTCTTCCCCTTAGAGGCAAAATTTTAAATGTAGAAAAAACCCGTCTTACAAAAATGCTTGCCAACAATGAAATAAAAACTCTCATCACCGCAATCGGCGCAGGCATAGGCAGGGATGAGCAAGACTTCAATATAGAAAAAGTCCGCTATCACAAAGTCATAATAATGACAGATGCCGATGTTGACGGCGCGCATATCAGAACTTTGCTTTTAACTTTCTTTTACAGGCAAATGCCCCAACTGATAGATAAGGGATATATTTATATCGCTCAACCGCCTCTATTTAAAGTCAAAAAGAATAAAAAAGAAATTTATATTGATACAGAAGCGGAATTAGACAAGTTTTTATTTGCCGAAGCGCTAAGCGGAATGTCTCTATCTTTGCTTAAAGACGGTAAAGAAATAAAAGAGATTGACGAGAAAAATTTGCGCCGCATAATTTCTTCTCTAAGCGAACTTGATATTTTGGTGCAAAAAGTTCAAAAGAAAGGCGTTTTATGGAAAACCTTTTTACAATTTAGAGACGACAAGAAAAACGGCGGCAAAATGCCGATATACAGAGTGGTCAAAGACGGCGTAGAGCAATATATTTATTCCGACAAAGAATGGAAAGAGTTTAAAGAGCAGCTTCTCGCCAAACGCAAAGAAGTTCTTTTGGCTTCGTCCCAGAATGCGCAAGTTGCAAAGCCCGCCAAAACCGCTAAAAAGAAAGACGATGACGAAGAAGAAGATTTAATCTCGATAGCGGCGGTAGAAGAAATTTCCGTAGAAGAAATACTGCCGGAATATAAAGATTTGTGGGAATTGCCCCGCATAGACAAATTAGCAGACCAACTTGAAGAAGAAGGTTTGCATTTAGAACATTACGGCGAAAATCACGAAAAACCCGTATATCGTTTGCAAGATACGGAAAAGAAAACCAAAGGCGACATTTATGATTTGAATTCCACCAATGGACTTCTTGAAACCGTCAGAGAATTAGGCAATAAAGGCGCGACGATACAAAGATACAAAGGATTAGGCGAAATGAATCCCGAACAATTATGGGAAACCACAATGGACATTAAACACCGCCGCCTTTTACAAGTAACATTAGACGATGCTGTAGAAACCGACAGAATTTTCACAACCCTAATGGGCGACCAAGTTGACCCCAGACGCGCCTTTATACAAACCCATGCGCTTGATGTGAGGAATTTGGATATTTAAAAAACGATAGTAGAGACGCGCTATATGCGCGTCTTGCCCAAACTCAAAATATTTTGATATGGATAAAGAAAGAGAAAGTATGCAACTTCAACAATTCAAAACCAAATTTAAAGCATTGAAGGAAAAAGGGTTCATCCGCTCTAAAAGGAATGGTCCTGCTGGTATTGGATATACTTTAGAATTTTATTTAGGAATTGTAGAAAACAACAAGGCTCATCCCGATATAGATGGAGCAGAACTCAAAGCGCATAGAACGAATGAAAAATCTCTCATCACTCTATTTACTTTTAATAATAAAGTTTGGCAAATGCCGCCTTTGGAGGCTGTCAAAAAATATGGCAGTTTTGATACAAATGGCAGAAAAGGACTTTATTACACAATGTCTTTAAAGCCAAATAGCGCGGGCTTGTTTTTGCAAGTGTCAAAAACTGAAATTTCTGTTAGGCATATTTCTGGCGAAGTAATTGCAACTTGGCAATTAAAAGATTTGGCGGATAGATTTATTCAAAAAATACCCGCCCTGATTTTTGTTTCGGCTCATACCGAAGAAAGAGCGGATAAAGAATATTTTCATTTTTACCGCGCTCAATTGATGAAAGGGACTTCCCCAGAATTGTTAGCAAATCAATTTGAAGAAGAAAATATTTTAGTCGATTTGCGATTGCATGATAAAGGAACAATGGCAAGAAATCACGGAACAGGTTTTAGGGCTTATGAAAATAAATTGCCGCTATTGTTTAAAAGCATAAAGGATATAACATGAGATATTTAATCGCAAGAAATGAAAAATACGATTTTATAGGACAGTCTTACGCGTCGCAATATCCCAATATTCATAAATATCCCGCCACAATGATTCCTCAAATAGGGATAGAATTGCTCAAAGAAACAAAAATTAAAAAAGGGAGGCTGCTTGACCCTTATTGCGGGTCTGGTTCTTCTTTTACAGCAGGATTAGAAAGCGGGCTTGTTGAAATGGACGGATTTGATATAAATCCTCTAGCTGTACTTATATCTCGCTCAAAATTTTCGTCCTATGATATTGAGAAAATTGACGAAGAAAAACAAAACTTAAAAAACAATGTTTATGACTTTATAAAAAGCGAAAATAATCTCAACAAGATTTTAATTCCACAATATAAAAATATTAATTATTGGTTTTCTAAGCCTGTTTTGCAAAATTTAGCGGTTATTAAGTTTTTTATAGATAAGATAGATGAAAAGATTCGCGCGTTTTTTTTAGTTCCTTTATCGGAGACAACAAGAGAATGTTCTTATACGAGAAACAATGAATTTAAGTTGTATAGAATTAAGTCCGAAGAAGTTTTGCAATTTAATCCCGATGTTTTTGGCGTTTTCTTTAATAAATTGAAAAAAGTAATAGAGATTTACAAAACTTATTATTTGCCAAAAATTAAAGACATTAAAGTAAGCGTTCAATACGGCGAATTCATCAACAGCCCCAAAAAATATGATGTAGTTTTAACAAGTCCTCCTTACGGCGATAGTTGCACAACAGTCGCTTATGGACAATTTTCTATATTTGGCAATAGATGTTTAGGTTTTGAAAATGCAAGACAAATAGATAATATGCTCATGGGCGGGCGGACAGTCCAACAAATTTATCAAAACAGCATAATAACCGAATATATCGATGAAATATCATTACAATCTCAAAAGCGCGCATTAAAAGTTTCTTCATATTATTTTGATTTGGCTAAGTCTATAAAAAATGTCGCTTCAAGCGTCAAGAAAAGGGGGATAGTTTTTTATATTATTGGCAATAGAAGAGTAAAAGATATTCAATTGCCTACAGACCAATTTATTGCCGAACAATTTGAAGAAAATAATTTCAATCATCTTTTCACTTATGAACGGCTTTTATCAAATAAATCTATGCCTTTGAGAAACTCCCCTTCCAACAAAATGGGGCAAACAAAAGGCACAATGACAAAAGAATATATAGTAGCAATGAGAAAGAAATAAAAAAGGAGGCAGTCATGTCGGCATTTAAAATTAAAGATGGGGCGTATGCGGTAGGAGTAGTAGATTGGAATGAGAGGGATTTTCATGGAAGCGTTTATAGAACAAGAAAAGGCGTGACTTATAATTCTTATTTACTTAAAGACGAAAAAACGGTTTTGATAGACCTTGTTAGAACGGGATTTGAAAAAGAATTTCTCGATAATATCTCAAGTATTGTAGAGCCGTCAAAAATTGACATAGTAATTATCAATCATATTGAGCCCGACCATAGCGGGGCTTTTCCTACAATCGTCAAATTATGTCCGAATGCAAAATTTTACGGCACGCAAAAAGCAAAAGAAGGACTTTTTAAGTATTATGGAGTAATGCCGCAAAATTGGGAATCTGTAAAGTCAGGCTCAAAAATCAATGCGGGCAAAAGAACAATAGATTTTATAGATGTTCCTATGCTGCATTGGCCCGATAGTATGTTTTCTTACAGCGCTTATGACAAAATTTTATTTTCTAACGACGGTTTTGGTCAGCATTATGCGTCGAATAAAATTTTTGACGATGAAGTGGATTTGGCAATACTATTTGAAGAGGCAAAAAAATATTATGCCAATATTCTTTTTCCTTTCGGTTCAATATTATCGGCAAAACTTGGCGCTATCTTAAAAATGAACTTAGAAATAGAAATGATTGCGCCAAGCCATGGTCTTATTTGGCGCAAATATGTCCCTGAAATTTTAGAAAAATACGCTTCTTGGGCGGGACAAGTTTGTCAAAACAAAATTGCAATAATTTACGAGACAATGTGGCAGTCCACAGAAAAAATGGCTCGAAAAATCCTTGAAGGCATAACTTCGCAAGGCATAGAAGCGGAAATTTTTGACATCGCCAAAAATGACAGGACGGACATAGCGGCTTATTTGCTTGACGCAAAAGGAATAATAGTCGGTTCTTCAACTCACGATAATGAAATGCTCCCCGTAATAGCGGCTTTCATGCAATTTTTTAAAGGCTTAAAAGCGAAAGGCAGAAAAGGTTTAGTTTTCGGTTCTTACGGCTGGGCAGGCGGCGCAGTAAAAGAAATAGAAGGAATAATCCAAAACGCCGGCGGCGTAGAACTCGCCCCTTCAATTTCCGTCCAATTCGCTCCCAATGCAGAAGAATTAGACAATTGCTTTAAGGTAGGACAAGCATTTGCCAAGAGTTTGTAGGCGCGGCGAAACCGCAATACGCGCAAATATCTATAAATTAAGCGCGACAAATCAAATGGAAACGACAATAAAGAGCCGTCTATGGATTGGTTAAATATGGTTTGTTCTTGCCGTTCAAATCCAAAATATCCGAATGAATACGGTTTGATTGTCGGCAAAATTGCTAATGATAATGCAGGACAAACAGTATCCTTTGTTATTGAAGGCGTTATGAGAAAAGAAGACGCATTAGAAAGATTAAAACTTGAAAGAATCAACAATCAAATATGCTTTTCCGCACAAAAAGCATTATCTTATTTACAATACGCGGGTTATGAAGCGGCATAAATGGAACATAAATTAGTGAAATCTTTGATAATTCCCAAAATTATTGCAATGATAGCGTAAAACCATAAACTCTTAAATGACGAGGTATTAGATATGTTCTATAAATCCTCAACTGCAAAAAGCCTTGACGATGATGAAACAGGGCTATATGGACAGAGCACGCTTTATATATTTTCGCTTTTTGAAGATGAAAAAGAAAAATAAGCAATAAGTAAAAGACATGTTCCATAGACAAATTTTTTAAATATTAAAAATCTTAAGGAGATAAAATGTCAAAAGAACTACTATCAAATTGGTTTGAAAAAAATAGGTATAAAATTGTAATGCCTAACATTCAAAGAGATTTTGTATGGAAAGAAAAGCAGATAGAGAATTTATTTGACTCTATATATAAAGGCTATTTTATTGGAATGTTTTGGATTTGGGAACCTAAAAACCAAAAAGAATTAAAAAAATTAGGCTATTGGAGTTTACCAAGCGAATTTAGAACAAAAGAGTTTGATAAAAATACGGAAGAAAAAGGTGATGATGTTATAGGTATTATAGATGGACAACAACGGTTAAGCGCTCTTTCCATAGGATTACATGGATCATACGATGAAAAGGAATTGTACCTTAATGTAAAAGAAGCAAAATTCAGATTTTTAAGAAAAAAATTTATTGATTCTATTAAAGATAAAGACCAAGATAATTGGATTAAAGTAAGAGATATTTTAGAGTCAAAACATAAAAATGCTAAGGAATTCAAAAAAGCATTTAAAGAATCCCTATTAATTAAGCAAACAGAACATGGAACCATAGAACAAATAACAGAAATTTTTAGAAGAATTAATAAAGGCGGAACCCCCCTTTCAAATAATCAAGAATTACTATCGCAGTTAACTAATAATTGGTCTGGTGGTAGGCGTGAATTAGAAAAAACAAGAAAAAAAATTAATAAAGGAAACGGAATAGCCATAGATTATGATTTTATTATAAAGTGTTGTCTGTTTTTATTAGAAGAACCACTAAATATAAAACAGGCTCTTATAGGGGATACCTTATCAAAAATAAAAGACAAATGGGAAAAAATAAGCGAAGCAATAAAAAGAGTAGCAGAGAAACTTAAAGAATTAGGCTTTTCATCATCTAAAAATATTACTTCAGATAATGCCCTTATCCCAATAGCCTATATGTATTATAAAAACAAAAAAGCGGATGACGATATTATAAAAAAGTATTTATTTAGCGCATTTTTAAAACGAGTATATGGCGGGTCATCTGATACAATACTGATGAGAGTGCGCAAGTATATGGAAAAAGAAGATATATCAGAACTTTTAGATAAACCAGAATTTCAGTTCAACGACAGTGATATAAGTCGAATTGTATCAAGGAAACAATCAAAATATACTTATTTGGCTTTGATGATATTATACGATGACTATGATAATGACAAGAAAACATTTGAACAAGATCACATGCATCCCAAATCATTTTTTTCAACACAAGACAAATTAAAAGAAGCAATAAAAGATGAAATGCCAGAAAATGACGATTGGGACAAACATATTGATGAATTATCAAAACAAAATTTTTCAGAATGGAGAGAAAAGTGTGATTGTTTGCCAAATTTAAGATTAGAAAGCAGATCTAGAAATAGAAAAAAGAATGATAGTCATCTTGCAAAATGGTGGACAAAGGGAAGGGAAAAGGGCATACAAAAAGCAAAACACTACTTAAAAGAAGACACCCGATTAGAACTTTATTATTTTAAAGACTTTTATAAGACACGCGAACAAAAAATCAAAGAGAAATTGAAAAAATATTTTGGAATTGAGGGGAATGAAAAATGAATTTGGGATTTAGGGCTAACATAGGAAATATGTGGGTTGATGGCGATGAAACTAGGATATTTGATATATCTTTGATTTTAGAAACAGAAAAATCATATATAGAATTTACAAATGGAAATACGATTTTTGAAGAGAGGAATTTTAATAATTATGACAATAAGAAAATTTTGATTCAGTTTCAATCCAATTCTTATATTATTTGTCTCGAAAAAGTTTGTATAACGACTATTAATTGTGGAATTGAATCAGGCATCCATCCAACAAAAATAAAAATGGTAGCAACTTTTGTAAATTTTACAATCAAAAAAGGCAATATTGACGATATTGCAAAGTATAGAGCAAGATTTTATATTTCAAAAATTGATTTCAAGAGAGGCTGGTTAAATTCAGTACTGAAAAGAACTTTCAGCCTTAATATCGAAAATAAGCAAATCGGTTACATTTTTGATAATAAGACTAATAATGGATATTTTGAATTTCCTAATTCAATGTCAAAAAATGAATGTAAAGATATTTTTGCAATATTACAAGAATTATTTGCTGTTTATTCGGGAAAAAAGTTTAAATTAGATTATGTTTTAATTAAAGATGAAACACACGAAGAATTTTTTGGAAATATAAATGAAGGATATATATTTTATAATGAAGGATATGTTCAATATGATTTTATAGATACGCGACGGACTTCTTATAAAGAATTTATAGAATCGGTTTTTGATAATTATAAACGAAAGAATAAAAATTGGCGCTTGAATCTTTTAATAGACTATTTTTTACAATATTATCATTCACAGTTTGTAGAAATTCAATTTTTATGTTTTTCAATTTTCTTTGAGGCATTGAAATATTCTTATGCTGAAAATATAAGGCATTTTAAGAGAGATAAAAATCAGTTTTTTCTAAAACCTAATACTAAAGAGCGGTATTCATTTAAAGAGATATTAAATCTTATTTATGGAGAATTAAATATACATAATGGGACCACATCTTTTATAAGTAAAAGAGATTGCCTTATACATACAGGAGAAATTGCAAATGTGAACATCAAAGAAATTTTTGAGTTGAAAAATCAGATTAAAGAAATTATCGTATCGTTATTGAATTTTCAAGGCGAAGTACATTTTAGAGATATTGTTACTTATAAAGACATAAATACTACATTTAGTGAATATCAAAAATCTAAAGGCTAAAATTGAAAAAGCATGAAATGCGACATTTCACTATCTAAAGAAATAAATTTTGTTTTTGAAAGGGTGATTTTAGAACCCTATAAACAATTAAATAAAATTGAATAAAAAACTGATGCTGGAATAAATATATTATAAAAGTGATTAAAAGTTAAAAGAGTTATAAAAAACGGCAAAACAACTTTAGCGGGATTTTTGTTTTTTGGAAAAGAGCCGCAGACAATAAAGCCTGCTTTTACAATCAAAGCGGTTTCTTTTGTTGGCAATGATATTGCCAATACCCAATAAGCCGGAGGATTTTAAGGGAACAATCCCTGAAATTTTTAAACAAGCGATAAGTTTTTTAAATAGTAATCTAAAACACATACAAAAAGGACAAGATTTTAATTCCATCGGTATTTTAGAAATTTCTGACATTGCATTACAGGAATTGCTTGCGAATGCTTTGATTCATAGAGATTATTTTAAAAATGCGCCGATACGAGTATTGATTTTTGACAACAGAGTAGAAATCATAAGTCCCGGACATTTGCCAAATAGTTTGACTATTGAGGAAGCAAAATACGGCAATACCGTTATCCGCAACAATCAAATAATTTCATTTAGCGTTCACTCATTGCCGTATAGCGGGTTAGGTTCAGGCTTAAAAAGAGCAACCCGATATAGAATTGATAAACGATGTGTCAGGCGAACAATTTATAGTAAAAATCCCCAGACCCAATACAGAAAAATAAAAAATGTTAGATAAACAAGAAATTGATATTTTCGGAAAGAAAAAGCTGACTGTCCCAAAAACAGAGGGAATTAAATATGCGGGGTCAAAATTAAAAATCATTCCATACATTGTTAATATACTGTCGGAATTAGACGGCATAGACACCGTTTTAGATGGTTTTAGCGGGACTACAAGAGTTTCTCAGGCTTTAGCGCAAATTGGCTATAAAGTCAGTTCAAACGATGTGTCTGCATGGTCTGAAGTGTTTGCTAATTGTTATTTAAAAGCGGATAATTCCGAGAAATTTTATCAGGAAATTCTTAATCATCTCAATAATCTTAAAGGTTATGAAGGATGGTTTACTCAAAATTACGGCGGGACGCAAAAAGAAGCCTGCAAACCTTTTCAGATAAAAAACACTAAAAAATTAGACGCTATTCGCGATGAAATAGATAAGATAAATATTGGTTGGGTTGATAAATGCGTTATTTTGACAAGTTTAATATACGCGCTTGACAGCGTTGACAGCACGCTTGGACATTATGCGGCATATTTATCGCATTGGTCTCAACGCTCATATAAAGATATGGTTTTAAAATTGCCGCGAAAATTTAAAAATACTCGGCGGCATAAAATTTCAAGAGCTGATATTTTTGATATTTTAAAAGAAGACAATGAATACGATTTGATTTATTTTGACCCGCCCTATGGGTCAAATAATGAGAAAATGCCTCCGAGCAGAGTTAGATACGGCGCGTATTATCATATTTGGACTACAGTTATAAAAAACGATAAACCTAAAACTTTCGGCAAAGTCGGCAGAAGAGAAGACAGCAGAGATTTGATTATCGGTTCTGTTTTTGAAGAATTTAGAAAAGACGAAGACGGTTATTATATAGCGATGAAATCTATTAGAAAAATGATAGAAGAAGCGAAAGCGAGATATATTCTGCTTTCTTATAGTTCAGGCGGCAGAGCTACAAAAGAAGAACTAAACGATATTATTAGCAAAACGGGAAAATTAAGCAAAATTATTGAAATAGATTATAAAAAAAATGTTATGGCTAATATGCGCTGGACTTATGAATGGGCTAATGCAGACAACAAAAATAAGGAATATTTGTTTTTGATAGAGAAAAATTAAAGGAAAATTTATGATTAGCAATGAATATTTTAGGCGGTATAGAAATCAATTAGGTTTTTCTAATCAATCGGCGATAAAAGATTTCTTTCAAGCAAAAGATATAATCCCAAATATTGATTTGAAATACATTGAATTGTTAAATGAGAGATTAAAAGAAATTGTTTTTAAAATAAATGGTATTGTGGTAAAGGAAGTCAGGCAGGAGCGCTTATCGGATTTTAACGGTAAATATATAGAAAAACCTTTTAAAGAAATGAAACAAAACGGCATATTGCCCATTCTTAATAATCAAGGCAGAAGACCAGAACAAGTATATTTCTCATGGATTAGAGGATTTGTTATTTCAAACTATTTTTTAAAAGCATTGTCTTTAATTTTTGAAGTTGATATTGCCAATATTTCTTTAATAGGCGACGATGATTTTAAAAACATAGAAACTTTCAAAAGAACTCCAAAGGCGGATATAGAGATTAAATTAAAAGGAAAAGAAAAAATAAGAATTGAAACCCAATCGGGATTTAGCGGAATCAATGATATAAAACAGCATAAAGTTTTAGAAGCAAAGAGAGTGTTTATAGAGAACAAAATTCATACTTGCGCCATACATTTTGATTTATACAATGGTCAAGCGGCATTTATTAAACTTGATGAAATTAAAGAAGAGGACATTAATTGGATTACAAGACAACAAATGGAAGGACAGACTGTATTTAATATCAATCAAAATTCATTTATATGGAAATTGACTGAAAAGCCGATTAAATATAGCGATATTGTATTTGACTAAAGGTTAATATGATAAAAAAATTAAAAATTATTGATTTATTTTCCGGCGTAGGCGGCTTGAGTTATGGTTTTGCCCAAAACGATAATTTTGAAATTGTTGCGGCAAATGAAATTTTGCCCAATATGGCAAAAGCTTACTTATTGAATAACCCATCTGTAAAAATGTTTAATTGCGATATAAAAGATTTCAGCATAGGGCAAATAAGAGGCGGAGTTGATATTATCATTGGCGGACCGCCTTGTCAGGCTTATTCTACTATCGGCAAAAGATTGATAGACGACCCAAGAGGAAAATTGTTTCAAGATTATTTTAGGATTCTTAAAGAGACTAACCCTAAATTATTTCTTTTTGAAAATGTAAAAGGGTTGCTTTCTATGCAAAATGGAGAATTATTGAAAAATATAACCGCATTATTTGAATCTTTAAATTATAGGGTCGCTTATAAAGTTTTAAATGCGGCGGATTTTGGAGTTCCTCAAATAAGAGAAAGGGTCGTTATTATAGGCTCAAGATTGGATAAAGAATTTATATATCCGCAAGCAACGCATGGCGCCATTTCTGACAATGAAGATTTATTTAGAATGAAATTAAAACCGCATTTAACTCTTAAAGAGGCTATCAGCGATTTGCCTTTTATTAAAACAGGCGAAGAAAGTTTTAAATATGAAAGCGAACCTACAAACGACTTTCAACAATTGATGAGAACAAACGCTCCCGAAAAATTAGCGGAACACAACGCTCCAAAAAACAATTCAAAATTAGTTAAGATAATGGAATTATTGCCCGACGGCGGAAGTCCGCAAGATTTGCCCTCAAATTTAAGACCAACATCGGGTTTTAAAAATACATATTGCCGCCTATGGTGGAATCGCCCGGCAATTACAATTACAAGAAATTTAAGCACGCCGTCATCGTCAAGATGTATTCATCCAAAAGCCCCGAGACCTTTGACGACAAGAGAAGGCGCAAGATTGCAATGTTTTCCAGATAATTATCAATTTTATGGGTCAAGAAGCGATAAAAATTTACAAGTCGGCAACGCCGTCCCAACTTTTTTATCAACTACTCTTGCTAATGCGATATTGGAAAATTTTCAATCATGAAGTTAGTTTAAGAAATAAAAAAATCAAAATATAGGAGAACAAAATGGCGCTTTATAAAATAGAAAAGCATCAACTAAAACAAATTAAGTCAAAACCATTTAATCTTGAAAAAGACCTTCAAAAACTCATAGAAGCGAATTTATCATTGATAATGGGTTTGGAGTTTGTAGAGACAGAAGTTTCTATAAAAAATAAAAGAATAGATACATTGGCTTTTGATAAAGAAACAAAATCTTTTGTTATTGTTGAATATAAGCGCGATAAAAATTCAAGCGTTATAGACCAAGGATTTACTTATTTAAGCCTATTGTTAGAAAATAAAGAGGCGTTTATTTATGTATATTATGAATCCAAAAAACAACATCTAAATAAAAGTGATATTGATTGGTCGCAAACGAGGATGATATTTATTGCTCCGAGTTTTACGGACTATCAAAAACAAGCAATCAATTTTCAAGATTTACCTATAGAGTTATGGGAAGCGCAAAAATATGATGATATATTGTCTATATTGCCGATAAGAAAAAATGATTCTGCCGCAAGTATCAAACCTATGATAGAAGACAAATATAAAGAAATATCAAAAGAGATAGTAACATATACACAAGAACAGCATTTATCTAATATCCCCGATGGAACAAAAGAATTATACGAGAAATTTAAAAATGCAATCCTAAATCTTGACGATAATATAAGAGTTGAATCAACAAAATTATATATTGTTTTCAAAAAAGAAAATATAAATTTGTGTTCAATTGTCATCCATAAAAACGATATAAAATTATTTATAAATTTAGAAAAAGGCGTTTTGGATGACAGCAAAAAATTGACGAGAGATGTTTCTAAAATTGGTCATTGGGCAGTAGGCGATTATGAATTGAGCATAGAAAGCGATAAAAATCTTGAATATATAATGAGTCTTGTAAAACAAACATTAGTGAATTAATGTAAAACTTTGATAGGTATTGCAGCAATGGATTATAATCAAGTATTCCAAAACTTAATCGGGAGGGATAATGTTTGAGAAAGAAGCGGCAGGCATACTAACAAACATAAAAATTGAAGGCTTTAAATCCATAAAACAGATGGATTTATCATTAAACTCGTTAAATATTATCATAGGGCAGAACGGCGCTGGGAAAAGTAACTTTATCGGCATTTTTAAGCTTTTGAATAATATTATTAACAAGGATTTGCAAAGTTTTATGGCCGAAAATGGCGGCGCTGAACGATTTTTATGTTTTGGAAGTAAAACTACAAAAACAATATCTATAAGCGCAGTCTTTGATACTAAGGATATTTATGATGTTATTTTGAAGCAGGCAAAGAACGCGTTATTCCATATTTGCAGATTCATGAAACAGAAGCATTGTGGTTTAGCGACATTATAGTTATTGAAAATATAAAAAATGCCGACGCTAAAAACAAATAGAGTTTAAAAAATTTAAAAGAAATTATAGAAAGATATGATACTCCCGAAGATATAAATGACGGCGCAGAAACTGCTTCATCAAAACGATTGGAACAAATATTTAAAGATTATGAGAAACTTCCTGATGGGAATATGATATTTGAAAAAATATCAGTTGAAACTATGAAAATAAAATGTCCGCATTTTAAACAATGGCTTGAAAGCATAGAAAAAACGGCAGGCATATTTAAGAAATAAAAAAATCAAAATATAGGAGAACCTAATGGCTAAAGACAAAGAAACAAGAAATCAAGAGCAGGCGGCGGCGATTATCGCGGCAAATGTGTCGCCGCGAAATATTGAAGAGGAGATGAAAACTTCTTACATTGATTACGCTATGAGCGTAATCGTCGGGCGCGCTCTGCCTGATGTGCGCGACGGGTTAAAACCTATACATAGACGCATACTTTTCGTCATGAAAGATATGGGTTTAAAACATAATTCGGCGTATAGAAAATCTGCAAGAATCGTCGGCAATGTTATGGGACAATACCATCCTCACGGCGACAGTTCCATTTATGAGGCTATGGTCAGAATGGCTCAGCCTTGGTCTTTGCGCTATCCTATGGTTGACGGTCAAGGAAATTTCGGCTCTATAGACGGTGACGGCGCGGCGGCTATGCGTTATACCGAAGCCCGTATGGACGATATCACAGAAGAAATGCTTGCCGATTTGGACAAAAATACGGTTGATTTTATTCCCAATTACGACGGCTCTTTAAAAGAACCTTCAGTTCTTCCTTCAAAATTGCCCAGCCTTTTAATCAATGGATCCTCAGGCATAGCGGTAGGTATGGCTACAAATATCCCGACGCATAATTTGAGCGAAGTTTGCGACGCTTTAATCGCTTTGATAGATAATCCAGAAATCACAATAGCAGATATCGCTAAATATATAAAAGGACCGGACTTTCCAACGGCGGGCATAATTTTGGGCAAAGGCGGAATAAGAGATTATATGGCGACGGGCAGAGGTTCAGTAAAGATGAGAGCCGTTGCAGAAATTGAAACCGCTAAAAACGGAAGAGAAACTATTATAGTCAATGAAATCCCGTATCAAGTAAATAAATCTGTGCTGATTACGACTATTGCGGATTTGGTGAAAGATAAAAAAATAGACGGCATAAGCGATTTGCGCGACGAGTCAGACCGCGACGGGATAAGAATCGTTATAGAAATTAAAAGGGACGGCAATGCTCAAGTTGTGTTAAATCAACTTTATAAGCATACGCAAATGCAGTCGTCTTTCGGCGTAATTATGCTTGCTTTGGCAAATAATCGCCCGAAAGTGATGAATATAAAAGAAATGCTCGTCCATCACATAGAGCATAGAAAAGTTGTGATTGTGCGCAGGACGAAATTTGAACTTCAAAAAGCCGAAGCCCGCGCTCATATTTTAGAAGGCTTAAAAATTGCCGTTGACAATATAGACGCTATAGTAAAAATCATCAGAAGTGCAGAAGATAAAATTGAAGCCCGCGATGTTTTGATGAGCAAATTCAAACTTTCAAAACTCCAAGCAGAAGCGATTCTCGAGATGAGATTGCACCAACTCACGGGTCTTGAAAGACAAGCAATTGAAGACGAATATCTTGCGACAATAAAACTTATAGAAAATTTGCGTTCAATTTTGGCAAGCCCTAAAAAAGTTTTAAAAATCATCAGGGATGAGTTAGAGGAGTTAAAGAAAAATTACGGCGACGCAAGACGCACAAAAATTCAAGCCGCAGAAGCGGACTTCAATATAGAAGATTTAATACAAGAAGAAGAAGTTGCGGTGACGATGTCTCATGCCGGCTATATCAAGCGCATACCGATAGACACTTATAAAGCGCAAGGCAGAGGCGGCAAAGGCATAACGGCAATGACGACGAAAGAAGAGGATTTTGTAGAGAATATGTTTGTCACAAGTTCTCACGCGTATATGCTTTTCTTTACCACGCGCGGCAGACTTTATTGGACGAGAGTTTATGAAATCCCCGAAGGCTCCAGAACTTCCAAGGGCAAAGCGATAGTAAATCTCTTACAATTGCAAGGCACGGAAGAAAAAATCACTGCGGCAATAGCAATCCGCTCATTTAAGCCCAAAGACATAAAAGATGAATATCTATTGATGTGCACGAGAAACGGCACAGTCAAAAAAATTGCTTTAAGCGAATTTGCCAATCCAAGAAAGAGCGGCATAAACGCAATCGGTCTTGAAGACGGCGACATTTTGACTGAAGTAAAAGCGATTGATAATAATCCAGAAGTTTTAATCGCTACAAAATTCGGTCAAGCCGCAAGATTTAAAGAAAGCGAAATCCGCGCCATCGGCAGAAGCGGTATGGGCGTAAAAGGAATTACCCTTGAAAAAGACGACGAAGTAATAGGTATGGAAACCATAACGGAAAAAGACATAATTTTAGCCGCGACGGAAAACGGCTACGGCAAGCGCAGCAAAATCAGCGAATACCGCCTAACGCATCGCGGCAGCCGAGGCGTAATAAATATCCAAACGACAGAGCGCAATGGCTCAGTATTAGGCATAAAGAAAGCCAATAAGGGCGAAGAGATAATGATAATAACGCAAAACGGCATAACAATCAGATTCAAAGTGGACGATGTCTCCATAATCGGCAGAGCCGCCCAAGGCGTGAGACTAGTAAAACTAAACGACGGCGATAAAGTAGCGGCAATCGCCAGCGTGGTGAAAGAGGATGACGAAGGCGGGACGGAAGGGGAATAGATAGAAAAGCCTCAAAAATAGAGATAGTTTTGGGGCTTTTAAGAAAATATAAAATAGATATATTGATAAATTTTGAAATATGGAAAAATATGAAATTTCATAAAACTTTGGTAGAAAGGCTATTCAATAAAAACTATCAACTCATTGATGGAACGGATGAGATTTTTGAGTTAGATTTGGCTTTGTGGGAATACAAAGTTTTATCCAAAAAAGAATTGATTGATAGAAGCGCGTATTTTAAGATAGTAGATGGAATAGAAACTATGCACTATAAAATTTGTAATTTACAAAATTTAGAAGAAGTGCATAAGAAAAGTTCTTTTAGAACAAAGAACTTTTTTCTCAATGGAAAATATTCCACGGGGTATGCTACGCATGGACTTTTTCCATATCGCGGTAAATTTCATCCTCAATTGATAAGGGCATTATTGAACATTCTTGAAATAAAACAAGGGCAAACAGTTCTAGATCCAATGGCTGGAAGTTCAACGCTTGCAGTTGAAGCAAATTTACTTGGAATAGACGCTATTTCTATTGACATAAGTCCATTTTGCGAACTTATAGGGCAAGTCAAAACTTTTGCCTTGGATTTGGATATAAAGACATTAGAGAAAATAGGGGCAAATTCAAACAAACTACTTGAAAAACTCAAAAAAGATATAGTTCCACAATATTTTATAAATAATAAAGATGACAAGAAAAAAAGATATTATGAGATAGTTCTATTAGCTTATTTAGATACGGTAGGGTTTTCTGAAAGAAGCGAATCATCTGTTGAAAAATTGTTTTCTCGTGTGTTAGAACGATATATTGCGACGATAAAATATTTTCAAATAGCGAGGCAAAAAGTAGGATTAAAAATAGGAAATAGCGAAATACTTCAAGGCAATATTCTTGATTTACCTATTAAAGATAGTAGTGTAGACATAATAATTACTTCTCCTCCATACTCGTTTGCTATTGATTATTTAAAAAATGATAAGCCGCAATTAGAATATCTTGGAGCCAACATTGATAAATTGCATCAAGAAATGATTGGGTTGCAAGGAAGAGGCGTTGAAGATAAGTTAGATATTTATTTTAATAAAATGAATCAAGCGCTTGCTGAAATGAAAAGAGTTGCAAAAAATGAATCCCCAATAATAATAATTATTGGAACTAATGATATTCAAACAAAAGGAGTGAGATTAGAAAAAAAGATAATAGAACTTTCCAGACAACATGGTTTAAAATTCGAGTTAAATTTAAAAAAACCTATTCTTGGATTACAAAATACTATGAAAGAAGAATCCATATTATTTTTCACTAATCAGAAATAAATTTATGATAAATAAAAAATCAGCGGCAGAAATTAAGTTTAAAACCGTAATAGACAAGAACACTTTTTATTTTTTCAATTCTATTTTTGAAGAAAAGTATGAAGGTTATCTCAACTCGCTTAAAGATATACTTTTGATGCTAAAAAATAAAATAGAAACTGAAGGATTAAAAAAAGATTTTTTTGAACAATTGTTGTTAGAAAAAGAAAATGGACTTAAAGCATTGCTTGCCTTAACAGGATTTTCAAATGAAACATTAAAAAGATTAACCACGATTATCAGAGTTGTAAATGATAAAGAATTAACTAAATTAATTTATAAAGATAAATGGTTTTTTGATACGGATATTGACAATTTAAAAGAGTGGTCTGATATTCAAATTACTAAACTTATAAAAGAGAATGAGTTTTTTAGAAAAGGAATTGTAAATATATTTTTTGAAGGTTCAACAGTTCCATTTTTAACAAAGACAATGCCCCTATTTGAACTTAAAAAACTAAGCATATCGAAACTAAAATTTGAATTGCCTGAAATGATAGATACGCTTATTAGGTATAAAGAAAAGGGAAGTTATTCTGGAATGAAAGAAAACAATCCTGAGATTTTAATAGAGCAAATACTTGAACGGCTTAAAATATCTTTTGAAAAAGGCGATCTTAGCGAACTTATTAAAAATGCTCCAGTCAACAAAAGAACAATGGATTTTATTATTCCTAACAAACAAAACCCGCGTGTTATTATTGAAAGTTCATTTTTAGCGACAACTTCATCTGGTCAAGGCGACAAATCAAAAACAGAAATATCAATAGACTCTTTGCTGAAGTTGTATTATCCAAAAGCGCAGTTTATTGGTTTTGTTGATGGAATAGGTTGGTATGTTAGAAAAGGAGATTTAAAAAGAATGATTACAGCCTATGAAGATGTTTTTACTTTTCACAAAGAAGAATTAAATAGATTTGAAAAACTTTTAAGGGATACTTTTGGTAAATAACCATGTCAAAAAATATCTTAAATACAATTATTCACGGAGACTGTTTAAAAGTATTAAAAAACATACCCAATAATTTTGTTGATATGTCCTTTGCAGATCCGCCGTTTAATTTAAAGAAAAAATATAATCATTATGAGGATTCAAAAGAAAAGCGAGATTATTTGAATTGGTGTAATGAATGGCTGAATGAAATAGTAAGAATTACAAAACCGACAGGGGCAATTTTTGTTCACAATATACCTCGTTGGCTTTCCTATTATTCTGAATGTTTGAATAAAATTGCATTTTTTAAACATTGGATTGCTTGGGATTCAGGCGGGGCTCCACTTGGCAAAACATTACTCCCAAATCACTATGGTATTTTATACTATACCAAATCTACATCTCATAAAGATTTTAAATTTTTTGATATACGCCAACCTCATCCCAAATGTAGAGTTTGCGGAGAATTTTTAAAAGATTATGGAGGGAAAAAAGCGCAAGCTCATAAATTTGGACCTTTACTTTCTGATGTTTGGAATGACATTCACCGCATAAGACATAAAAACAGAAGAGACGAGCATCCTTGCCAACTCCCAATTCCGTTATTAGAAAGATTGATTTTAATGACAACAGATGCAGGAGATATTGTTTTTGACCCATTTATGGGGACTGGGACGACAGCCGTTGCCGCAAAACGATTAGGAAGAAAATATATTGGAATAGAGCAAGATTTAGATTATGTAAAAATTGCTAATAAAAATATAGAAGCGGCAAAAGAAACGAAAATCAATGAATGTTTTGTATCAATTTATCTCAATAGAATTAGGACAATGAGAGATAGTGATTTTAAGAAAATTTATGAAACTCCTAAAAATCAAAATCATATAGAGTTAAAAGCAGGATAAACTTGAATACTTTGAAATATAGTTTATTTAAAGAAGGAGGGTATTTTAATGATTTTGGAAACTATAATAAGTTCTGCCGCAACTTCGATCTTTGTGATAGGAACATCAATGTATATTAGACATTTGTTTAAATTTAGAGGTTTCTTATTATATAAACAAAGGGTTTTTAAGAATATTAAAACAGATATTGAATATATTTTAATTGCAATATGGAATCCAGTAGAATCAAGCGTGTTTTGGTATCAAGTAACCAAGGATTTTATAAATAAAATAGAAAATCCTGATAACTATCATTTAGAAGTTCTTGATTTTACCGATAGGCGCGTATGTGGTTTTCTAAAAGAACAATCCGGTAAAGTATTATTTACAATAGAAAAAGAGTTCCCAGCAAAAAGTGGATTTATAGCATTATTAACTGATTCTCCTTTCCCTTGTGGGAGAATAAATAATAAACAGATTGTTAATTCCGATGTTTTTATAAAAAATACCCGCATAGGGTTTATGATACTGATAATTTGTGGGTTTATTCTCTTATCTTTTTTGATGATAGATTATCTTGGTATAGGAAATGGTTTGTCAATACGGCACATTATTGTTTTAATAGTGGTGAATATATTGATTACAGGATATTTTTGCTGGATGGGAGATAGCTTCATCAAAAATAGATTTTGTATGCCAAAACCGCTACAAGATGTTTTTGATGGAAAAGTTCAGAGCGTTCAAGATAAATTCAATCTTTAAACATATTTTAAATATAATGAAAATAGGATATCAAAATGATTTTATATTTAGACACTTGTTGCTTTAATCGTTCTTATGATTTACAGACACAAATAAAAGTCAGATTGGAGACAGAGGCTAAAATATATATTCAACGAAAAATTTTTGACCGAAAGTATGATTTAGCATGGTCTTATGTATTGGATTATGAAATTTTACAAAATGCTTTTATTGAGAGACAAAAAAGAATTGTTCAATGGAAAGATATAGCAAAAAAACCTGCAGTGAAGATGAAAATATTTTAATGGGAGCAGACAATTTACAATTATTGGGTTTGGAATCGCAGATTCTATTCATATATCTTGTGCAATATCAATGAAATGTAATTATTTTTTAACAACGGATTCTAAAATTCTTAATAAAAAAATATCCAATATATTAGTAGTGAATCCTATTGAATTTATCAAAAGGTAGAGAAAATAATGAAATCAGATGTTATTATTAAACAAGGGGGACTGGAAATTCTTGAAAAACATTTAGGACTTGTTGATATGGAAAGATTTGTTGCTTTAATGTCTCGCAAACCTTTCGATTATACCGCTTGGCGTGAAACTCAAATTGATACAATGACAGCAAGAGAATATAGTAAAAAAGCAATGGAATATCAAAAACAGCAAGAAAGCACAATTGGATGATCTAATGAAACAGAGGAACTTGGAATACAATGAGCAGGATTTATAAAATTCTATGAGAGGCAACTAATTGTTATCATATTAAACTCAAAAATCAAAAGAGGCTCAAAAAATGAAAACATACAGAAAAGAACTAACATTTGCCGCCCCAACCCGCATCGAATTTATAAATATCACCGATGAAGTCCAAAACGCCATTGATGAAAGCGGCATTCAAGAAGGTCTCATCCTTGTAAATCCGATGCACATCACCGCAAGCGTCTTTATAAATGATGATGAGCGCGGTTTGCACAATGATTTTAAAAAATGGACGGAAAAACTTGCCCCGCATGAGCCTTTGAGCCTATATCAACACAATCTAACAGGCGAAGATAATGCCGACTCCCATCTCAAAAGACAAATAATGGGCAGAGAAGTAGTAGCCGCCATAACAAAAGGCAAATTGGATTTCGGAACTTGGGAACAAATCTTTTACGGCGAGTTTGACGGACAAAGAAAGAAAAGAGTTTTAATCAAAATAATCGGAGAGTAATTTGATATGTTAAGAGATATAACAATCAATAACAGAGCCTTAAGATCTTATAGCGCAATAGATTATATGGGTAATGATTTTGAATACAAATCAATCATAAAGTCTAAGGAAAGAAAATTTCTAAAAAAAAACTTCGTCTCGAAAATTAGACAGTATTTTAGAGAAAGACTACATCGTTTGGTTTCCAATGACAACCAATACAAAACAAATTTATTTGTCGATAAATTTTAAGCCATAATAAAATTATCAGTAAAAAGGAGAATAAAATGAACAAAACAAATTTAGGGAATGCTTTTCGTTTAAGAAATAAACTTAAAGCAAGTATCAAACAAATCACAGAGCAAATGGAATCTTTAAGGTATGCTTATGCTGTTGATGAATTAGAAAAAGGTAATACTTTTAGAGAATTGGACGGTCTAACGGTAAAAGAGGTATTGGAAAAATTTACAAAACTTTCCGATATTCTTTGTTCTTTTAATAAGTCCATTGATAAAGCTAATTTGAATATAAAGGAAACTCTTATCAGTTTGGAAACATTGAAAGCCAAAATTTCATTTTATGCAAGTATGTTGACAAAAATACGCAATAGCGAACTTGTATCCAAATTTACTGTTAATGGCGAAAGAAAAACAGAAATTTTAACGCCCGTTTTAAACCAAAAAGAAATTTTGGAAATCTATAATTCCTGCTTGGACGAAAAGGATAATCTTGAACAAGAAATCGGAGATTATAATGCCAAAACAATGGTTGATTTTGATACAAACATCATAAAAGAAATTCTAAAATAAATAACAAATGGGATGCGCAATTCCATTTGTAAGGGAAGGACTATTCGAGAAGTTTTAAGAATAAGTCATTAGCCAACATCGTCATATTATGGTGGTTTTGAAAACCAACCGAAGATAAAATCGGGTAAAAATTTAAAAATCAAAATTTACGATTCAAAATTGTTACTTAAATGGATTCCTGATTAAAACTTTTAAACTTTCAAAACTCTAAAATTTACTTATTAGACGATATTTTAATAGCAAACGCTGACTATAAACTTCCCTTGTCTTTTTGTCAAAATAATCATTGTTTAACAATTAAAATTTAGTTGTATATGTTTATAAAAGCCTTGAAGATTGTATTGGAAAATCAGATTTAGATATAAAAGAACCAGAAAAATATAAATATTTAATGAGATATATAAGATATTTTAACGCTAATTATGAGTGTAATGTAATTGCAAAACGAGTAAATGAAGGTTTTGAATTGGTTGGAAAATACTTTTGCAGTCTTTGAGATTAAGTTCAATTGATTATAGAATAACAAGAAAAAAATAAATTAGAAAGTATTTGTGAAAAACAAAAAAGGGTCATACAAGATTTAAGTCTGCTCTTATTATATTTAACTTCTTGGACAGAAAAGTATGGAAAATATTCCTATCGCGGTAGTTGGAAAAATTATGATTTTGACGCATGACGCAACGGATAGTTTAAAAGAAAAGGAATTTATTGATGGAAAAAATCGTGATAAATCCATATCTTTCACAGAAAAAGGCGAACAAAAAGCATTAGAATTGTTAAAAAAATACAAGATTGATATTAAATAAGAGAACAAATCCATAACAGCGCCTCAAATTTCAGATATAAATTTCAAATATATTGGAAAAATTATGAAATATAACGCCGTATCGTCTAAAAAGACGGAATTTGTTTTTGAAAAATTGGTTAATTATATTGCAGAGTATAAAAAAACTCCGAAAATTAAACCTGTTTTTAAAACAAATGATTTTGCATTATACAATGATGATTGCTTAATCGTATTGGCAAGGTTTCCTGATAATTATGTTGATATGATTTTTGCCGACCCGCCGTATTTATTGTCAAACAATGGGTTTACTTGCCAAAACGGAAAAAGAGTTAGCGTTAATAAAGGGAATTGGGATAGCAGTAAGGGGTTTGATGAAGATCTAAATTTTCACGATTTGTGGATCAAAGAATGTAAAAGAGTTTTAAAGCCGGAAGGCACTATTTGGATAAGCGGGACATATCATTCAATATATAAATGCGGATTTTTATTGCAAAAAAATAATTTCCATATTTTAAACGACATTTCATGGTTTAAACCAAACGCCGCGCCCAATTTAAGCTGCCGTTTTTTTACCGCTTCTCATGAAACTGTTTTGTGGGCAAGAAAAGATAAAAAAGCAAAACATTATTTTGATTATTCAAGTATGAAAAACGGAGATTTTCCAGAAGACAGC
The DNA here is from genome assembly GCA_031287095.1 of Candidatus Parendomicrobium reticulitermitis. Lineage (GTDB taxonomy): Bacteria > Elusimicrobiota > Endomicrobiia > Endomicrobiales > Endomicrobiaceae > Parendomicrobium > Parendomicrobium reticulitermitis. The sequence goes on along the minus strand of JAITTG010000097.1, from coordinate 21,920 downwards.
ATTAAAAAACCGTCATTGCAAATGCGTTCCGTTTGGAGTATTCCGACGCTTTCAAAAGATGAGAAGATTTTTGGCAAGCATCCAACCCAAAAACCGTTAGCCCTGCTTAAAAGGATTATAAAATCTTCAACAAAAGAGAATGATATTATTTTGGATCCATTTAATGGGGGCGGCACTACGGGAATAGCAAGCAAAATAATAGGAAACCGAAAATATATAGGATGTGATTTAGATAAACAATATATAGATTTGACTATTAAAAGATATGAAAACATTGCTGTTAGGAGTAAATTAAAATGAAAGTAGGCGGTATTGGCGGAGCAAATACAAAAACAGGATTGATATTTGAAGGCAGAACAGATTTGTTAACTTTTTTATCAAAACAAAGAGATTATAAAGTTATTGGCAATGTCATATATTTTAAAGGCAAAGAAATTGCAAGAAATTATAAAAAATATGCTTTCTATAAATTTCTTGAAGAAAATTCTGTTCAATGGAAAAATATAATATCCAAAAGACTTTTACCTGATGATTCAATCCATGTAATTATTAAGAATACCCTGTATATTATTGAAATAAAATTTCAACAAGTTGCAGGTTCTGTTGATGAAAAATTACAAACTTGTGATTTTAAAAAGAAGCAATATCAAAAATTGTTATCCAAACTCAATATAGATGTTGAATATATTTATATTTTAAGCAATTGGTTTAAAAAACTTGAATATAAAGATGTATTGGATTATATCCACTCGGTTAGATGTCAGTATTATTTTGAATATTTGCCATTAGAGAAAATAGGATTGCCTATTCCTTAGGATGCAGTTTAAACTCGGAGGCTCAAAAATGAAAACATACAGAAAAGAACTAACATTCAATATCCCAACCCGCATTGAATTTATAAATATCACCGACGAAGTCCAAAATGTCATTGACGAAAGCGGTATTCAAGAAGGGCTTGTCCTTGTAAATCCGATGCACATCACCGCAAGCGTCTTTATAAATGATGATGAGCGCGGTTTGCACAATGATTTTAAAAAATGGACGGAAAAACTCGCCCCGCATGAGCCTTTGAGCCTATATCAACACAATCTAACAGGCGAAGATAATGCCGACTCGCACCTAAAACGCCAAATAATGGGCAGAGAAGTAGTAGCCGCCATAACAAAAGGCAAATTGGATTTCGGAACTTGGGAACAAATCTTTTACGGCGAGTTTGACGGATAAAGAAAGAAAAGAGTTTTAATCAAAATTATCGGAGAGTGATTTGATATGTTAAGAGATATAACAATCAATAACAAAAAAAGTCATACAAGATTTAAGTCTGCTCTTATTATATTTAACTTCTTGGACAGAAAAGTATGGAGAATACTCCTATCGCGGCAGTTTGAAAAATTATGATTTTGACGCATGACGCAATGGATAATTTAAAAGAAAAGAAATTTTTTGAAAGAATAAAAGGACATTTTTGGCTTACCATTGAGACCCGTCCTTTTATGAGAGTCGTACAAGGATATGCCCAGACTTTAATGGATATGTGAAAAAAGAATGAGGCTATAGAACAATATCAATATATGTTGTCATTAAATCCCAATGACAATCAAGGCATCAGATATGTTTTGCTTTCTATACTTTTGGAACAAAAAAATTTAGAAGCAGCGCAAAAGATATTAGATAAATACCATAAGGAAAAGACCGCTTTTATGTCCTTTGACCGCTTATTGTCGGCTATATTAAAAGGTGAAAATCAGCAAACAATAAAAAAACTTTATATTGAGGCTGATAAATTCAACAATAATGTAGTTGAATATATTCTTTCCTACAAAAAAATCCCAGCACAATTACAAGATATGTATAGTTTTGGCGGTGAAGCAGAAGCGATAATATATGCAGAGCAATCTCAACGGGCTTGGAATGAGGCATTAGAAGTATTACAGAATTTGTATGACAATAAATTTTCCACCAAAACGAATTAAAAACATCAATTTTGTCCAATCGTTTGACAAAATAATATGTATTTTGTTCAATTATTTAACAAAATCATATTATTATCAGCAAAAGGTGGCAAAATGGAAATCAGTAAACTAATAGAATTGGATAGATTGTCTAAGGAAAGCAGTCAAAAATACAGCCGTTATAGAAGGCTTTATAATGAATTATTGACCGATAAAGGCAAACATTTCGTGGGCATTATTGGTCCTAGGGGCGTGGGCAAAACTACAACTTTAAAACAACTTGCCGTCCATCTCGATAAATCTTTTTATATATCAATGGAAACTTTTGACGGCAATATGTTTGATGTTTTAAAAGAATTAAAAAATAAACTTAAAATCGAAGTTTTTTTGTTGGATGAAGTGCATAGCTATAATAATTTCGATAAAGAAATACAGAGCATTTATGAACTTTTAAATGTCAAAATCTTTTTTACAAGTTCTACCGCTTTATCTATGATTCAGTACAGAAATGACATTTCAAGAAGAGTTCTTTTAAAATACTTATATCCATTTTCTCTACGGGAATATATTGAGTTCAAAAATAATATTCAAATACCCCAGTTGTTATTTGATGATTTTATGAATAAAGAAATTCCCGCCGCTCTTTTGTCGTATGGGGAATATTTTGATTCATATATCAAAGGCGCTCTGATGCCTTTTGCTTTGGAAGAGCCGGATATTCTCCCTCTGCTTAAAAACATTTTAAATACTGTAATTTACAAAGACATTCCAAAAATCAATCAAAATATCTCTGTTCAAGAATTAAATATCATTGAAAAACTTGTTAAATTTGCAGCTTTATCTAAAGTTGACGGCATCAATTATTCAAGCATTGCAAAAAATTTGAGTATAACAAAATATAAAGCGGAACAATATGTATCCCTTTTAGAGAATGCCTTTGTTTTACAAGTCGTATTTCCGCAAGGTACAAATGTTTTAAAAGAGCCAAAAGTTTTATTTTCCCTTCCATATAGAATGATTTATGAGGATTTTGATTTTGCTATTGGTGGGTTAAGAGAAGATTTTTTTGTTCAAACCTGCATGATTTTGGGCAAAAAAGTCAATTATTTAAAATCAACTATTGGGACAAAAACCCCAGATTACATATTCTCCGACAACAATATAGTTTTAGAAATAGGCGGCAAAGGTAAAAGACGAACTCAATTTAAAGGAATAGAAACAGGCAAAAAAATTATTTTGGCTGATTCTTATGATAATACTGCCGATAAAAAACCATTATTTGTTTTTGGTCTCATCAATAGACAATAATTTATAAAGAGTATAGAAAATGAAAAACAAAATCTAAAAACCTTGTATAGGCAGGTTTGAAATCCGCTCGCTTTTACGAAATACAAAACACAAATATAAAAGGATCTCCAATGAATCAAGAATTAAAAAAATCTTTTAAAAATTTAATTGAAAAGTGCAAGTTTTGCAATTTGTCTAATATCAATGCCGATGGGTTTCCAGAAACCCGCGCTATGCTCAATTTGGCAAATCCATCTATTACAACAAAACATTTTTTAGGAAAGGATTTTAGCGTTTATTTTACTACCAACACATCTTCTGAAAAATTCAAAAATCTATTATCAAATTCCAAGACTTCAATATATTATGTTGAGCCTGACAAATTTTGCGCTCTTTTACTTATCGGAGAAACTAGTGTGATTGAGGATGAAAAAATCAAAAAAGATTTTTGGCAGTCTTGTTGGACAATGTATTATAAAGAAGGCTTAAAAGACCCAGAATATCAACTTTTCAAATTCACTCCCATAAAATACAAATACTATGACGGCAAATTTGCCGTCCAATCAGGCGAAATTATTCATACGAAATAAAATTAAGTCTAAAAAAACAAAAAAGGAGAATTTATGAAAAGGAATTTATTTGTTATTTTGATTTTGTTTTTTACAGTAGTTGCGGCGAAAGCAGATTTTGCAGGTAAAGAATTAATTTTAAGATAGGAATTCAGCCTTATTCAAGCCTCGCCGGAGATATAAAAATTGATTTTTCTTCAGATATTTTTAGTCATGTATATATGACCGAATTAGAAGCCCCGCATATATTTATTGCAGTTTTTAATAATGATTTGGATAGTCTAAAAACGCTTATATCTTATAATGCCAATGTAAATTATACTGACAAATACGGCATTACGCCCTTACTATTGGCGGTTAAATTGAATAATTTTGAAGTTGTCCAATTATTGATAAGGTCTGGGGCAAGCATAGACATTGCAAATTCGCACAAAACCCAATTCAAACTTGTTAAATAAAGAACTTAAATCCAAAGCAGTTTCCGACAGAATAGTTGAATATATAGAAAACGAAAGAAAAATGGCGAAATGACATACAATTTTGATTTTTAAAATTTTAAACGATTTTACTTATAAATCTTATACAATTCTATAAGTCCACTTTGAATCCACTTTCGCCGTTGTTTTTTAAATCAGGTTTTCGATAACAACTTTCGGCAATGACGGATAGGATGTTTTTATCATTTTTTCAAGCAGGCTGACGATAATCCTTTTTCGCAAATTAGCAACATTTTTTAAATATTATGCCCGCAATGATAATCTTGTTTTTGAACAAACATGTTCTATTATCGCACAATGACAATACCTATACTCTTACATTCTTTGTATATCAGTTATGCAAGGGGTCTATTGTTGGAGATTATAGGTCAAGCCCGCAAGCGGCGGCTTAAAGATATTTGATGAATTAATCAGCGTTTTCATCATAAGCCTCAATCGCAATAGGCAGAGCGCTTGTAACTTTATTGCCCACAGCGGGAAGCCCAACCAAAATTGCGCTTATTATTTCTTCCCTGCTTACTCCTTGGCTTTTTGCCAATTTAGTGTGAAATGGCAATCCGTTTTCCAATCCGACAGCCGCCAAAACTGCGATATAAGATAGATGTTGAGTTTTAGCGTCCAACTTACTTGCTTTTCCTAATTTTTCCACAGCATCCATCCAAGCCCCATAAAATTGCGGCGCATCCTTTGCAAAAGCCTCAAATGCTTTGCTAACTTTCATAATGCCTCCTCCTTTTGTTTAAATTTGTATTTTCGATTTGCCATAAATTCTTGCATTAAACAATAGATCTCTTGCGCAAGGGCTTGAAAGATTCTGCGGCGGAGTATATCTTGCGTCTTGCGACTACGCGCATGATACACTCCGCCGCAGAACGCACAATGGCAATGTTCGTCTATTTTTATATATTGATTGCGCAATGAATGGGTTTAATCAAATTGTAGAGACGCGCTATATGCGCGTCTACAAAAATGCAAAAAGAGAAAATAACCCGTATTGGCAAATAATCATTCGTCCAAAATCGCAAAATAATTGTTGTTTTTGATAATAGGAGTTAAATTTCAAGTCCATAACAACAGCATATCATTATTGCAATATTCGGATTAAAAGGGATAGAAAATAAAAAAGCCGCCTATCATAAAAATATGACAAGCGGCTTTTTTATTGCCTATGATACCTTAGAGTTTCGGAACTTTCGCTTTCGCTTTTGCCGCTGCATCGTCTGCCGTCGCATTTGCTTTGTCTGTCGCTGCTTTCTTAGCATCTGCCGCCTTGTCTGCTGCCGCTTTCTTGGCGTCTGCCGCTTTGTCAGCCGCTCCTGCTTTCACTGAATCTGCGGTTGGAACTTTTGGAAGTTGCGCAAATGCGCTTGATGCGCTCATTGCAATTGCCAAACCAACTAATACTGCCGCTACTTTCTTCATTTGTTTCTCCTTTTTGTTATTTGATATTTAATTCTAACGACAGATTATTAAATCGGAAAATATCAAACCGATTTAAAATCTTTGAGTCTTAACATTCTCCTTGCGTCCTTCTTACACCTCAATTTGTCTCTTTTTTTCTTACCCTTCTCCTATGGAAGAAGAAAAAAGGGGAATAAAGAATTTTATATTAACAGAGAGATTCCCAAAAACAAAAAAATCTATCAGCAAAATGCTGAAAGCCATTTTTGTGTATAATAAAAAACTGCTTGATTTTTCAGTATGTTTAAGGTTTGGGGTAAAAATTTATCTAAATGCAAAAATATAGGCATTCGCGCGCCACTATGCGGCATCGTATAGGACATTGTTGAAAATAAAAAATCACTGTTTATCATTTAAAGATTTCTTTATTTCCTTGACTTTCCTATTTGGAATGAGCGAATAATATCAAAAAACATGTAGAAATGCAAATTTTAGGTAGAGCGCGCGGCAATATCTTCCCGTTTATTTTTTGTATTTTGTAATAGCGGGTGGGTTGAAAACCTGCCCGCTGGACGAGCAGTGAACCCAAACGGGAATGGCAAGAATAAACGACGAACGACAAAATCGACCGACAATTAGAAAAGAGAAAAGGCGGCAAATCCAAAACCCTTGTAGGGGCGGGTTTCAACCCCGCCTGTCTGCACAAAATTGCTTCTTTGCACAACCGCACATAAAAATAGATGGACATTGTGCGCAAAGTTGCCGAATCCATAAAATGCCGTTCTTCAAGCCTTTGTTGTTAGCCATTAAAGGCATTGAAATAGAATTTTATCCTATATTTCCTTAAAGCCGCGCCGAGTTCTAAAAACTCAGCGTGGCTTTTTTGCGCTCATATTAACAAATGGTAAAATAAAAGAACTATGAAATTCATCAAGCCTTTAATTTTTCCCATTATAATTTTGCTTTTATGGCAAGTCTTGACGCAATTTAATTTGGTCAATCTTTATTTGCTGCCGCCTCCGTCTGCGGTTTTCGCTTATCTTATTTCTTCAATCGGCGATGGGACGATTTTTGCAAATATCTTTGCAAGTATTAGCCGCATCTTTATAGGTTTTGCGATTTCTTTTATGATTGCCGCGCCTTTGGGAATTTTATACGGCAATATCAAATCTTTGCAAACTTATTTATATCCCGCTCTAGAATTTATCCGCCACATTCCGCCGCTTGCTTTTTTGTCTGTCTTAATTTTGGTTTTCGGCATAGGAGAAGCGAGCAAAATCGCTCTTATTATAACAGCCGCTTTTTTTCCAATTTTTATGAATTGCGCTAATGCTGTGGAAAGCGTGGACAAAAAACTGATAGAAGTAGGCAAATCTTTTAAATTCTCAAAAATAAAAATCTTTTGGCATATCAGCCGTCCCTGCGCATTTCCAGTAATTTTTACGGGAATGCAGCTTGGCATGGGATATAGTTTTAGAGCCTTAATCGGCGCGGAAATGTTAGCCGCCGCCAGCGGTATGGGCTATATGATAAGAAATGCCGAAAGTTTTATGCGATCAGACATAGTTTTTGCAGGCATAATAGCAATCGGTATTTTGGGGTTGATAATAGATTTACTTTTTAAAGCGATTGCAAAAATGTGTTTTCCTCATCTTTTGAGGAGTAAGGGCGGCGCAAAGTGAAACTTCTCTTCTCATGCTAAAATTCTTGCTTCCTTTTCTTCTTCTTTCCCTGCTACAATTCCCACAAAGCAGAAATCGGAAGCGCATATAGATTATCTCCGAATTTGAGCGCCTTATCTCCGCGATACAACACAATGCCTTTGATAAAATTTTCAGGAAGGGATTCTTGCAAGAATTTTATATGTTTAAAATCTATTGGAAATACAGTGTTTGCCGCTTTTACTTCAATAGCAATCAAATCTCCGTTTTGTTTCTCTACTAAAAAGTCTATTTCTTTTTGGTCGCTTGTTCTAAAAAAATATAGTTTTGCCTCATTCATAAGAGCGAGTTGTTTGTTTAATTCCGTTGCAACAAAATTTTCAAGAATAAAACCAAAAATTTCAGGTCTTTGCTTTTCAATTTCGTCTGGGGCAAATCCAAGAATGCGGCATAAAAGCATAGCGTCATGAAAATAAATTTTGGGCGTTTTTATAAAGCGTTTTTCCAATTTTTTAAACCATGGATTTAGTAGAAATGTTAAAAATACGCCGTTTAACAAAGCTCTATGCCTTTTGACAGTCGGTTGAGAAAGTTTTACGGCGATAGCAATGTCCGCATCATTTATAAGATTTCCAACTCGGTTAGCAAGAATAAAAAGCAGTTGAGTAAGAATCTCTATTTTATCAATGTCGGACAGCGCTCTAATATCTCTTTCAATCAAAGCAGAAATATAATTGCCGCACCACTGGGCTTTATTTTTGATTTCTAAAGATAATTTCGGAAAAGTGGCTTTAGAAATAATTTTTGCAATATCAACTTTTGAATATCTTTTAGTTATATCAACTCCGCCTTTAAACATTTTGTCAATAAATGTTCCCGCGGCGTTTAAAATTTCAGCGGCGGAAAAAGGCAGCATAGTTTGGCAATACATTCTGCCGACAAGAGCGTTTGTAAGTTTTGGCAAAAGCATAATATCGGCAGAACCTGTCAATAAAAATTTAACTTTTTGCTTTTTGCGTCTAATATCGTCTATTTTGTTTTTTATTGATAAAAAAGAATTGGGCACATATTGAATTTCGTCAAGAATTATCAGACCTTCTTCAATACTTGCAAATGTTTGACCTGGAGAATTTATTTCAGAATATCTCACAGAAACATCGTCATAGGTGATATAGTAGACGCTTTGATAATTGTTCCCAAAATTTTCCGCAAAAGCGCTTTTTCCAGATTGGCGCGGTCCATTTATAAAAACCGCTTCAATATCTTCTAAACCCCCGCTTACATTTTTAACAAGTTTCCTTTCAATAAAGTTTTTCATAAATCCTCCGCTATATATTTCTTGCAAATCTAACATATAACTTTATGATTATCTAACGCATTATATTAGAAATATATAACATATAAGGCGCTTCGTTTCAAGTCGTCTCTCTTGAATACTCATAATTAGCAGAAGCAATCGCCGCCGCGCCGCCGTTGTCTTTTAAACCGCTTTTTGATATTATCTCGTCAATCCAAAACAAAAAAGTATTAGATAAAAGAGGATGCAATGCCTATAATCTCAATGTTTTATGGAATTATCGTTAGAATGTATAAAGAAAATACAGCCAAACATAATAAGCCTTATGTTCATGCTGAATATTCTGGAGATGAAGCGGTAGTTAGTCTTGAGGGAGAACTCCTTGAAGGTAATATTGCGCAGGCAAAAATGAAATTGCTTCTTGCTTGGCTTGAAACTCATAAAGAAGATTTATCGGTTAATTGGAAATTGTTATCCAATGGAGAGCAATATTTTAAAATAGACCCCTTAAAATAGGAGCAGTTATATGTTGCAGCCTAAAATTTTACAAGTTGAACCCCTTTCATCTTATAAATTGAAATTGTTTTATGATACGGGCGAAACAAGAATCTTTGATGTTGCGCCATATATAAGCGGTTCTTGGTATGAGCAATTAAGAGATGAAAGATATTTTAAAACTGCGCGTTCATTGCCCAATGGCGCAGGTATAAAGTGGGCAAATGGTCAAGACATTGCTCCGCACGAATTGTATGAAATGAGCAGTGTTATATAAATAGATTTTGTAGAGACGCGCTATACGCGCGTCTCAAATCAATATATTAAACTTCAAAAGGAGATTAAGCAAATTATGATAAACAACCAACCCCAAATCAACATAAACGACCCAAATTTTGTATTTGTGAATAATCATTTTCCATTTTTTATCTCCGATACTACACCCCCCCCCCCCCCCGCAAGTTTAACAAATAGAGAAACAATACAAGTATCGCTCATAAATTTAATTCTAAAACAAATCATCAAAATAATTTCAAAAGTCATATCCGTAGGGGCAGACCCATGTGTCTGCCCATCTCAAATATCGCGCCGCATTACGCGGAAAATTAATCGGCGTTTATTAGACCTCTTGCATAACTGATATACAAAGAATATAAGAATGTAGGTATTGTCATTATGCGCAAACAGAGCCCGTCTGCGCGAAAGCGGGCTTGTCATTGTGGAAAGCGTTGCTAATTTGTTAAGAAAATTGTCGTCAGTCTGCTTGAAAAGATGGTAAAAACATTTTGTCCGTCATTGCCGAAAGTTGTTATGGGAATCCAAGTTAAAAAAACAATGGCGAAAGCGGATTCCCGTTCCCAACAGAAACGCTCGGGAATGACGCTTTTTTCGGCGATGATGGAGTTTAGGAGACGATTGAGGATAATGGAAAAAAGAAAACGACGGAGATTGCGGGTCAAGCCCGCAACAACACAAACAAGCCCGCAATTGACGACATAAACATTGGTCATGTATGCAATGACAAAACCCAAACCTACAAATAACGAGGCAGTTTTGCCTCTTGCCGTCATTCCCGAGCGCCTTTGTCGGGAATCCAAGTTTAACCGCAAAGCGATTGAATGACAATGATTGTCTGCTAAAAGTGGATTCCCGATAGATGCATTCGGGAATGACGAATTGGAAAATGGATTCTCGACAAGGACATTCGGCAATAATGAACTTTTAAATGGACTATGCAACGGAGTTGAGCCTGCATATTGCCGTAATGACAGATATTTCATAAATCAGCAGACAGCGCCTGCGCAAACTCTTTTTTTAAATTTGTCAAAGAAACTACTTTTATATTTTCTTTTATATTCCAATTATCTTCAAATGGGATGGCGACAAAAGTTTTAAGCGGTTTGATATCTTCTATTGCAAAATAACTGCCTTTTGATAATATCGGAGAATGGCTTGCCTTGCATTCAACGGCAAAAATTTTACCTTTAATTTCAATCACAAAATCCATTTCAGATTGAGACGATGTCCTATAATGATAAACCTGCGCATTCGGATACCATCCTTTAATATTTGCAAGAACAACGCTTTCCCATATAGCCCCGATAGAAGGATGCCCCGCCAATTGGCTAAAAGACGAAACATTGAGCAGCGCCGCAGTTATGCCGGCGTCCGAAATATAAATTTTTGGCGCTTTTACAAGTCTTTTGCCCAAGTTTGAAAAATACGGAGGCGTTACTTCAATCATATATGCGCTTGATAATAAATCTATATAATTTTTAACCGAAGTATCGCTAATTCCTAAAGAGCCTGCAAGTTGAGAATAATTTGCAGTCTGACCATTGGTAAAAGCCAACATTTTCCAAAGTTTCTGCATTGTTGTTGGAGTAAAATACTGCCATTGCAATAAGTCTCTTTCTAAAAATGTAGTTATAAAATTCTCTCTCCATTCAAAAGAAGTTTCATAACTTTTAGACAGTATGCTTTTTGGAAATGCCCCGCAAGATATATATTTTTCTATGGAGATATTATTTAACTCGTCAAACAAAAACGGCGTCAGCCTTTTATATGATATGCGCCCCGCCAAAGTTTCCGAAGATTGTTTAAGCAAATCCCTTGAAGCCGACCCCAATATTATAAAACAACCGTTTCTATCCCACTCGTCAACCAAAGAACGAATTAGCGGGAAAATCTCAGGTTTTCTCTGTATTTCATCAATACAGATCAGACTATTTTTATTTGCCGTTAAAAATAATTCGGCGTCGTTTAACTTAGCCAAATCGCGAGGTCTTTCCAAATCAAGATAAATAGTATTTTTAAATTCTTGCATTAAATGCTTTGCAAGAGTTGATTTTCCGCATTGGCGCGGACCAGTTATTGCAGTGACGGGAAAATTTTTTATTGAAGCCGCTATCTGTTTTTCTATACCTCGTTTTAAATACATCTTATTTACCCCCCATAGTCAACATTGCAAATCCAAAACTAAACTTTGGATTTGCAACCATACTACTACAATCAAAATGCTTTTGTCAACGAACGACAAAACGATGAAGAGAAAGGAGAATAGACGGCAAAAGCAAAGACAAAAGAAACAGCGTTAGTTTTGTCGTTTTGCGTTACTTGCATTTCTGAAACTTGCGAAACTTACTAGAAATCTGTTGTTATCATTTTGTTTTCAGGGGCATTTTTAAATGATTTGGCAATGATTATTCAACGAGTTATGTTAAAAAATATAGGGAGGACTATTTCAAGTTAAAATAGGAAAATGCTATAAATAACAAGTCGGTTGCAAAGGAGGAGCAAATGTTAAACAAATTCGTTTTTATTGTATTGGTTTTATTTTTTTGGGCGATGTTTGTCAGAGCGGCTGAAACTTTCAGCATTCCAATAGGCGGCGATAAAATCATCGCTATGGATTATTCCAAAGCAGACAATTGGCTCGCGCTACCCAAGACAATTTCAACAACAGCGGACATTTTCTTTATTTATCCTACTTCTTGGCGGGCTAATGGCGGATATCCGATAGCGGATATAAATAATGCAGAAATGCGCAAATGGGCTAAATACTATTTACACACGCGCGCCTCTGCTTTTTGGCAAGCTGGCGCTATTTATGCTCCATATTATAGGCAATTGGACGCTTCCTTTGCTTTCAAGCATACAAAAGGCGCGGAAGGCATTTTGGGGGCGCTAAAATATTTCCAAGGCGTCCCAAAAACTGACATCATTGCCGCTTTTGACTATTATATAAAGCATTACAATCAAGGCAGACCTTTCATTTTAGCGGGACATTCGCAAGGCTCTATTATGATAAGAGAGATTCTATTTGACTATATGAAAGCCCATCCCGAAGTCTATAAAAGGATGGTCGCCGCTTATGCCATAGGCGTTCCAATGAGAAAAGAAGATTATGTCCAAAATCCTCATGTCAAACCCGCCCAAAACGCAGACGATATAGGCGTAGTAATATCTTATAATACAGAGGCGCCGGTAGTGGACGGCGTAAACACAATGTCTATACCCAATGCTGTTACTATCAATCCAATTAGTTGGAAAACTACGCAAGAAACTGCCCCGGCAAGCCAAAATCTCGGCTCAATAATAGCCAACGCAGACGGCTCTTTTGAAGTAGTCTCTCATCTTGCCGACGCAAAAATAGATAATAAAAGAGGCGTTATTATTTGCTCAACGGTTGATAGAGAAAAATTCAGTTCTCCCAAAGCCTCAAGAGCATATTTTCCTTTAGGCGTATTTCACGAAAACGACATCCCGCTCTACTATTATAATCTACAAGAAAATGCCGTCCATAGAATAAAACAATATACGAAACGATACAAATAATAAGCATTTTTAAATAGACATACAATATAAAATAAAAAAGACGCGCCTCTAAAAAGGCGCGTCTTTTTTGTCCATATAGCGGCAATTGCCTATTTCTTATTTGATTTTAATTGCAGATTTATAATTTCTATATGAGCAAGTTTTATGATAAGATTAAAACATTCGATTAAAAAGGAATGGGAAAATAATGAAAATCATCTATAAAATTTTGATTTTATTTTTTCTTGGTTTTACATTTTCTTCTTGCGCTACTACCATAAAAGTAAGCGTTGAGCATCCGCCTATTGCGGATATGCGGGGAGTTAAAAAGGTTGCCGTAATTCCGTTTGAAGATTTTACTAAGACGGGATATGATCCTATGATTATTTCCAATATACTCGGGTTTCTTTTTTGGGGAGACCGTAGCTCGGTTTCTCATCATGAGGGAGTAGGTACAAAACTTATTAGAAAGGCTATTGTTGAGGAAATGTCATCTGCGATTATCAATACGGGAGTTTATGCCTTGATAGACTCAGAATCTCTTGTCGGCGTCGATACGCAAGATTATTATAAATTTGTCGATGTTTTTATTGTCGGCGAATTAAGCAATATAGAAAGTACTGTAAATACCCATGAAACAACTACTAATGAAAAGCAGTCCGATGGGTCATATAAAAAAGTGACTACAAGATATGACTCAAGGGATGTCCGTTTAGACTTCAATTATCGTTTTATAAGAGCAAAAAATAGAGAAATTTTATATACGGTAAAGAAATCAGGGTATAAAAGCGCTAGGGAAGATAGCGCCCGCAGACTTATAAGCGCGGAAGATATGGGCGTTAGTATTGTCAAAGAACAATTATCAAAAATGTATCGCGAACTCGTCCCTTGGACAGACATTGAAAAACGCAAATTGATGGATGATACAATGAAGAAAAAAGATCCATCAATGAAAGACGCGCTAAAACTTATAGATGCTAAAAATTATGCAGCCGCCTTACAAATTTACAATACTGTTTATAAAAAAACGAGCAATTATGCCGCAGGATATAATGCCGCGCTTCTGACAGAAATTTTGGGCGATTTAAACGAAGCGCTCAAAATGATGGGCGAATTGCTTGCAAGAGTAACTCGAGATTCAAAAAGTTCAAAATTTGCAGAAAAGACCCGCGTCGCCATCGCTAAAGAATTTAGCCGTATGCAAAAATATTATATAGATGCAAGAACTTTGATGGACTATAGGAAACGCTGATTAACTCGAATTTGTAATCTTTTGCTATTTTTTCGCCATGCTTCGTTGTCAGACCCTTCAAATATGGATGGGTATTTGAGGAAACCGACGCCCCGCCTGACGAAAAAATTCTCAAAAATTTTCGCAAACGAGTTAATCGGCGTCTCCGATAAGAATTCAAAATAGAGAGGACAAAATGATAGATTATATCAACGGAACTTTAAAAGAAAAATCGCCGGACAATATCATTGTAGAGGCGGCTGGAATCGGCTATAAAATAGCGGTTTCTATTTCAATGCTTTCCAAATTGCCGCAAGAAGGAATGGCTGTGAAAATTTTTATAGTGGAGGCTGTTGCGGGTATGTATGGGGGAGTTATCAATCTTTACGGATTTTTAACTAATGAAGAAAGAGATATGTATTTGCTTATAAAAGACGAAGTCCCTTCCACAGGCGCAAAAAAAGCGATGGAATATATAGACAAAATTTCCAAATCTTTTGCAGACTTTAAAACTGCCGTTTCTTCCAAAAATGCCGCTATGTTAAACACCATTTTCGGTTTTAGAAAGCCCACAGCGGACAAACTCATAGCAGCGTTAAAAGACAAAATCGCCCAAGTAAGCGTTTTGGGCGAAGAAAAGTGGTCTAATATCAACAAAGGCTCAAATCAATTGATAGAAGAAGCCATATCGGCATTAGTAGCCCTCGGCTACAAAGACCCGCAAGCCCGCGCCGCCGTCAATGCCGCTTATGACGAAACCCAAACCCAATCATTAGAAGCCTTAGTAAAAAAATCCTTACAATTTAAAGATTAACGGCGCAAAGCGCCATTTTATCAAATCATTTAAAAATGACGCCGAAAACAAAATAACAGCAACAGATTTCTCGACTTGCGAGAAGTTTTTGCTATTGCCGTTTTGCGCTCCTTGCGCGATCGTTGCTGTTAAACTCTCTTTGCAAAACTTGAAGAAGCCGTTGCCGTTGCTTCTCTCCGTTTTGAAAAAATACTATAAAATGATATAAACCCAAACACATAGCGCAAAGCGCTATGATTTTATTAGGGAGGAAAAAATGAAAAAAGTATTGGTATTGGCGTTTGCAGCTGTAATTGCCGTTAGCCTTATCGCTTGCGGCGGAGCCAAAAAGAAAGCCACAGTAATTAAACTTGGTTATTCTCAAGGCGATGGAACAGTCCTTTATAAAGGACTTGCTGAATTTTCAAGATTGGTAAAAGAACGGTCAAACGGACGGCTTGAAGTGCAAATTTTCACTTCAAATCAATTAGGCAGCGACGAAGATGTTATTGAACAAGCGACGCAGGGCGGACCCATTGCTCTTTTGACAGATTCTGCAAGAATGAGCAACTATGTAAAAGATATGGGTATTCTTATGATGGGATTTTTCGCGGACAATTATGATGAATGTTTGGCTGTGACAAAGAGCGCAAGTTTTGCCAATTGGTCAAAAGAATTGGCGCAAAAGAATGGTATCAGAATTCTCGCTTTTAATTTTTATGACGGTCCCCGCGACTTTTATGTAAATAAGCCCATCAACAGTCCCGCAGATTTGAAAGGACAAAGAATCAGAACGATTGGTTCTCCAGTATGCACAGAAAGCGTCCGCGCTATGGGCGCAACTCCAATTTCCATGTCTTGGGGCGATTCTTATAACGCTATACAGTCCGGCGCTATTGAAGGCGTAGAAGCTCAAGCGACAGCCGCTTATCCCGCTAAACTTTTTGAAGTGACTAAGTATATAGTCAAAACCGACCATTTCCAACTTCTTAACGGCATAATTATCAGCGAGAAATTCTTCCAGACTTTGTCTGCCGAAGACCAAAAACTCTTGATAGACTCTTGCCAAGAAGCAGGCGCGGCTAATGCAAGAGCGGTAGAAAAAGCAGGCGGAGAATTGGAAGCAAATATGGCAAAAGCCGGAATAACAATTATAAAGCCTAACCTTGCTCCTTTTAAAGCCGCTGTTGAAGGCGCGTATAAAAAACTCGGCTATGATAAACTCAGAGATCAAATCTATAAAGAAATAGGGAAAAAATAATCAATTTAAGTCCCCGCCTTTAAGGAGGCTCGGATTAACTAAACTTTTTTGCCGCCGCCTGCGGACAAAGTTCGCAGACGGTAGTAAGAGAGTTCAGTTGATTTAAGTGAAGGCGGGGATTTTTCTATGGAGACGCAAATATGAAAAATATCTATAACAAATTTTGTAAGGCAGAAGAGGTTCTTGCAGGCTTTTTGCTTGCGGCTATCACTGTTTTGGTTTTTACTTCCGCTATGGCGCGCACAGCGGGAACCCCCATAAATTGGGCTATGGATGTATCCATGCTGTTTTTTGCTTGGGAAGTGTTTTTGGGCGGAGATATTGCTATTAGGTCAAGAAAACTTGTCAATGTGGATATGTTTGTTGTGAAATTTCCCGGAAAAATCCAAAAATTTATTGGACTTATGTTTGCTTTCATTATTCTCATTTTTCTTTTGGTTTTAGTTAGGTTCGGCATACCGCTTTGCCTTGAAACGACAAAAAGACTTTTTCAAACTTTGCCTGTTTCTTACGCTTGGTGCACTTTGGCTGTTCCGTTATGCTCGCTTTTTATGATTATATCGCAAGTGATACAAATAATAGAAGATATTAGAAAGCCCGCCAAACAATGGGGGAGGAATTAATATGGGTCTTGTAATCTGTTTATTTTTAATTTTTCTTTTGCTCGGTATGCCTATAGCTTTTGCAATCGGTATTTCAGGCTTTGCTTTTTTCTTAATCAATCCGGAAATCCCGATGACTATAGTAGTCCAAAAAGCTCTTTCCACAACTCAATCTTTTACTATGCTTGCCATACCGCTTTTTATTTTTGCGGGCAATCTGATGAATAATACAGGCATAACAAAAAGGTTAATCAAACTTGCAAATGTCGTAACAGGACACATGTATGGAAATCTCGCCCAAGTTTCTTGCGTGCTTGCTACTCTTATGGGCGGCGTGTCCGGCTCTGCCACAGCCGATGCCGCTATGCAGGCGAGAATTTTAGGTCCCGATATGGTCAAAAAAGGATATGCAAGAGGTTTTGCCGCGGCAATCAATGCTGTGGCGGGGCTTATTGTGGCGACTATACCGCCTAGTATGGGTTTAATTATTTACGGCTCTGTGGGAGAAGTTTCCATAGGAAGATTATTTGCCGCAGGCATATTGCCGGGTATTCTTATGATGATTTTCCTTATGATAGCTGTGACTATAACTTCCCGCAAAAGAGGGTATAAGCCGGAAAACGAGAAAATGTCAAGCCTAAAAGACATTTTTAAAGCCTTGATTGAAGGTATATGGGCTTTGCTATTTCCTATTTTGCTTATTTTATTTATTCGTTTCGGTATTATGACGCCTTCGGAATCAGGAGCTTTTGCAGTAGTTTACGCTCTCGTTATAGGGGCTGTTGTATATAAAGAATTGACGGTTAAAAGTTTTATTAAATCCCTTATAGATTCAAGCAGAGATATAGCCGTCATAATGTTTATAATAGCGTTGTCGGGGATTTTCGGTTACGGCGTAGTGTATGAACAACTTCCCTTGCAAATAGCAAACGGTCTTTTAGGCATAACGAGCCAGCCGATTTTTATGTTGTTGATGATAGTTTTGCTTTTGGTTGTATGCGGAATGTTTATGGAGACGACAATCATAGCCTTGATTTTAACCCCCATATTATTGCCTGTGGTAAAACAAATCGGAGTTGACCCTGTGCATTTCGGCATCATTATGATGACAGTTGTCACAAGCGGTATAGTGACGCCGCCTGTAGGCGTATCGCTTTTTGCAGTATCGTCCATATTAGAATGTCCGGTAGAAGAAACGGCAAGACATGAAATCCCGTTTTTAATTGCGATCTTAGCCGTAGTTTCAATCTGTATATTCTTTCCAAAATTTGTTTTGCTTGTCCCAGATTGGGTTTTTGGCATATCTACGATATAAAAGCGGGCAAACGCAAGTCTGCCCCTGCCATTTTAAAAACCCCCTATCGCTGTAATGGCGATAGGGGGTTTTTAAGTTAATACCGAGTGTATTATTGTTTTGCCGCTTTGCTTGCTCTTAATGCCATTAGATTTGCAATTATTGAGCCTGATATATTGTGCCAAACGCTAAATAGAGCACCCGCTATGGCGGCAAGAGGCATTGTCGCAAAGTGAGTGATTGCAAGAGTGGTTGCAAGACCAGAATTTTGCATACCCACTTCTATGGCAATAGTATTACACCTCGCTTGATTCATTTTCAAAACTTTCGCTATCATATAGCCTGCGCCGTATCCAAACAAATTGTGAAGTATAATAACAAAACCTATCAATAAACCGCTTGTCAAAATTTTGGCAGAATTTACAACCACCACTGCCGCAACTATCATCACAATAGCGGTAACAGAAACAAGGGGCAGAATTTTTGTGAGTTGAGAAGTGGTTTTGCTAAACAAATGCGTGCATATAATACCCAAAGCGATTGGTATTACCACAACTTTTACTATGGATATAAACATACCTATATAATTGACATCTATTGCCGTCCCTACAAGCAAATATGTTAGGGCGGGCGTCATAATGGGGGCAAGCAAAGTTGTGCAGGCAGTCATCCCTACGGAAAGGGCGACATCGCCTTTTGCCAAGTATGTCATAACATTGGAGGAAGTTCCACCGGGAGCGCATCCCACTAAAATTACGCCTATGGCAAGTTCTAAAGGTAAAGCGAAAATATGCACTAATGCAAAAGCAATCAAGGGCATCATAGTAAATTGGGCAAGAATGCCCGCGACAACGGCTTTCGGTTGAGAGAAAACAACTTTAAAATCCGAAGCCTTAAGCGTAAGCCCCATACCAAACATCACTATACTAAGCAAAGTGTTGACCCAACTTGTTTTAATCCAAGCAAGCGTTGACGGCGAAAACAAAGCGACCGCGCCGATAACAATGACTATAATAGCCATATACTTACCAACTGCCGCGCTGATTTTTTCTAAAAACTTCATATATCCCTCCTTTGGGATTGTTTTATAGTTCTATTTTGAACTATTGCGCCGAGTATAATTAAAAAGTAGATATTTATCAATCAATCAAAATAAACGGCAAAGGCTTCTCGCAAGTTGCAGCCGCCGCGCGATGAATAAAGAGCGCGTGTCTGGCGGCGGGCGTAAGATGTGAGCGCTCTTTCCTTAAATAACGGCAACGACCATGCAAGTAGCGCAAAACTACAAAGACAACGACAAAAAACCCAAAAAGCCGAAACTTGTATGGGTGGGTTTCAAACTCGCCAAAAAGGTTTGCGGCTTCGCGCGCAGTCTCCGTTATCGCATAATGACAATACCTATACTCTTACATTCTTTGTATATCGGTTGCGCAAGAAGTTTATTATAGATAAACAAAAAGCCGTCAGATTATGAAAATTTGACGGCTTTTTTCTGTTTTATGCTTGTAATTTTAGACGCGCATATAGCGCGTCTCTACATTATTAATAATTTGCCTTTATAATATCCCGCCTTGTTAGCGCTCTTGCTAAACTTATGCCTTCAAGAGCGCGGCATCGGCTTAGCGCTACATATAATTGTCCGGGCGCGAAAGCGCCGTATTCCATATCCACTATTATATTGTTAAAAGTTTTGCCCTGGCTTTTATGTATGGTTACTGCCCAAGAAAGTTTTAATGGGTATTGGGTAAAAGAGCCGGCTTTTTCTGTTTCTATCTGCTGCAATTGGACATTCCACTTATATTTAAAGAGTTCCCATTCATAAGGACTCACCGTTTCCACCCGCTCATTGGCAAATTTCACTCTAATAAAAGCATTATCTCCCGCTTTTTCTATACTTTCCACAATGCCTATGCTGCCATTAACCCATCTGTTGCCCTTGTCATTATTTAACATCATCACTTGCGCGCCTTTCTTTATAATGAGTTGAAATTCAGCAGGCATATCTCTTCTTGTTTCGTCTATGCCGTCAGATTTTGCTAAAAACTCAAAAGTCGGCTCTTTGATTTTAGATAGATATTGTTGATTTATCCAAGAGGCTTTTTTATTGGTAGTGGTTAGATATATGGGCATATCTTGCGGACAGTTTTTGCCGCCATCGCGGGTAAGACCTGCAATCTCATTTGCGGGCGGAGATTGCGGGTCAAGCCCGCAATGATGGAGAGCGATAGAATGAGTTTTTAAGAAGGACTCTTGACTCAAGAGATTTTTTGAGACTTTTTTATTGAGCAAACGCAAATCGTCGTCATCTGCGTTGGCATTTCTAATTCTGTTTAACAGCGAGATGAAGTTTTGGTCTTGTTGTCTATATATTTTTTTTAATTCAACGGTATGAAATAAACAATCTCTCAAAGCGAAAGCGCTCAAAAAGTAAGGACTTTGATAATATGAATTGAAAATATGCTCTTCTTCCCTTTTAACGACAGGCGGCAATTGCTCCAAATCCCCAATAAAAACAATTTGAACCCCGCCAAAAGGCGATTTATAAGCGTCTCTGTTGATGCGCAAAAAGCGGTCTATACAATCAAGCAGGTCGCAACGCAGCATTGAGGCTTCATCTATGATAATGGTCTCAACCTTTTTGTAAATAGAATCATCTTTGAGTTTTTTCTTTTTGATTTTAGAAATGGTGATATCAGGCTTGAATTTGAAAAAGGAATGAATAGTTTCTCCGCCTGCATTAAGAGCCGCCACGCCGGTAGGCGCCAAAACAACGGTTTTTTTTTGCGCGCGGGTAATATAGTGGTGTAAAAATGTGGTTTTGCCCGTCCCCGCATTGCCCGTAACAAATACGCAATCATCGGTCTGCGAAATTAAGGCAAGGGCTTCTTTAAATTCATTGTTTATTTCTATTGACATAAGCGAATTTTATCAGTTTTCCACAATATTGCAAAACTTTCGTATTAGCGATTGGGATTTGATTTGTAGGGCAGACACATGGGTCTGCCCCTACGAATATATAGAATCAATTGAAGATATATCAATTGATATAATTCACAATTTTTTATGAGATTTTTGACGAGTTTTATATTTGTTATTCACAAGTTATGCACAACCGCCTCAATTTCCTATAAAAACTACTTAACATAACAAAAACAATATGATAAAAAACATTGATTTTTCAATATGTTTTACAATTGATAATCTTATGGAATGTTTTTGAAAAATTTGTAGGGTAAATAACAAATATATGCTATTTATCAACACTTTTTGCGCTTGTCATTTATTGCGAAATAGTTCTGTCAATTGCGCGCGTATCGTAGGGGCGGATTTTAAACTCGTCCGTCCCTGCTCTATACAATAAATTTGTTTAATTTTTTTTGATTTGGCGCTTTTTTATTTAACAGAGATTTAAAATGAGCATTGCGCCGCCTTTCTAATAGATGGATTCGTGGACTACTACATATTCTATGCAATGGAACGGTTTTTTTATCAATTCCAAATTGAAAAGCAATTTTCTTTTGCGTATATGGCGCTACCCCACAATGTTTTCATTCTTTTTACTTCCCAACAACTTGCCTTAACACTTATCAAAGATTCCCATTTTGCTATAAGCGGCTGTAAAATATTTTTGAGTTCTTGTCTATGCCATTCTTGTAAAACTTGCGCTCTTTTGGGTATGCTTGCGGTTTGCTTAATATAGAGATTTATATATTTGCACTCAGACATTTCCACTTTTGGCGGTTTATTGTGATAGATTATCCGCA